>NZ_CP121648.1:954166-1272222 GCF_029714205.1 Methylobacterium sp. CB376 | reverse complement strand
GCATACTCATCCGGCGCACCAAAGATGTGGCAGGACTCGCGCGCAAAAACACGGTCGATATTGTCGGCCCCCCAGCTGTCGTTGTAGTAGTTGAGAACAAGGTACGCGCTCTCAGGATGCGCATAGGCAAAATGAAAAGTCGTATACTTTACAAAGAACGCGCAGTAATAATAATCCGCCGCCACGCTCTGGCGCATGCTTTGCAAAAATTGTGCGATACCGGCCGTCCCCGCGTCGTGACCAAGCTGGGAGAGCGCCTCATCCCGCCAAAACTGCTCCTGGCTCTCATAGCTGCCACCTTGCGGATTGTCGGCGGCGGTCACGTCAACCTGATTGATGATCGGTACGAACGTGACGTCCTTCGCAGGACTTTGCGAGCTTAGCCAAGCATGGGCGTTCTGGACTTCGGCGACGATCTTGGTCCGTTCGGCTTGCGTGAACGCGAGCGCTCCGGGGCCGGAGACGATGACGAGACCGGCCGCCACGCGGCCGATCAGCCTGTAAGCCGCCGGGGCTCCGGGCGGCGGATCGAACGAACGTTCGAGGTCGCCCTTGTCGAGCGGCGCGCGCGGGCCATCCCCGCCCCAGGTCAGCGCGTTCGCGGGCCGGTTCGCCTTGGCCTTCCTGTAGGATTGCTCGCTCCGAAGGCGAAACGCATCGAGCCCCAGCCTCTCAGTTTCATACAAATTCTCCTCGTTGATCGGCGACGTCACGCCGACATCTCCCAACGTAATCGCAATACGTCCATATTGTTGGAGCACCGGCAAGGCGCGCCCTTGCGGAGAAAGATGTGGTTGCGCGTCGGGTCCTCGCACCGCGTGAAATACTACCGACTCTTGAAAATCCATATCGCCAGCCACCACGCCCTCCGTCATCGAGGATTTGAGAAAAGCGGCATCATTACTGGCCATCTGTGGTTGCACAGGATGCCTGCGAAAGGCCGCCTCCGCAAGTGGTTGTTGTAGGAAATGATCACGGGTGAAGGCCATGACCTCGCCGGGCCCGGTTTGCTCGTAGGGCCGCGACGGGCAGGATTGGGGTGGGCCGACCTCCCTCGGGCGGGCGCCGGGCCGCGCGCGCCTGCCGGATGGGCGCGGCAGCGAAAGGCGGAAAACCCGAAAGGCCGAGAACCCGAGCGGCGGAGAACCCGAGAGGGGGAGAACCCGAGAGGCGGAGAACCCGAGCGGCGGAGACCGGCCTCGGCAGCGCTGCGCCTGGTCAGGGCGCGTCCGGCGGGACCGGGCCGGCGGACCGGCGCGGCAGGAAGCGGTCGCGCTCCTCCCGGAAGCGCCGGGTGATGAAGTCCCGGCAGGCGGCGACCCGGCGCGCCTCGTGGCTGTCGGGATGCGACATCAGCCAGTAGGTCCGCCGGAACTGGATCCCGGGCAGGACCCGCACGAGGTCCGGGCAGCCGGCGGCCGCGAAATCGTGCAGGATGCCGATGCCCGCCCCGGCCCGCACCGCTTCGAGCTGCCCGACCGCCCCGGCGCAGCGGAAGACCCGCCGCGCCCGGTCCTGCAGGAAGGCCGCGTAGTCGAGGGCCGAGGCGTAGGCGTAGTCGTCGAGGCCGATCACCGCCGGGTGGGCGGCCAGGTCCGCCTCGCCGGCCGGCGCGCCCGCCTGGTCGAGGTAGTCGCGCGCCGCGTAGAGGCCGAGGCTGTAATCGGAGAGCTTCGACAGGATCAGCCGCCCGTGGCTGGGCCGGTCGAGGCCGATGGCGAGGTCCGCCTCCCGCCGCGACAGCGAGAAGGAGCGCGGCAGCGGCACGAGCTCGATGATCAGCCCCGCGTGGCGGCGGGCGAGCCGGCCGAGTTCCCGGGCGAGGAAGAGGTTGCCGAGCCCGTCCGGCGCCCCGATCCGCACCGTGCCGGTCGGCTCGGCCTCCTGCGCCCGCAGCCGCGCGGTCGCGGCGAGCACCTCGGCCTCGATCCGCTCGGCCACCGGCACGAGGCCCTCGCCCGCCTCGGTCAGCACGGAGCCGTGCGGCCGGCGGTGGAACAGCGTGGCGCCGAGCGCCGCCTCCAGCCCCTCGATCCGGCGCGCCACCGTGGCGTGGTTGAGGCCGAGCCGGCGGCCGGCCTCCAGCATCTGGCCGGAGCGGGCGACCGCCAGGAAGACCTGCAGGTGGTCCCAGTTCATCGGCGCTCCCGGCTCACGGGCACCACCCGTCCGGGCGCGACCCGCACGGGCGTGCCCCCAGGGGCGCGAAACTCCGCACAACGGTTGGGCGGGATCTGCCATTGAGCCGCGATTTTTGTCGGCCCAGAACAGCCCGTCAACAGGCGGCCCGGAGCGGGCCGGACAGGAAGGCACCCCCGCCATGATCTCCCCGATCGACCACTTCGTGAACGGCGCCCGCGTGCCGGGCCGCTCGGGCCGGACGGCGCCCGTCTTCAACCCGGCCACCGGCGAGCAGACCGGCGCGGTGGCGCTCGCGAGCCGCGACGAGGTCGAGGCGGCGGTGGCGAGCGCCCGGGCGGCCTTCCCGGCCTGGGCGGCCACCCCGCCCCTGCGCCGCGCCCGCATCCTCAACCGGTTCCTCGGCCTCCTGGAGGCGCGCGCCGACGCGCTCGCCGCCGTGATCACCGCCGAGCACGGCAAGGTGCTCTCCGACGCCAAGGGCGAGATCCTGCGCGGCATGGAGGTGGTGGAATTCGCCACCGGCGCGCCGCAGCTCCTCAAGGGCGAGGTGACCGAGAATGTCGGCACCCGGGTCGATTCCCACTCCCTGCGCCAGCCGCTCGGCGTGGTGGCCGGCATCACGCCCTTCAACTTCCCGGCCATGGTGCCGATGTGGATGTTCCCGGTCGCCCTGGCCTGCGGGAACTGCTTCATCCTGAAGCCCTCCGAGCGCGATCCCTCCGCCGCCCTGCTGCTCGCCGAGTGGCTGCGGGAGGCGGGCCTGCCCGACGGCGTCTTCTCGGTGGTGCAGGGCGACAAGGAGGCGGTCGACGCGCTCCTGCTCAGCCCCGGCGTGAACGCGGTGAGCTTCGTCGGCTCGACCCCGATCGCCCGCCACATCTACGCGACCGCGACGAGCCAGGGGAAGCGCGCCCAGGCGCTCGGCGGCGCCAAGAACCACATGATCATCATGCCGGACGCCGACCTCGACCAGGCGGTCGACGCGCTGATGGGCGCCGCCTACGGCTCGGCGGGCGAGCGCTGCATGGCGGTCTCGGTGGCGATGCCGGTGGGCGAGAAGACCGCCGACGCGCTGATCGCGCGGCTGGTCCCGAAGGTGCGCGCGCTGAAGGTCGGCCCCGGCACCGATCCGGAGGCCGAGATGGGGCCGCTCGTCACGCGCCAGCACCTCGACAAGGTGCGCGGCTACATCGACCAGGGCGTCGCCGAGGGCGCCGAGCTCCTCGTCGACGGGCGCGGCCTGACGCTCCAGGGCTACGAGAACGGCTTCTTCGTCGGCGGCACGCTGTTCGACCGCGTCACGCCCGAGATGCGGATCTACAAGGAGGAGATCTTCGGGCCGGTGCTCGCCGTGGCCCGCGTCCCCGATTACGCCACGGCGGCGGAGCTCATCAACGCGCACGAATTCGGCAACGGCACGGCGATCTTCACCCGGGACGGCGACGCCGCGCGGGAATTCGCCCACCAGATCGAGGTCGGGATGGTCGGCATCAACGTGCCGATCCCGGTCCCGATGGCCTTCCACTCCTTCGGCGGCTGGAAGGCGTCGCTGTTCGGCGACCACCACATGCACGGGCCGGAGGGCGTCCGGTTCTACACCCGCCTCAAGACGATCACGACCCGCTGGCCGACCGGCATCCGGGCGGGGGCCGACTTCGTGATGCCCACCATGCAGTGATCCCGACGGCCCGGGATGCCGACGCACCGGGCCGTCGACCCTCTCGATTGCGCGCCCCAAGCCGGCAGCTCGGCGACGAGTCGAGAACGGACCCGCCGGTCATGTCCCATGACCGCTGGGATCAGGCGGGGCCGGGGTCGCCCGGCCCGCGGCCGGGTCAGGGGATCAGCCCCAGGCTGCGGCCCGCCTCGACGGGCCGCAGGACGCCGTGGCCGCGCTCGGCGTTCCACCCCGGGGGCCCGGTCTGGAGGGCGGTCGCGCGCAGGACCTGCGCCATCGCGGCGGCGGAGGTGGTGGCCGGCTTCGCCCGGGTGCGGAGCGCCGCGACGCAGCCGGCGGCGACCGCGCAGGCCGCCGAGGTCCCGCCGTCGGGCGTGAACCGGCTCCGGCTGAGCGAGCCGAGGAAGTGGCTGTAGGCCGTCACGTCCGGCTTCTGCGGCGTCATCCCGGCGATCGACGGACCCTTGGCGGAGTAGCCCAGCCGGTCCCCGGCGGTCGTGCAGGCGGCCAGCGTGAGCACCTCCGGATAGGCGTTGGCGCCCATGATCGCGCCCTGCACCCGCTGCAGGCACGGGGCCGCCGGGCATTCGGGCCCGCAATTCGAGCCCGCGAACACGACGTCGGTGCCGCTCTGCGTCAGGGCGCGGACGTAGAACCGGAACGGATGGTTCGGGTTGTCGACGTAGCGGCCCGGATGGCCCTGGGGGAAGTCGAGGCTCGGGTGGTAGATGCCCCAGCTGTTGCTCACCACGAGCGCCGCGAGGCCGGCCGGCGGCCCGGTGAGCAGCCAGCGGGTGATCAGGAACCAGTAGGCCTGGATCGCCGCCCCGACCGTCCCGGCCGCCGAGTGATCGCCGGCCGAGCGGGCGGCGAGGGCGGGCACGTCGAGCAGGGTGGCCTTCGGCGCCGCGATCAGCGCGTCGAAGGCGCACATCGTGCCGTGCCCGACCCGGTGCCTGCCCGGCACGGAGACGATGGTCGTGGGCGACCAGGACTGGCCGGCGTCGAGGAGCGGCGGCGTGCCGAGCCGCGCGGCGAGCCGCGCCAGGGAGATGCCGCCATCCACGATGGCGATCGCGACGCCGCTGCCGTCGAGCCCGTTCTGGGCGAGCAGGGCGGTGTCGAGCCGCGTCCGCACGTCCGCCTCGGTCCCGACCGCCCGGCTGCTGCCGCAGGTCAGGGTGGTGCCGACCTCGGCGTCGGAAGAGACCGCGCCGCCGTCGAGCGTGGCGGGGATCTCGCCGGAGCCGGGCACCGGGATGATGGCGCGCACCAGGAACCGCTCCGACCGGCGCGGGTCGAGGGACAGGGGGGAGATCTCCCGCGCCCCCGCTCCCGGGCCGATCGGGATCGCCCCGAACGCGCGGTCGAGCCTCACCCCGTCCGGAACCCGGTAGGCGTCCAGCCAGCGGTCGGGCGGCTCGCGCGCCGCCACGCTCTCGGCGGCCCGCACCAGGGCCGGATCGCTCGGCCTCTCCCAGAGAACGCGACGGAACCCGGAATGCGGGACATTGCGCGCCACGGACGCCTCCCCTCTTCGCCGCGAGAGCCTCCTGCGCCGAAGCGGCGACCGCTTCGGCGCTGCGGGCTCAGGCCCATTCCGCCTGCGCCGCCGCCAGCGTGTCCTTGTAGAGCTGGCACTGCTTGATGAAGGGCTTCAGCTGCAGGCCGACGTCGAGGCCGACATCCACGTCCTGGCGGAAGTGCAGGCCCGCGATGACGCGGTTGAAGCCGACCCGCGCGGCCAGCGCGGTCAGGGCCTGGGCCTGGGCCTGGGCTGGGGGCGGGAAGAGTTCCGCCAGGCAGGCGGAGGTGAAGCTCCCGATCAGGGCGTGGCCGGCCGGGTAGGAGGAGTGGCCCGGGACCGGCACCGGGGGGTAGAGCGTCGGGCAGACCTGGGACGGCCGCGGCCGCGCCGGGTGGCGCAGCTTCAGCACCATCATGGCCAGTTCGCCGCACCGCGCGATCAGCTTCATCAGCAGGTAGGTCTGCGGATGGGAGGCCCTGCTGATGTTCAGCAGCTGCAGCCAGCAGGTCTGGAAGTTCTGGTGCTGCTGGACGATCTCCGGGAGCGCGTCCGGCCGCTCGGTGATCGCCAGGAGCAGGAGGTCGTCGATCATCGGCTGGGTGATGGCGGCCGGCGCCGGCAGCGCGATCGCGGCGTCCCAGGTCTTGGTGCCGACCTTCGCCTTCATGAATTGCGGCAGGATGGCGAGCGCGATCAGGTCGGGATCCCATTCGGAGGCCCGGAAGGTGGCGGTGAGGTCGGCCTGAACCGGGATCTCCGCCAGCGGCCGGTCGGCCCGCATGGCGAAGACCTGCGGGCCGGGCGAGGCCGCCGCGTCGACCCAGTTGCCGCCCATGGGGCTGATCCAGTTGCCGCCCAGCGCGTCGAACCAGTTGCCTCCCATTACCCCCTCCGATCCGCCCGGGGGCCGGCTCCGGTCATGCGTGCGGCAGCCCGGCCCGCTCCAGCCTGTCGATGAATTCTTCTAGCAGAATTCCTGAAAAAGGACACCTTGCCGCGTAAGCTCTCAGGCGAAAAGCCGGCTGCACCGAGAGGATCGCCCGGGCGGCAAGATTGGCTTCCGGAATTCTCTCCAGAGCAACCAGTGTTGCCGCAAGAATCCTCAAATTTGCGCAGAGCCTCGGATTGAGCAAAAAGGTTTTTTGCGCCCAGATCAGCGCCTCTTCGTAGTTTCTACTGAGATAATGAGCCTGACCAAGAAACATGAGATAGAAGTATGATTGCACGTCGACTGGGGAAATACGCAGCCCCTGCTCCGCACGGGTGACGGCAGCCTCCCCTTGTCCGACATAGCCGTAGACGCCGCTGCTGAGCGTCCAGGCCATCGCGTTGCCGGGCGAGGCTTCGAGGGCACGCTCGAAGATCAGCATCGCGTTGGCGTATTCGCGGAAGAAGAGCGCCTTGGTGTGGCCGTAGACCGCGAGCGCGAAGCCGTCCGCCGGGTCGCGCTCGATGGCGGCGACCGCGAGGCGCGTGGCCTCCTCGGCCTCGGAGCCGACGTCGGCGGCCCAGCCCTGCGCCACGTTGTGGATGTGCCAGAGGGCCGCGTACGCGAAGGAGGTGGCGTAGGTCTCGTCCGCCCGCATCGCGTCCTGCAGGAGTTCGCGGGCCTTCGGGAATTCGGGACTGCGCATGAGGTACATGGCGTCGACCGCCTGCAGCACGAGTTCGTAGGCGTTCCGGTTCTCGGAGCGCTTGCGCAGCGCGCGCTTCAATTCGGCCTCGCGGACGTGGGGGGCGATGCTCCACAGGATGCGGGTGGCGATGCGGCTCTGCAGCGCGAAGATGTCGGCCGTCGACCCGTCGTAGCGGTCGGCCCAGATCACGACGCCGGTCTCCTGGTCGGCGAGGCTGGCGTTGATCCGCAGCCTCGCCCCGTTGACCGCCACGGACCCGCTGAGCACGTAGCGCACGCCGAGTTCCCGGCTGACCCGCCTGCGGTCGACGCCCCGGCCCTGGTAGGGCAGGGTGGAGCTGCGCGAGATGACCAGCAGCCCGCGCACGCTCTGCAGCGCCACGATCAGGTCGTTGGCCAGTCCCATGCCGATGTAGTCGGAGCCGGCCTCGCGCCCCTCGGTGCGGAAGGGCAGCACGGCGATCGACGGAACCTTGGCCTTCAGCCGGCGCAGCGGCCGCGCCGCCGGGTCGGTGTCGGGCTGGTGCCCCAGCACCGAATAGGCGCGCACCGGCGTCGCCATGTTCTTGAGGTGGGTCGGGCCGAGATCGACCGCCTTGATCCGCGCGCGCGGCGCGACCGCGTCGAAGACGGGCTTGGAGATGATGATGCCGCCCGGCGGCGCCATCTCCTGCAGGCGCGCCGCGATGTTGACGCCGCGGCCGAACACGTCGCCGGAATCGACGATCGTGGAGGCGACGTTGACGCCGATCCGGAACCGGATCCTGCGCTCGCCCGGCTGGGCGCGCTCGGTGGCGGCGACCTCGTCCTGCAGCTGGATCGCGCAGGCGACCGCGTCGAGCGGCGAGTCGAAGGACGCGATCAGGCCGTCGCCGGTGTTCTTGACGATGCGGCCCCGGAAGGAGACGACGCAGGGATCGATGGTGCGGACCCGGAGCGCGCGCAGCCGGGTGTGGGTGTCCTCCTCGGCGATCTCGGCCAACCGCGAGTAGCCCACCACGTCGGCCGCCAGGATCGCGAGCGTGCTGCGGGCGATCCCCTCGGCCGGCCCAGCCGGATCCCCCGTGTCGGCCATCCGTGGCTCCCCATTGGCCATTCGAAACGAGCGATCCCGATGGAGCAGTGCATCGCGGGCAATCGCCGCTCCTTACCATAGTCGGTCACCGCTGGGGAGCAGCCGCCCGGCCCGGTCCGCACCGTCGAGGCACGAACAGGACCGCAACCGTGCGAGTCGATCGGGGTCGCAATTGCGGGACATCGCGGCCGAGCGGGCGTCCTTGCAGGGAACGACATCTTGGGTAACGAGAAATGTCGTGACACTGATCCTGCGGGCCGTGGCGAAACTGGTGGCAAGGGGATCGGCGGGGACCTCGCCGCGCGGCTGTCCGGCCCCTCCCGGCGGGGCGCGCGAACCGGAGACCGCGTCCGGCCGGGCGGGCGGCGGATCGCCGGGGGGCCCTCGCGGGTTGGCCCGGGGTGTCGCGGCGCGCGGGATCGCGGCGCCGCTCCGCACCGGAGGCCCGGCATGGACGATCCCTACGATCTCGCGCGGTTCGTCGCCGCGCAGCGCGGCACCTACGATCAGGCCCTGCGCGAGCTGACGGCCGGGCGCAAGCGGAGCCACTGGATGTGGTTCATCTTCCCGCAGGTCGCGGGGCTCGGATCCAGCGCCATGGCGCAGCGCTACGCCATCGGCGGTCTGCCGGAGGCCCGGGCCTACCTCGCCCATCCCCTGCTGGGCGAGCGGCTGCGCCGCTGCACCGCGGCCGCGACCGCGCTGACCGGCTGCACGGCGCAGGACCTGTTCGGCTCCCCGGACGACATGAAGTTCCGCTCCAGCATGACGCTGTTCTCCCGCGCGGCGCCGACCGAGCCGGGGTTCCGCGCGGCCCTCGACCTCTATTACGGCGGCCGGGAGGATCCGCGCACCCTCGAGCGACTGGGGCTGTGAGGGGCCCTCCTTCCCGGATCTCCCCCTGCGGTGCGGCCGCGCGGGCCCGCACGGGCGCGGGGCGCGCGGTCCCGCCCTCAGGTGCCCTTCTCCTCACTTGCCCTTCTTCGCCCGGAACACGACCGGGATCGCGAAGGTGAGGCCCTCGTCGGCCACGAGGGGCGGCGGCGGCGGGACCGGATCGGCGCGCTGCATCATCGCCAGGGCCGCGCGGTCGAGCGCCGCGTCGCCCGATCCCGCGCTGACGGAGGCCGAGGCGACGCGGCCGAGGCGGTCGAGCACGAAGGTCACCGTCACCTGGCCGGTCGCCTGGGCGGCGCCGCTCGGGTAGCGCTTGTGCCGGTCGAGATGGGCGAGGAGCTGCTTCTGCCAGGTCACCCGGGCGCGCCGCGCGCTCTCGCCCGTTCCCAGCACCGGGGCGGTCGAGCGCGGCGCCTCCCGCATCGTCTCGGAGGTCGGGACGGCGGCCGCCTCCGAGGCGACGGAGTCCTGCGAGGCGCTCGTCTCCGTCCGCTTGACCTCGGGCTTGTCCTCCTGCGGCTTGCGCGTCGCGTCGGGCGAGACGATCCGGTCGGGATCCTCCGCCTCGGTCGGCACGGCCTTCGGCAGCTCGGTCGGAGTCTCGGTCGCCTGCTGCTGGACCATGGCCTGCGCGGCCGCGGCCTCCTCCGCCTCGGGGCCGGGCGGCAGGTCGGAGGGCTCGCGGCGCGGCGCGGCCATCTCCAGGCCGATCTCCAGCGCGCTCGCGCCGAGGTCGTCGGACTCGTCGGGCACCGCCGCGCCGAGGGCGAGGACGAGGCCGCTCGCGTGCAGCGCCAGCACGAAGGCGCCGGCCGCGAGCCAGATCGGCCAGGCCGTCCGCCCCACCCGCCCGATCGCGGCCTCGCCGCGAGCCGGTCCGGTCATCGCGGCGCGGGGGGCGCGCCGCCGGCCCCCCTCGCATCCGCGCCGGGCGCTCCCTCCAGCGCGACGAGGGCCACCTTGAGGTAGCCGCCGGCGCGCAGGATCTCCAGCACGTCCATCATCTCGCCGTAGGGCACGGCGCGGTCGGCGCGCAGGAAGATGCGCCGGTCCTTTCGCCCGTCGCCCTGCCCGTCGAGGGTGCGCGCGAGGTCGACCCGCTTGACCGGCGTCTCGCCGATCGCCACCGCGAGATCCGCCTTGATCGTCACGTAGGTCGGCTTGTCGGGCTTCTTCTGCGGCAGGGCGCTCGACGAGGGCAGGTCGATCGGCAGGTCGACCGTCGAGAGCGGCGCGGCCACCATGAAGATGATCAGGAGGACGAGCATCACGTCGATGAACGGGGTGACGTTGATCTCGTGCGCCTCGCCGAAATCGTCGCCGTCGTCCTCGTCGCCGCCCAGTGCGACCGCCATCGGGGCCTCCCGGCTACTCGGCCGCGCGGGCGAGCGACAGGCGCCGCCCGGCCTCGCCGTCGCGGTCGAGATCCCGCGACAGCAGGCGCTGGGCGGCCCCGGAGGCCCGCTGGACGAGCTCGCCGTAGCCGCGCGTCGCCCGCGCGAAGTGGTTGTAGACGATCACCGCCGGGATCGCCGCGGCGAGGCCGATGGCGGTGGCGAGCAGCGCCTCGGCGATCCCGGGCGCCACCACGGCGAGGTTGGTGGTCTGGGCCCTCGCGATCCCGATGAAGCTGTTCATGATGCCCCAGACGGTGCCGAACAGCCCGACGAAGGGCGAGATGGCGCCGATCGTCGCCAGCGCGCCCATGCCGCGGCGGGCGGTGCGGCCCTCCGCCTTCACGATCTCCGCGCAGCGGGAGGCGGCGCGCTCCTTGATGCCCTCGCCGAGGCCGCGCGAGATCCGCACCTCGTCGAGGATGGCCGCCACGAGCCGGTCGAGCACGGTGTCGCGCCCGCCGAGCTCCCGCTCGGCCTCGGCGAGGCTGCCCGCGCCGGCGACGCGGCCGAGGGCCCGGCCGAGGCCGCGCCGCGCCAGGCCGAGCTCGACCGTCTTGGCGGCCAGGATCGTCCAGGTCACCACCGAGGCGAGGGCGAGCCCGGACATCACGATCTTCACCAGGATGTCGGCATTCAGGAACATCGCCCAGGGCGACAGGTCGTGGATCTGCGGCGCCGCGGCGGCCGGCCGGGCGGCGGGCTCCGCCCGGTCCGCCTGCGGCGCGCGGGCCGGTTCGGCGGCCGCGGGCGGCGCCTCGGCCGGCGCCGCCGAAGCGGGCGCGGCCACCGAAGCGGGCGCAGCCGCCGAAGCGGGCGCGGCCACCGAAGCGGGCGCGGCCGCCGGAGCGGGCGCGGCCGCGTCGGGCGGCGCGGCGGCGCCCTGCGGCTGCGCCCGCCCCGGGGCGCCGGCGAGGCCGAGCAGGGCCAGGATCAGCCACGCGCCGAGCCCGGCGCGGAAGGCCGCGGACGCCCGCCGCCGGCGCGGCGCGGCGCGCTCCCTCGGATCTCTGCCCCTCATCCTCTCGTCCCTCGCCCTCATACCTCGGCCCATGTGCGGATCAGGTTGTGGTAGATCCCCGCCAGCCTGACGACTTCGGCGTGATCCTGGCCCAGCTCCGCCGCGAGACCCTGGATGGCGCCGTCGAGGTCGTAGATCAGGCTGCGCGCCTGCGGGCTGCGGACCATGCTCTGCAGCCAGAAGAACGAGGCCACCCGGGTGCCGCGGGTCACCGGGGTGACCCGGTGCAGGCTGGAGGACGGGTAGAGGACGAGGTCCCCGGCCGGCAGCTTCACCTCCTGCGTGCCGTAATAGTCCTCGGCCACCAATTCGCCGCCGTCGTACTCGTCGGGCTCGGCCAGGAACAGCGTCACGGACAGGTCGGTCCGGATGCGCAGCCCCGTCAGGGGATCGCCCCGCACGGCGTTGTCGACGTGCATCCCGAAATGGTGCCCCTCGCCGTAGCGGTTGAAGAGCGGCGGGAAGATCTGGAGCGGGATCGCCGCCGAGACGAAGTGCGGGTTGGCGAGCAGGGCCCGCACGACCCGCGCGCCGAGCTGGCGCGCCACCTCGCCGTCGGGCGGCAATTGCTCGTTGCGCTTCACGAGCGCCGATTGCGCGCCGGCCGTGGCGCGGCCGTCCTCCCACTCCGCCGCGTCCATGATGCGGCGGAACTCGGCGACCTCGTCCTTGCTCAGGACCTCCGGGATGCAGACCAGCATGATTCAGAACTTCGCCTGCGCGATGAGGTAGACGCTGCGGCCCGGGGCGATGAAGGTGAAGGGCGCGTCGCTGCGATAGAAGGCGTCGTAGTACTTCCGGTCGAACAGGTTCTGACCGTACAGCTTCACGGTCAGGTTCTCGCTGACCTTCGCCTCCAGGAAGGCGTCGAAGCGCCAGTAGGAGGGCAGCACGTTGTTGTTGGAGGCGAGCGTGCCGCCGGAGATGCGGGAATTGTTGACCGCCTGCAGGCCGAATTCGAGCCAGTTCGTGACCTTGTACTTGGTCAGCATGCTGAAGGAGCGGTGGGCGATGTTGGCGAGCCGGTAGCCGATGGTGGCCGGATTGGCGCTCTTGGTGACCTTGGTGTCCATGATCACGTAGCCGCCGAAGACGCTCCAGCGGTCGGTGATCTTGCCGGCGAGTTCGAGGTCGACGCCCTCCACGCGGTAGGCCGCGTCCGCCACGATGGTGGCGGCCGCGCCCGTGCCGACGGTCTCGCGGGCATTCTCCTTCGTGGTGCGGAACAGGGCCGCGGTCGCGAGCAGGTGGCGGTCGAACAGCTCCGCCTTGACGCCCACCTCCTCGGCGGTGTTCAGCTCCGGCCCGAACACTTGGTTGACGGTCGCGGTCGGGCTGAGGCCGCCATAGGCCGAGCTCGACGCGTCGAGCTCGGCCCCGACCGGGTTCGACGAGGTCGCGTAGGCCCCGTAGAGGCTCAGGAACGGCTGCGGCTTCACCGTCAGGCCGACATTGTAGTTCAGCAGGCCCGAATGCGCCCGCACCGTGCTGGTGCCGCTCGTCGAGGAGACGTTGTAATCGTCGTAGCGGACGCCGCCGTTCAGGAGGACGACGTCCTCGTAATTGGCGGTCTCGATCAGGTAGGCCGCCTTGGTGTCGACCGGGATGGTGGTCGGGTTGCCGGCCCGGTAGGGCTTGCGGGCGAAGGGCAGGAGGTTGGGCGGCGCCAGGATGTTGACGCCGGTCAGGCTGCCGGTGCCCGTGAAGGTGCCGCCGGTTCCGGCGCTCGACAGTTCCGAGCGCAGCCCCGCATAGGTGTCGCGGCCGACATTCTCGCGGCTGATCTCGCTGCCGATCACGGCCGTGTGCAGGATCGGCCCGGTCGCGAACTTGAAGGTCGCGTCGGCGACGTCCGCCACGACGTCGACGGTCTGGTAGCGGCTCTGCGGGCTCAAGGTCAGGGTCGTGCCGGCGAGGTTGCCGTTGGCCGGGATCACCGGCGCCTGGGGCAGGGTGCCGACGTAGTCGAGCACGGAATGCGCGGCGCGGAAGCGGTTGCTCAGCTTGATGCCGTCGGACGGCGCGTACTCGGCCGTCAGGGTGCCGGTATCCTGCTGGACGCGGTAGAAGTCGCGGTTGACGAAGCCGTAATAGGTGTCCCGCGGGACGATGCTCTCGGTAAAGGGCCGGCGCACCCGCACGTTGAAGGGCACGCCGAAATCCGGGAGACTGTCCAGGTCCGTGTGGAAGTAGTTCGCCGTGAAGGTCCAGCCGTCGGCCGGCTTCAGGGTCACGGCCACCGCGGCGCCGGCGCGGTCGTCGTAGACGGAGTTGCGGCCCGCGACGCCGGCCTCCTGGTAGAGGCCGTTCACACGCACGGCCAGGGCCGGGCTGATCACCTGGTTGACGTCGAGGGTGACGCGCCGGGTCGCGTCAGTGCCGAGCTGCCCCTCGCCCCTGACGAAATCCGCGAAGCCCGCCTGCTTGGTGACGATGTTGACGGCGCCGCCCGCGGTGCCGCGGCCCGCGAAGGTCGAGGCGGGCCCCCGCAGGATCTCGATCTGCTCGGTGAAGAAGTTCTCGCGCACGCTGACCGACGGGTCGCGGATGCCGTCGATGAAGACGTCGTTGCGCGCGTCGAAGCCGCGGATGAAGAACCGGTCCCCGAAGGCGTTGCCGCCCTCGCCGGTGCCGAGCGTCACGCCCGCGGTGGTGCGCGCGAGGTCGCGGAAGCTCGTCGCGTTCTTGTCGTTGAGGACCTCCCGCGTCACCACGGTGATCGATTTCGGCGTGTTCAGGATCGGCTGCGTGAAGCGGTTGGAGGCGAGGCGGTCCGCCTTGTAGGGCGCGGCCGGGTCCGCGTAGGGGCTGCCGCCCACGTCGAGCTGCGCCAGGGCCGCGGCGCCGCCCGCGGCGGGGCTGGGCGCGGGCGCCGCGACGGGCGGCGCCGCCACCTGCCGGGCGCGCACGACCTGGCGCAGGGCCGTGCGGGCCTTCACCTGCGCCTTGGTCGGCTGCGGGGCCGGCGGGCGCGGCCGGACGATCGGGGCATCGACGTTGAGCGGGGGCAGCGCCGCGGCCGGCGCCTGCTGGGCCTGGGCGGTCCCGACCGACCCCACGGCGACCGCGCACGCCACGCCGACCGCGCCCTTCGGATCCGCCAGCATCGTCGGATGGCTGTGACCGGCCCGACGCCGGAGATGCGGAACTGGCTTCGGCCGCTTCACGGATGGTGCCCCCTGTATGGATGCCGCGCCACGCCTCGGGCCGGACATGAAAGCTAAAAAAGGCAGGATAATTTTCCAGTCAATCGCCGTAGTTTGGAATTATAATAAGGAATATTATAGCAATCGCAGCGATCTAACGCAGAGGTAGAGTCCCTGATTAGACTTTTTCCAAGAATGATCTGCGGATCTCGCTGGCGTCGAGATTTCCCCTTGTGCGATCAGGGCCTTGCTGCGTCGCCGGGAGGGCGCCGGGGCCGGATCCGCTGAAAGATTGCCATTTAAGGTTGTATTGTTGCAAGGCAGCAACAACCCGAACCTTTCCCGAAACGGGCGGGATGACGGCCCGCACTCCGGTCGAGCGCCCTCATTCCCGGCTCGGGGGCTTCATCAGGGCGAACAGCTCGTCGACGGCCGCCAGGGCGCTCGCCCGCACCCGCCCCTCGTCGGCGGCGCCCGCGATGCGCACGCCCCCGACCACCGCCCGGATCTCGTCGCGGAATTCGCTGAGGAACCCCACCGGGTCGCGCGTCTCGCCGGCCATCCGGGCGATGACGCCGGTGAGAAGGATCTGCACGCCGAGCATCCGTCCGTTCAGTTCGTCCATCCGTGGCATCCTCGCGCGAGGGGCCGGCGCTCCGGCGCGGACCCCGTGGCCGGGCGCCCCGGGGCGCTCCCGCGCACCGGGGCGGGGCAGCCCTGTTCCGGCCCAGCTACCGGGAGCCGGGCCGGTCGCGCAAGATGAAACCCCCATCTCGCGCCGCCGCACAGATTTGAATGAGAATAAATCAGGGCGAGCGAGGGCGTCGCAGCCCCGGTGACGCCGCATTCCCGCGACTCGTCTGCCGCTGCTCTTGGCTGGTACTCTTGGCTGCTACTCTTGGCAGCCGCTCTTGGCAGCCGCTCTTGGCAGCCGCTCTTGGCAGCCGCTCTTGGCAGCCGCTCTTGGCAGCCGCCCGGGCCGGGCGCCGCCCCGCGGCCGGTTCCCGGCCGGGCGGAGGGGGAACGCCCGTCGGGCGAGGCGGGACGAGGGCGAGCGCGACGCGGACATTCTCCCGGTCGAAAGCTGAGGAAGGTCGCCGCCCGCCAGCGATCGGGCCGGCAGAGACCGTCGCGGCGCCAGATCCGCCCGGATTTGTCCGGCCGGAACGCCGACCGAAATTTCCGACGCGGCCGGATCATCGGCCTTCTCAATCGAGGCGCTTCGCCTATAAGGGAGTTACAGACATCCTTGTCTTGCGTAGTCCATCCGCTTCGCCGCATCCGCCTGTTGAATGCGGGTTGTCGTGCGGCGTGCGCGATCTTCCGGCCCCGAGCGGGGCGAGACACTGAGCGTGTGCGTGAGAGGAATTCGGCATGACCGCCGAACACGGCGGCACGCGACCGAATCGGGGGAGGCGAGCGAAGCGAGGACGGTCCCATGCCCGCCAGCCAGACTCACATCGGTCCCGACACGCCGATGGGCGCCACGGCGAGGCCCGGCGGCTGCACTTTCCGGTGCTGGGCCCCGCGCGCCCTCGGCGTGTGGGTGACCGGCTCGTTCAACGGCTGGTCTCCTCGCGCGGAGGCGCAGCGGCTGGTGCGCGATCCCTCCGGCTGCTGGGCCGGCTTCGTACCGGGCGTCGGCGCGGGCGCGCAGTACAAGTTCTACGTCGACGGGCCGGGCTCGCGGGGATACAAGCGCGACCCTCACGCGCGCGAGATCGTCGCCCCGGACTGGAACTGCGTGGTGACCGATCCGGCGGCCTATCCCTGGCACGATGCGGGGTTCCGCCCGCCGGCCTACGAGGACCTGATCATCTACCAGCTCCATGTCGGGACCTTCTTCGCCGTCGACGCGGCGGGGGCGGACCGGCGCCAGGGCCGGGTCGCCACCTTCCTGGACGCGATCGACCGGATCCCCTACCTCGCCGAGCTCGGCGTCACGGCCGTGCAGCCGCTGCCGATCGTGGAATTCCCGACCGCCTTCAGCCTCGGCTACAACGGCACCGACTATTTCTCGCCGGAATTTACCTATGCGGTGCCGGAGGCCGAACTCGGCCCCTCCCTGCGGCGCGCCAACGCCCTCCTGGCCGCGCGCGGCCACGCCCCCGTGGCGGCGGCCGACATCCGGGACGCCGCCGGGCAGCTGCGCCTGTTCGTCGACCTGCTGCACGTCCACGGCATCGCGGTGCTGTTCGACGTCGTCTACAATCACGCGGGCGGTGATTTCGGCGACGAGAGCCTGTACTTCTTCGACCGGGTCCCGCAGGGCAACAACAACGACAGCCTCTACTTCACGGACCGGGGCTGGGCGGGCGGCCTCGTCTTCGCGTACTGGAACGCCCCGGTGCGCCGGTTCCTGATCGACAATGCCGTGTTCCTGGCCCGGGAATTCCACGTCGACGGGCTGCGCTACGACGAGGTGAGCGTCATCGACGCGTTCGGCGGCTGGTCCTTCTGCCAGGACCTGACGGCGGCCCTGCGCGGCGCCAAGCCCTCGGCCGTGCAGGTCGCGGAGTACTGGGCGCCCGATCAGGCCGCCTGCGTGCGCCCGGCGGCGGAGGGCGGCGCGGGCTTCGACCTCGTCTGGCACGCGGGCCTGCGCGAGAGCGTGCGGCAGGCGCTCGCCCAGGCGGCGGGCGGGCGCGACGCGGACGTGAACCTCGACCCGGTCGCGCAGGCCCTGGCGGCGTGGAACGGCCTCCCGCAGCGCTGGCGCGCGGTCCAGATGCTGGAGAACCACGACGTCCTGCTCGTCGCCCACGAGGCGAAGGACCGGCGCCCGCGCGTCCCGGCCGCCGCCGATCCGTCGAACGCGCGCTCGTGGTACGCGCGCAGCCGCTCGCGGGTCGCGACGGGCCTGCTCCTCACCGGCCCCGGCATCCCGCTCCTGTTCATGGGTCAGGAGTTCCTGGAGGACAAGCTCTGGAGCGATTCCCCCGACGATCCCGACCACCGCATCTGGTGGGACGGCCTGCGGCAGGACCGGGCGATGGCGGATTTCCTGCGCTTCACGCGCGAGCTGATCGGCCTGCGCCGGGCGCAGCCGGCGCTGACCCGCGGCGAGATCAACGTCTTCCACGTCCACAATCTCAACCGCGTCATCGCGTATCATCGCTGGCTGCCGGGCCAGGGGCGGGACGTGGTCGTCGCCGCGAGCTTGGCGGAGGCCACGCGGCACGGCTACGCCCTCGGGTTCCCGCGGGGCGGGACGTGGCGCGAGGCCTTCAACAGCGACGTCTACGACGGCTGGGTCAATCCGGCGGTCGCCGGCAATTCCGGCGCGATCGAGGCGGGCGGCCCGCCGCTGCACGGACTGCCGCACTCGGCGGCGGTGGTCCTGCCGGCCAACGCCGTCGTGGTCTTCGTCAAGGAGGACCCGTGAGCGGTCCGCGGGCCCGGGCCGGGGGAGATCCCGGCGGCCCGGGTCGCGTGATTGACACCCCCGCCGAATTGGCGAAGCATGATCGCAACAGGTGTCGCCACGATCCCGCTCCCCGCCGCCCCGTCCGGGCCGGTCGAGGCGGGAGGATGTCGGCGCGGGCAGGGGGCGGGGAGGAGAGATCCATGAGCAGGATCCACTCGGGACCGTCCGGCGTGCGCGCGGCGTGGCGCGCGGGCGCCGCCGCCCTTCTGCTGGCGACGGGGCCGGCCCTCGCCGACGAGACCTGCCAGTCGCCCTACATGGCCAAGATCACCGGCGTCGAGGATTTCGTCTACGTCTGGACGCTCGGCGTCGAGGGGCTCGGCGACGGCTCGGACAAGCTCGTCACTGTCGACGCGCGCGAGGGCTCGCCGACCTTCGGCAAGCCGATCCACGCGGCCTCGGTGGGCGGCCGGCACGAGGCCCATCACGGCGGCTTCACCGACGACCGCCGCCAGTTCTGGGCGGCCGGGCTGTCCGACAGCAAGATCTTCATCTTCGACGTCGCGTCGGATCCCGGGACGCCGCGCCTCGTCAAGGTGATCGAGGATTTCGTCGAGAGGAGCGGCGGGGCGGCCGGCCCGCACGGCGCCTACGCGCTGCCGGGCCGCATGCTCATCCCGAGCCTCTCGAACCGGGACGGCACCGGGCGGGCGGCCCTCGTCGAGTATTCCAACGGCGGCGACTACATCGCGACCCACTGGCTGCCGACCGACGCGGCCCCGAACGGCGCCCGGATCGAGGCCCGGGCCGACGGCTACGGCTACGACGCGCGCGTGCTGCCGCGCCGCAACGTGATGCTGACCTCGTCCTTCACGGGCCTCGAGAACTACATGCGCCCGCTCGCCGAGGTCGTGGCGGATGCCGAGGCCATGAAGCGCTTCGGCCAGACCATGGTCGTGTGGGATTTCCACGCCCGGCAGCCCCGGTCGGTGCTGCACGTGCCGGGCGTGCCCCTGGAGATCCGCTGGGCCTGGGGGCCGCACCACTCCTACGCCTTCACCTCGACCGCCCTCACGGCGAAGATCTGGCTCGTCCACGAGGATGAGCGCGGCACCTGGAAGGCCGAGGCGGTGGCCGATATCGGCGATCCCTCCAAGCTGCCGCTCCCGGTCGACATCAGCCTCTCGGCGGACGACCGCACCCTGTTCGTGGACACCTTCATGGACGGCACCACGCGCGTCTTCGACGTCTCCGACCCGCACCGGCCGCGGCAGATCTACGAGAAGAAGATCGGCGCGCAGCTCAACATGGTCTCGCAGAGCTGGGACGGCAAACGCCTCTACTACACGAGTTCGCTCCTGGCGAACTGGGACAAGACGGGGGCCGAGAACGAGCAGTTCCTGAAGGCGTATACCTGGGACGGCGCCGCGCTGACGCCGCGCTTCGCGATCGACTTCACGGCCGAGCGTCTCGGGCGCCCGCACATGATGGCGTTCGGGGCGGCCTCGCCCTCCACGAACTGAGCCCGGATGCGACCGGCGGCGCTCCCGCTCCTCGCCGCGGCGCTCGCCGTCGCGGTGCCCGCCTTCGGCGCGGCGGCCCACGAGGGCCACCCGCCCGCGCCCGGCGCCGCGGCCGGCCCCTCCTTCCCGGTGCCGCCGGCCGGGAGCTACCGCCTGCCCCCGATCCGGCCGGCGGCCGGGGGCGTCGTGCTGGACGAGACCGGCCGCCGCCTGGACCTGCTGCGGGACGCGCTGCGCGGCCGCGCGACCGTGCTCGCCCTGATCTACACGCGCTGCGGCGACCTCTGCCCCCTGGCCAGCGCCGACATGGCCCGGCTGCAGGACCTCGCCGCGGCGGACGCGGACCTGTCGCGGCGGATGCGCCTCGTCACGCTGAGCTTCGACCCGGAGCACGACACGCCGGAGGTGATGCGCGCCTTCGCGGCCGCGTGGCGCTCCTCGGACCCGGCGGCGCCCGCCTGGGCCTTCCTCACGGCGCCCGACCGGGACGCCCTCGCGCCGATCCTCGCTGCCTACGACCAGCGGCTCGACCGCCGCCCCGGCGGCGCGCTCGGCCACCTCCTCCGCGCCTTCCTGATCGACCGGCGGGGGCGCATCCGCAACATCTACAGCCTCGACTTCTTCGAGCCGGCCCTCGTCCTGAACGACGTCCGAACCCTGCTGCTGGAGGAGGCCGGACCCGGGGGAGCCGACGGGACCGCCCCGGCGGAGGCGCGGTCGGGGCAGGGGCCGCAACCCGCCCGCCAATGATGCGGCCGGGTTGAGCAAGGTCAATGACGGGCAGCCCAAGATGCCCGCATTCTTGCCGGATGCTCGTCGCCATCACCGCCAGCATCGTCCTCGTGGTCGCCACGATCCTGGTGCTCTACGAGGTGCTGCGGCTCACCTCCGAGCACCTGTCCGACCTCCCGGTGCCGCCGCGCGCCCGCATCCTGGTCGTGGTGCTGGCCGCCTTCGTGGGCCACACCATCGCGGTCTGGATCTACGCCGGGATGTACTGGCTGCTCGTCCTGCGGCTCGGCCACGGGGCCTTCGCGGGCGTCCCGGTCACCTCGTTCGAGGATTGCCTCTACTTCTCGGTGGTCACCTACACGTCGCTCGGCTTCGGAGACCATATTCCGGCCTCGCACACGCGGCTGCTCGCCGGGGTCGAGGCCCTGAACGGGCTCCTGCTGATCGGCTGGTCGGCCTCCTTCACCTACCTGGCCATGGAGCGCTACTGGCCCCTCCACGGCAAGGGGCGGGCCCACCGGGCCGCGCGGGCGCGCCTGCTCCCGCCCGGGGCGGAACCCTGACCCAGGGGTCCCGATCGCGCCAGCCTTGCTCGACCGCACGGGGCGGAGAACGCGCGGGCGAGCGCCGCGGATGCCGAGATACCAATTCGAAACAAAGATATTTCGCCGGCTCATCGCGAGTCGTGGCAGTTCGGACACGGTCCGGATGCGGCAGAAATTATGACGGATTATGACGGCGACCCGCGCGTTGCCGCACCTTAACCATCCCGGCCGAGAGCATCGCTCAGAATGACTTTGGGGAAGCCGGATGAGGTTCCTGTCGGGTGTCTCGCTTGCGGCCGTGATCACGGCCATCATGGGAGTCGGGGCGGCGCGGGCCCAGGCCGTCAACACGACGCCGGCCAACGTCAACGTGCTGAACCTGCTGGCGCCCTTCCTGTCGCTCGCCAGCACCCCGGTCGGCCGGCAGACGCTTCAGCTCAACCTCTCGCAGGCGATCGCGCAGAACCAGAACGCGACGACGGCGCAGAGGCAGCTCGCGATCAGCGACAAGGCGCTGCCGGGCAGCGCGGCCTTCGTCACCGCCATCACCCTCGCCAACGGCACGACGGTCACTCTCGGGCCGGCCGACAATCTCGCGGGCGGCCTGCCGCTCCAGGCGGTCCAGGGCGCGGGCACGCTGAACCCGGTCCAGCCGGTCGGCGGTCTCGGCCCGCAGCTCGGCAGCCTCTACCAGGCCGGCATCCGGGCGAGCACCGCCACGACGGGTCCGCTCGCCGCGACCTTCGCCCTGCTCAACACGGCCTACTCGGTGATGGGCACCGATCTCGGCGTCGCCAAGAACTACTTCGCGAACGGCGCCGCCACGAACCCGGGCACGACGCCCGCGAACTACGTGCCGGTCCCGGCCGTCGCGCCGGCGGGCTCCACCCTGCCCACCCTGAACGGCCTGCCGAACACCCGCGACAGCGTCTACGACCTCGCCTACGGGGTGACGAACACCCAGGCCGGCCAGGACGTCTACGGCAGTTCGCGGCCGATCCAGGTCGCGCCCGGCCGCTACGCGATCTTCGACCCGACGGCGCTCAACGGCATCGCCACCAACCCGTCCTTCCCGAGCGGGCACACGCAGTACGCCTTTACGGACGGAATCCTGCTCGCCATGCTGGTGCCGCAGCAATACCGCAGCATGCTGTCCCGGGCCGCCGAATACGCGGACAGCCGCATCGTGCTGGGCGTCCACTACCCGCTCGACATCGTCGCGTCGCGGGCCTTCTCGGCCTACGACCTCGCCCAGGCCTTCACCAACCCGGCCTACGTCGCCAACGCCGCGACCACCGGCTTGGCGATGAACCTGCCGGGCCTGTTCACGCGCGCCCAGGGCGAGCTCCAGGGCTACCTCGCGGCCCAGTGCGGCGCCTCCGTGGCGGCCTGCGCCGCCGGCGCCGCCAACACGACCAACACCCCCTACCTGCCCTCGGCCGCCAATCAGGCGCTCTACCAGTCCCGCCTGACCTACGGCCTGCCCACCCTCCCGTTCGACCAAGCGCCCCGCGAGCAGGCCCCGGCGGGCGGGCCGGACGCCGCGATCCTCCTCGCGCCCCTCTACGGCGGCACCGGCGCGGCCGCGACGCTCGCGCCGAATGGCGGCCTCTCCGGGAACCTCGCCACCGCCACGATCAACCAGATCCTGGTCAACACCGAGACCACCGCGCTCGCAGCCTTCTACGGGCAGCCGCTCAGCTACTGGGCGCGCCTCGACCTCTACGCGGCCGCCGGATACTTCGACAACGTGGTCGGCACGCTGCGCATGGACCCGGCCGACCGCCTCACCACCGCGGTGACGATCGGCGATACCGGCGCCCTCTACGCGAACGGCGTGATCGGCGGGCCGGTCACGGTCGGAGCCGGCGGCCTCCTCGGCGGCACCGGCACGGTCGGCGGGATCGTGGCCCAGGCCGGCGGCACCGTGGCGCCCGGCACCTCGATCGGCACCCTGACCGTCGCCGGGACCGTCGCCTTCGCGGCCGGCTCGACCTACCGGGTCGAGGCCAACGCGGCCGGGCAGGCCGACCGCCTCGCCGCCACCGGCACCGCCGCCCTCGCCGGGGGCACCGTCGCGGTTCTGGCCCAGGCCGGCACCTACGCCCCGCGCACCCTCTACCCGATCCTGACGGCGGGCGGCGGGGTGAGCGGCAGCTTCGCGGGCGTCACCGCCAACTTCGCCTTCCTCACCCCGACCCTGCGCTACCAGGCGAACGAGGTCGACCTGACGCTCACCCGCAACGACGTTCCCTTCGCGGCAGTGGCCCGGACCCGCAAACCAGGCCGCCGCGGCGAACGGCATCCAGGCGAGCGGCGGGGCGAGCGCCGTCACGGCCCGCACCGTCGGGCTGACCACGCCGGAGGCGGTCGGCGCCTTCCAGGCCCTCAGCGGCGACATCCACGCGAGCAGCGTCTCCGCCGCCTCCGAGACCGCCTTCTTCGTGCGGGAGGCGATCCTCGACCGCCTGCGCCGGGGCGAGGCGGGCGTGCGCGACTACGGCAGCCTGCCGGCCAGTTACACGGCCGACCTGCCCGGGCGGGCCGCCCCGGCGGCGCCCGTGCCGGTCCGGGTGCTCGACCCGCGGGTCTTCGGCCTCTGGGGCCAGGGCTTCGGCTCCTTCGGCGAGGCGCGCAGCGACGGGAACGCCGTGGCGGTGAGCCGCGACACGGCCGGCTTCGTGCTCGGCGCCGACCTGCGGCTGGGGAACGGGCTCACGCTCGGCGTCGCGGGCGGCTACACGACGACGAGCCTCGACACGCCCGGCCGGGTGCAGTCGGGCACGATCGAGAGCGGCTTCGGGGGCGTGTACGGCGGCTACGAGGCGGGTCCGTTCGCGCTGCGCCTCGGGGCGGTCTATGCCGGGGACAGCCTGCGCACGCGCCGCAGCGTGACCTTCCCGGGCGTGGCCGAGACCGAGGCGGCGCGCTACGGCGGCGCGACGGTGCAGGGCTTCGGCGAGATCGGCTACAGGATCGTGCTGGGCGGCGCGCCGTCCGTCGCGGGCAAGGATCCGCTCGCGCCCATCCCGACCTTCATCGAGCCCTTCGTGGGTGGCGCCTCCGTGAGCATCGACCGCGACCGCTTCGCGGAGACCGGCGGGGTGGGGGCCCTCACCGGCGCCGCCCGGACGGCGGAGATCCCGACGCTGACGGCGGGCATGCGGGCGCAGACGGGCCTCGACCTGGGCTTCGGCGCGCCGGTGATCCTGCACGGGCTGCTCGGCTATCGCCGGGCCTTCGGGGACGTGGTGCCGACCGCGCTGCTCGCCTTCGGGACGGCGCCGGGCTTCGTCACGGCGGGCATCCCGATCGACCGCGACGCCCTCCTGGCGCGGGCCGGCCTCTCGCTGCGGCTCTCGGAGCGGGCGACGCTCGACGTGTCCTACACGGGGCAGGTCGGGCCGCGGGCGCAGGACCACGCCGTGAAGGGCGGCTTCACCTACCGGTTCTGAGCCTCCACCCCGGAGCCCGCGGGTCATCCCAGCGGTCATCTCTCATGACCGCTGGTTCCGTTCTCGCATCGCCGCCAAGCCGTCTTCCGCGCCAAGCCATTTCTCGCGCCAAGCCATCTCTCGCGCCAAGCCTTCGGCGCGGTGTCGACGGTTCGAGAGGGCCGACGGCCCGGTGCGTCAGCATCCCGGGCTTTTGGGATTAGGACATTCGAGACGGGTGCGCGCGTACCCTCCTGCCCGGATTGCTCCAGCGCAGGAGAGGCGATGCCCGAGGCGCCCGCCCGGCCCCGCGACCCGGACCTGACGATCGTGCCCGAGGCGCGGCCGGTGCCGCGCCCGCCTGGCGCGGCGCCACGGGTCCGGCGGCCCGCCGCCGCGCCCGCGGCGCTGCCGGAGGCCGGGGGCCCGCGCGGCCGGTTCGAGGCGCTGCTGCGCCATCCGGCCGCCATCGCCGGCGGGCTGCTGACCCTCGCCGCCACGGCCGCCGTGGCGGTGAACGCCCTCAGCTTCCAGAACGGCCGGCATCCCGCTCCCCTCTTCGCCCAGGCTCCGGCCAAATCCCCGGCCAACGCCCCGACCAAGTCCGCGGCCAAGCCCGACGCCCGCCCGCCGCGCCCCGCCCCGCACCCCGCCGAGGCGCCGCAGGACGGCATCGGCGAGATCCTCCGCGGCGACGCGCAGGTCACCGCCTCGGTCGCCCCGCACGACGCGCCGCCGCGGCCCGCCTCCGGCAGCCAGAAATCCCTCGCCTCCCTGCCGCCGCCCCCGCCGCGACCGAGGGGAGAGGCGGCGCCGGCCGCCTCCGCCAAGCTCGCGGCTCTCCGCGCCCCGGAAACCCGGGCGGCCGAGGCCAAGCCGGCGGCGCGGAGGCCGGCCGGCCCGGACCGGGGCGAGGCGCCGCACCCCGACCCGCAGGTCGCCTTCGCCCAGAAGGCCCTGGTGAAGCTCGGCTACGGCCCGCTCGCCGTCGACGGCCGCGCCGGCCCGGCCACCCGGGCGGCCATCGCCCGGTTCGAGCGCGAGCGCCGCCTGCCCGGCTCGCCGGAGGTGGCCTCCCGCACCCTAAAGGAACTCGCGAGCCGCTCGGGCCTCAAGCCGGACTGAGCGGCGGCGGGGCGCCGCGCCGCCCGGACCCGGTTGGCCCGGCGGTCCGGCCTGTGTAGCAGGGGCGGTCCGGCCGGGAGACTCGCGGATGGCACGCCTTCGCTCCGATTTCTTCGTCGCCGCCCACCTGCGCCGCTGCGCGGTCGAGGGCGTGAGCGCGGTGCAGCGGCGGCGGGGCGCGCCGGAGGCCGGGGCGATCTTCGTCAAGGTGGATCGGCTCGACGGCCGCGCCGACCTCTACGGCCCGGCGCCCCAGGCCCTGTTCGCCGCGGACGACGACGGCGTGCGGCGCTTCGAGGCGCTGATGACCGAGGCGATGCCCCCCGACGTCGAGACCCGCCTCACCAAGGAGATGCGCTTCGACCCCGACCTCTGGATCATCGAGATCGACGACCCGCAGGGCCGCCACTTCCTCGACCTCGCCAAGGGCTGAGGGCGGCCCGCCGCCCGCGCGGCGCCCCCCGCCTACTCGCTCCTCGTCTGCGAGCGCCGGACGCGCTCGGGCAGGGCCGGGCGCAGGGCCGGCGCGGCCGGGCGCAGCCGCGGCGAGGCCGGGCCGTGATGGGGCCGGTGCTGCTCGGGGCCCGCGACGCGCTCGGCCGGCTCCTCGCCGAGGATGGCCGCGAGGAGGTCGCGGGCGGTGGCGGGAAGCGTCGTGCGGAACAGGTTCGCCAGGGCGAAGACCGCCTCGACCGAGCGGCCGATCTCGGGATCGAGCCGCAGGAACAGGAACACGGCCTCCTCCTCGCTCAGCCCGGCGGCCCTGAGCGCGAGGGCGAGGAGGTCGTGGCGGCGCGGCGCGGCGAAGTCCCAGGCGACGCCCGCGAAGCCGAGGGCGGCGGAGAGCTCCGCCTCCGCCCGCTCCCGCGCGCCGCGCAGCGCGAAGGTCTTGAGGGCCTCCCCGAGGCCGCGCGGCGCCGGCCTGGCGAGGGGCCGCAGGGCGGCGCGGGCCGCCACCCCCTCGCGGATCCGCGCCCGCAGGCCGGTCGGCGCGTCGAGGTAGAGCGGGGCGAGGTCGACCGCCGGCAGGTCGTCGCGGGCGACGAGGGCGGCCGCGAGGTCCGGCCGCGTCCGGGCGCGGGCGACGAGGCGCGCCAGGGCCGGCCCGTCGAGCCGCGCCCCCCGGTTGCCCGCCAGGGCGAGGTCGACGGCCGGATCCTCCCGCAGGGTGAGGTCCTCGATCAGCGCGCGGCTGAGGTCGCCGCGCCGGGCGATCACCGCGTCGAGGGCCGGTCCGTTCTCGGCGGCGTCGAGGAGGTCGGTCGACAGGACCGGGCTCAGCCGCAGCACGGCGTCCCGCGCCTCGCCCCCGTGGGCGGCGAGGAGCCGCAGCACGCTCTCGGGCGTGTCCGCGAGCGGCGCGAGCTTCTCGGCGACCAGCGCCGCCGTAGCGGCATCCACGGTCGGGATCAGCCCGCAGGCCAGGGCCTCGAAGGCCCGGATCGTGCCCGGATCCCGGACGGGCGCGGCCCGGAAGAGGTCCGTCTGGACCCGCAGCAGCACGGGCTTCATGTCGAGCCGGCGGTCCTGCGCCAGTTCGAGGAGGCCGGAGAGGTCCGGCAGGGCGTCGACGGCGGGACGTGACATCGGGCGGATCGGCTACGCAATACGAAGGCCCCGACCCTAGGGCCGGCCCTGTAAAGCGACGCTTAAGCCTGTCGGGAGGGGCGGGCGCCGGGGCTGGGGAAAGCGGGGATGCCGCCGGGACGCAGTGACGGACGGTTTACGGGCGAGGGGGGTCCGGACCCCGTCCCGAAACCTCTCGTTAACCACGCCGCGTCATGAGGAAGCGATCAGCGCGCCGCCGTCCCGCACGGCGGTTCTCGGAGGGTCGTCGGGTTTGGGAGGCGGCAATGAGCGGTCCGGAGCATCGCGTCACGGGGAAGATCGTGCCCCTGAGGGCCTCGGCCCGGCCCGCCCGCCGGCCGGACGCCGCCGAGCACCCGGGCGCCACCGTCCTGCTCTTCACCGGGGTGCGCTATGAACGGATGCCCGATCCCGCCCCGCTCGCCTGCCCGCCCGCGGGCAGCGACGCCCGCAAGCGGGGCTGACGCGCGGATGGGGCCGCGCGGCCTCCTGCGCCGCCCGATCCTGCTCGCCGCCCTGCCGCTCATCGCCTCCTGCGTGCAGCAGGGCGATCTCGGCCGCCCGGCTCCCACGGCCTGGAACAGCCTCGTCGACGCGGCCGGCGCGCTCGCGGCCCGCGACCGCGGCGCGCCGGCCTCGCCGTTTCCCTTCACGGAGGACGAGAAGGTCCTGCGCGACCGGGCGTGGCGCTACCTGATGCCGGCCCGCGATCCCTTCGCCTTCGAGGCGGCGCTCGCCGACCTCACCCGCGCCCGGCTGCTTCCGGCGGAGTGGCGCCCCGCCGCGCCCTCGGCGTATTTCGACGCGCTGATGGCGGAGGAGGCGCGCTCGCCCGTCTCCCGCTACCGCCGCCTCTCGGACGACGCCGCGGCGGACGGGCGCCTGCTCCCGGCCTTCGCCGAGACGGCGTCGCGGGTGATGCGGGCCGATCTCACGCGCCTGCGCAGCCTGCCCTTCATCCGCACCCTCAACGACGCGGACGTGCGCAGCGCGGCCCTGCGGGTGGCGGAGAATCGCTGCCTCGTCGCCTGGGTCCGCCGCGAGGCGCGCCTGCGCGAGGAGGGCTACCGCTACGCCCTGGAGCACCTGCTGGTGGCGGTGCCGGACGAGGAGGCGGTCGGCGCCGAGCGCGTGCTCGCCTTCCTGGCCGCCCGCCGCCGGCTGCTCGACCCGCTCCTGCCGGTGGACGCCGAGGCGCGCTGCGGCCTCGCGCCCGGGGAGGGGACCGAGGCGGTGCTGGTGACCAAGGGCTGACGGAGGCCGCGGCGCCCCGACGCGGCGCCCCGGGCCGGCGGATCACTCGTCCGGCCCGTCGATGGTGCAGGAGACCGAGCGCGCGGCCGCGTTGGCCAGCGCCTGCTGGCTCGGCAGGGCGGCGAGCACCCGCACCACCACGAAGCCCTGGCGGCTCGGCGCCACGATGCGGACGTCGCGGTTGCGCTCGTCCTCGTCCGCGTTGGCCAGCGCCTCGTCGAACTGGCGCTGGGTCATCACCACGAGTTCGATGTTGCCCTTCACGGCGGCCTGGTCGGTGATGGCGTAGAAGGCGCTGCCGCGGCCGTGCACCGAGAGGGATTCGAAGAGCGGGCCGGTCTCGGCCGAGATCCGCACCGGCCCGTCGTCGAGGTCGTAGGCGCAGACGCCCACCGCCACCGCCGGGTCCTGCGGCGGCAGCCATCCCTCCGCCGCCTCGGGCGGGCCGCTCAGTTCGGCGGCGTGGATCAGCACCGAGGTGTCGTTGCTGAGCGTGGCGCGGGTGCGCGAGAGGGCGTCCCGGGCCGACAGGGCGGGGATCGCCAGCACCACCGCGATGTGGACGATGCCCGCCAGCACCAGCCCGGACAGCGTCGCGATGAGGAAGCGGCCGAAGGGGGTCATCCGTCGCAGCCCAGGCGCGTGATCGAGGGGACGCCCTCGCGCTCGAGCACGCCGGTGCTCGCCGCGACCGGCGTGTCGTAGAGCCGCAGGACCAGGCGCAGGGCGCCCTCCCCGGGCGGGGTCGGCAGCCAGTTGCCGGGCTGGACCGAGGGCGACAGGGTGATGGCGAAGCGCCCGGATTGGTCGCGCAGCACCTCCGTCGAGGTGAAGCCGCGCCGCGGCACGGGCCCCTCCGCCGCGGGCGCGGCGGCGGGCCGGCGGCGCTCGGCGGTGAGCGTCCAGGCCCGGGCCGGCGGCGTCGCCCCGGCGATCCGGTAGCTGCAGCCGGGCGAGAGGCGCTGGCCCGCATCGTCCTCCCGGGCGGTGAGCAGCAGCCCCTCGCCGAGCGCGATCGGGATCTCGCCGGTGCGGGCGTGGATCGCCCGCACGTAGGGGTCCGCGTCGCGCGAGCCGATGCGCGGCCACGCCGTCCAGGCGTTCAGCGCGACGCCGCCGAAGGGGTAGCGCCCGCGCGTCGCCCAATTGGCGCTGGCGAGCCCCAGGCCGCCGCCGAGCGCGAGGGCGTAGACCACGAGTCCCACGGTCCCGGTCCGGCGGGGATCGAGGCCCGAGCGCCGCAGGGCGCTGCGCGCCCGGGCGAGGGCGGGGCGGAGCGGGGCGGCGCGGGCGGACCACTCCGCCGGCACCCGGGCTGTTCGCGACGGCTGCATCGGCTGCGTGTAGCGCAGGTGCGGGGGCGAGGTCAGCACCCGGTCAGCGCGTGACGAGCCGTCCGGCCGGGCGGCCGCCCTCGGCGACGCTGCCGGGTGCGGTCACCTCCCGCATGGCGGAGCGGCCGGGCGCGGGCTCGACGGCGCGGAACAGGCTGCCGATGCCGCCGAGCACCTCGAAGGAGCGCCGCGAGATCGTGCCGGGAGGCGCGCCGGGCGGCGGGGCCGGGGCCGGGGCCTTCGCGGCGACCGCGCCCGGCTTGTCGCCCTCGAAGCCGGGCAGCGGCTTGAGTTCGATCCCCTGGTGGGCCGGCGCCATCACCTCGTGGAAGGTCATGGCGGGCAGCGAGCCGCCGGTCATGTTCTTGCTCGAGGAATGGTCGTCGTTCCCGTACCAGACCGCGGTCACGAGGTTGCCCGTGTAGCCGACGAACCACGCGTCCCGGTAGGCGTTCGTGGTGCCGGACTTGCCGGCGGTCTTCACGCCCTCGACCTGCGCCTTGCGGCCGGTGCCCTCCTCCACGACCTTGTTGAGCATGAAGTTCATGTCGGCCACGACGCGGGTCGAGAGCACCTGCTCGGGGGGCGGCTCGCTCGTGTCGTGGCGGTAGATCACCTCGCCGGCGGAGGTGCGGATCTCCACGGCGGCGTAGGGCTTGGCGCGCTTGCCGCCGTTGGCGAAGACCGCGTAGCCGGCCGCCTGGTCGATCACCGTCACCTCGGCCGAGCCGATCGGCAGGGAGACCGAATCGACGAGGTTGCTGGTGATGCCCATCCGGTGGGCGGTGTCGATGATCTTGGCCCGGCCGAGCTTGGCGGCCCGCGCCTCGTGCGTCTCGCCCGTCGCCTTGCCCATGGCGATCGAGAACTTGACCGGGATCGTGTTGATCGACTTCGCGACCGCGACCCAGAGCGGCACCGTGCCGGCGAAGGAGCGGCCGTAATTGGCCGGGCACCAATTGCCGATGCAGACCGGGGAATCCACCACCTTGCTGTCGGGCCGCCACAGGCCGGTGGAGAGCCCCGCCGCGTAGACGTAGGGCTTGAAGGACGAGCCCGGCTGGCGCAGCGCGTCGGTGGCGCGGTTGAACTGGCTCTGGCCGTAATCGGCGCCGCCCACCATCGCCCGCACGCCCCCGTCCGGGTCCATGGTGACGAGGGCGGCCTGCTCGACGTCGAAGGCGTCGCCGAACTGGCGCAGGATGTTCTCGACGGCCTGATCGGCCCGCCGCTGGATCGACAGGTCGAGGGGCGTCTTGACGACGAGCACCCGCTCCCGCTTGAGCTTGCCCTCGTCGGCGAGGCGCTTCACCTCGTTGAAGGCCCAGTCGAGGTAGTAGTCGGCGCTGATGTCGCGCGAGCGCGTCACCGGCGTCGCCGGGTTGCGCAGGGCGGACTGGATCTGGCCCTCGGTGAGGTAGCCGGCCTCGACCATGTTGTGCAGCACGTCCGCGGCGCGGGCGCGGGCGGCCGGCAGGTTCACGTGCGGCGCGTACTTCGTCGGCGCCTTGAACAGGCCCGCCAGCATGGCCGCCTCGGCCAGCGAGATGTCCTTGAGGTTCTTGCCGAAATAATAGTCGGCGGCGGCCGCCGCCCCAAACGTGCCGCCCCCCATATAGGCCCGGTCGAGGTAGAGCTTCAGGATCTCGTTCTTGGTGAGGTGCCATTCCAGCCAGAGGGCCAGGAAGGCCTCGTTGATCTTGCGCTGGAGGGTGCGCTCGTTGGTCAGGAAGAGGTTCTTGGCGAGCTGCTGGGTCAGCGAGGAGCCGCCCTGGACGTGGCCGCCGCCGCGGGCATTCACCGTGAGCGCCCGCAGGGTGCCGATCGGGTCGATGCCGAGATGGTCGTAGAAGCGGCGGTCCTCGGTCGAGATCAGGGCCTTGACCAGGATGTCCGGGAACTCGTCGATGCGCAGGGAATCGTCGTGCTTGATGCCGCGCCGGCCGACCTCGGTCCCGTAGCGGTCGAGGAAGGTGACGGCGAGGTCCTGGGCCTTCAGCCAGTTCTCGCTGGTCTGGTTGAAGGCGGGCTGGGCCAGGGTGACCATGACGACGGCGCCGCCGAGGGTGAGGGTCACCGCCTCGCTCGACAGGTCGAGGATCAGGCGCTTGACGCCCCGCACGGTGAAGCGCCGCCGCATCGCGTCGGAGAAGCGGGAATAGGATTCGCCGAGCCCGGCGCCGCCCTCGTAGAGGCTCGCATTCACCCAGGCGTCGAATCCGAGGGCGGCGCGATTGAGGCGCGTCCAGAGCGAGGCAAGCCGGTTCAGCGGCACGGCGGATGTCCTTGGCGGCCCGGCCGGTCAGCGGGCCGGACGGTGAGGTGTACCCAAACTCGACGCGGATCGCGAGGCCGGGTTTCGGAAACGGCCGCGCTGGCGCCCTGCGGCAACGCCGCGGCGGCGCCCCGGATCCCTCGCGGATCCTGCGCCCGGACGCGCCGGGGCGCGAGGTCGCAGGACTGCGCAGGGGCGGCCGCGCTTGTGCGGGAGGCCCGGCTGCGGCAGAGGGAAGCCCCGCCCCCGACGAAGGATCTGCCCTTGGCCGCCAAACCCAAGGCCGCCAAACCCAAGGCCGCCGACCTCAAGGCCGACAAACGCAAGGCCGCCCCGCCGCTTTCCGCGCCGCCCGGGAGCGACCCCGCCGCGCCGTTCTGGCGCACGAAGAGCCTGGAGGCGATGACCGCGCCGGAATGGGAGAGCCTCTGCGACGGCTGCGGGCGCTGCTGCCTGCTCAAGCTCGAGGACGAGGATACCGGCGAGATCCACCACACGGACGTGGCCTGCACGCTCCTCGACATCGGCGCCTGCCGCTGCCGCGACTATGCGCGGCGCCAGAGCCGGGTGCCGGATTGCGTGCGCCTGACGCCGGAGGCGGTGCGCCGCCTGCCCTGGCTGCCGCCGACCTGCGCCTACCGCCTCGTCCGGGAGGGCCGCGACCTGCCCTGGTGGCACCCCCTGGTCTCCGGCAGCCGGGCCACCGTGCACGAGGCCGGGATCTCGGTGCGCGGGCGCGTCAGCGGCACCGAGGAGGAGTTCGAGACGGACGAACTCCTCGACCGGATCGTCGGCTGGCCGGCCGAGGATCCGCAGGCCTGACGGGATTTCGGCACGCGGTTTGCATGGCCGATCGGGTCACCATGACGTTTCCTCCCTGATCTCACGCCCCGCTCCTCCCGGAGCGGGGCGTTTTTTCGCGCCCCGTTGCCAGGAGGACGGGCGCGCCCGATAACGCCGCCGACCGGAGGCGCCTTCCCATGGCCTTGACCGTCGCGGTCCAGATGGACCCGATCCAGAGCATCCGCATCGCGGGCGACACCACCTTCGCGCTTCTCCTCGAAGCGCAGGCGCGCGGCCACACCCTGCTGCACTACACGCCCGACCGGCTCTCGATGCGCGACGGGCGGGTCACGGCCCGCGCCGAGGCGCTGCGGGTGCAGGATGTCGAGGGCGCGCACGCCGCGCTCGGCAGCCCGGAGCGCGTCGACCTCGCGGATCTCGACGTGGTGCTGATGCGCCAGGACCCGCCCTTCGACCTCGCCTACATCACGGCGACGCATCTCCTGGAGCGCGTCCACCCGGCGACGCTCGTGGTGAACAACCCCTTCGAGGTGCGCAACGCCCCCGAGAAGCTCTTCGTCACGCATTTCCCGGACCTGATGCCCCCGACCCTGATCTCCCGCGACAGGCAGGAGATCGAGGAGTTCCGGGCCGAGCACGGCAGCGTGGTGATGAAGCCCCTGCACGGGCACGGCGGCGCGGCGGTGCTGCGGGTGACGCCGGACGACCCGAATTTCGGCTCGATCTTCGACCTCTTCTCCCAGACCTTCCGCGAGGCCTGGGTGATCCAGCGCTTCCTGCCCCGGATCTCGGAGGGGGACAAGCGCATCATCCTGGTCGACGGCGAGCCCCTCGGCGCCGTGAACCGGGTGCCGGCGCGCAACGACATCCGCTCGAACATGGTGCGGGGCGGAACCGGCGGGGCGACCGCGCTGACCACCCGCGAGCGCGAGATCTGCGCGGCGATCGGCCCCGAATTGCGGCGGCGGGGCCTGATCCTGGTCGGGATCGACGTGATCGACGGCCACCTGACCGAGATCAACGTGACCTCTCCCACCGGCATCCGGGCCATCAAGCGCCTCGGCGGCCCCGACCTCGCGGTGGCGGTGTGGGACGCGATCGAGGCGAAGCGGGCGGCGGGCGGGGGCTGAGGGGCGGCACGCCGCCCCGGACCCGCGCCCCGCTCACTCGCAGACGCGCACGCGGCGGAGGTAGACGTCGCCGAACTCGTCCACGACGCGGCGGCGCACGACGTAGCAGTCGGGCTCCACGTAGACCGGTGCCGGCCCGTAGGCCGGCGCGTAGCCGTAGGCGGGACGCGAGCCCGCCGCGATCGCGCTGCCGAGGGCGAGGCCGCCGATGGCGCCGAGCGCGATCGCCGGGCCCGCCCGCCAGCCGCCGGCCTGCGCCGGAGACGCGCCCGCCGTCACCATGCCGGCCAGGGTTGCGGCAGCCACACAGGCGGAGACGATGCGCTTCATGGCCGATCCCCTCGATCTCGCATGATTGAGAATGGAAATCGCGGCGTTTGCCCGGGAGAGATCTCCCGCCGTCGCGACGACGATCCTTGTAGGGAAGCGTGACTGAATGGGTGCTGAAAGTGGGCGGCGAGGGCCGGTGCAACCCTGCGTCGGCCGCGCAGCTCAGGTCGCGTCCGCGGCCGGCCGCGCGGTGACGCGGCGGTGGCCCGAGACCTCGGCCCCGGCGGTCGGGGCGAGGCGCGCGAAGGCGAAGGCCGACAGGCCCGAGACGAGCGCCACCGCCAGGAAGGCCGGCCAGAAATCCTCCGACCGCACGGAGGCGCGCCCGTGCCACTGCGCGGCGCTCTCGAGCGCGAAGGCCCCGAACGCCACCCCGATGCTGAGGGAGAGCTGCTGGGCCACGCTGGCGAGGCTCGTCGCCGCGCTCATGTCGCGCGAATCCACGTCCGCGTACGCGATGGCGTTGACGGCGGTGAATTGCAGCGAGCGGAAGCAGCCGCCGATCAGCAGCACCGCCACGATCAGCGCGTGCGGGGTCGAGGGAGTGAACAGGCCGTTCGCGGCGAGCAGGCAGGCGGCCAGAACGGCGTTCACCGTCAGCACCGTGCGGAAGCCGAGGGACCGCAGGATGCGGGCCGCCAGGGTCTTCATGAACAGCGCCCCCGCGGCCGCCGCGAAGGTGAGCAGGCCCGAATGCAGCGGGTCGAGCCCGAACCCGAGCTGCAGCATCAGCGGCAGCAGGAAGGGGATCGCCCCGGTGCCGATGCGGAACAGGCTGCCGCCGGTGATCGCCGCCCGGAAGGTCGGGTAGCCCATCAGGTCGAGGCGGATCAGCGGGTGGGCGGTGCGGCGCGCATGGCCGCAATAGAGCGCGAGCAGCGCGAGCCCGGCCCCGACGCAGCCCCACGACACGGAAGCGGGCAGGAGGTGGCGCCCGCCCGAGGCCAGGCCGAGCATCAGGCTGGCGAGCCCGGCCCCCGAGAGCACGAAGCCGACCCCGTCGAGGGGCGGGCGCTCGGCCTCGCGCAGGTCGGCGAAGTAGCGGGTCGCCAGCAGGATGCCGGCGAGGCCGATCGGCAGGTTGATGAAGAAGATCCAGCGCCAGTTCAGGGTCGTGGTGATGAGGCCGCCGAGCGGCGGGCCGATCACCGGGCCGACCAGGGCCGGGATCGTCAGGGTGGCGAGCGCCTGGACGAGTTCCGCCTTCGGCACGCTGCGCAGGAGCACGAGCCGCCCCACCGGCACCATCATGGCCCCGCCCATGCCCTGCAGGAAGCGCGCGCCCACGAACCAGCCGAGGGAATCGGCCGCCGCGCAGGCGAGCGAGCCGCCCATGAACACGGCGAGCGCGAGGCGGAAGACCGTGCGCGCCCCGAACCGGTCCGCCATCCAGCCGCTGACCGGGATGAAGATCGCGAGGCTCACCAGGTAGGAGGTGAGGGCGAGCTTCAGGGCGATCGGGTCCTCGCCCAGATCCGCCGCGATCGCCGGGAGCGAGGTCGCGATCACGGTCGAATCCGTGTTCTCCATGAACAGGGCCGTGGCGACGACCAGGGGGACGATCCGGGCAGGGCGCATCGGGCTCGGAGCCTCGCGAATTTGACCCGGATGATATTGACGGAGGATATCATCCGGGTGATATCTCCCCGCCGAGGAGGATCCGGCGATGGAATCAGGGTCGGACTGCACGGCGTTCCAGGGGGAGCGCCGGCTGGCGTCGGGCGCAATCCGTGAGGTTGCGCTCGCCGTCAAGGCCGCTCACCAACGGGAGGGCGGCGCGCCGGTTCACGTCTTCGACGACCGGACCGGGCGGGTGATCGACCTCGACCTGCGCGGCAGCGACGCGGAGATCCTGGCCCGGCTCGCACCCGCGCCCCCGCCGCGGCAGGCCGGGCGGCCGAAGCTCGGGGTCGTGGCCCGGGAGGTCACGCTGCTGCCCCGGCACTGGGACTGGCTGGCCGCCCAGCCGGGGGGCGCCTCGGCGGCCCTGCGCCGGCTCGTCGACGCGGCCCGGGCGGAGGGGGCCGGGCGCGAGCGGGTGCGGCAGGCCCGGGAGGCCGCCGACCGCTTCATGGGCGCGATGCTGGGCGACGCCCCGGGCTACGAGGAGGCGTCGCGGGCGCTCTACGCGGGCGACGGGGCGCGCTTCCGGGCGCTGACGGAGAGCTGGCCGGAGGCGCTCCGCGACCACGCCCGCGGGCTCGCCGCGCCGGCCTTCGCGCAAGGCGGTGCCGACGCAGGGGGATGAGGCGCGACGCCCGTCCCGGCATCGTTCGCCGCGAGGGTCGTCCGACATCCGGTTGATGGCTTCGCCATCTCCCGTTTCGGCAACGCGGATGTCGTCTTCGCTCAGGCGCCGCGCGGGCTTGGGATACAGGATCCGCTTCGACCAAGCGGATCCCGGATCACCGGTCCGGCGGTGACGATGACGTCGGCGCACGCAATTCTGCCGAGCGCGCCGAAGGGCCGCCTCAGCCCCGCCGCAGCAGGAAGATGCCCTGCGCGCCGACGAGGTTCCAGATCCACCAGGGCAGGGAGAAGCGCATCGGCTCCCCCTCGGCGTCGAGGGCCGAGGCGCGCTCGATCCGGGCACCGACCAGGTGGCACAGGCCCACGAAGTCGCGGATCGTGCAGTGATGGATGTTGGGCGTCTCGTACCACGCGTCCGGCAGGTAGTCGTTGACGGGCATGCGCCCGCGCATCAGCAGCTCGGCCCGGATGCGCCAATGCCCGAAATTCGGGAAGGAGACGATGGCCCGCCGGCCGATGCGCAGCAGGTGCTCCAGCACGACCTTGGGCTGGCGCGTCGCCTGGATCGTCTGCGAGAGGATGACGTAGTCGAAGGCGTCGTCCGGGTAGTCGGCGAGGTCGGTATCGGCGTCGCCCTGGATCACCGGGAGGCCGCGGGCGAGGCAGGCATTCACCCCCTCGCGGGAGAGCTCGATGCCCCGCCCGTCGACGCCGCGGCGGTCGCGCAGCAGCGCCAGCAGCGAGCCGTCCCCGCAGCCGACGTCGAGCACCCGCACCCCGGCCTCGACGAGGCCGAGCACGACGCGGTGGTCGGCCCGGGCGGCGGCGAGGCCGGGCTCCTCGGGCAGGCCCGCGGGGGCGAGCGGCGCGGCGGCGGCGCTCACAGGCCGCGCTCCCGGGCGGCGGCGGCGATGAAGCCGCAGGCGGCCGCGAACATCGCCGGCTCGTCGAGCAGGAAGGCGTCGTGCCCCTTGTCGCTCTCCACCTCCACGAAGGCGACCCGCGCCGCCGCCGCGTTGAGCGCGTGCACGATCGCCCGCGAGTCGGGCGTCGGGAACAGCCAGTCGGAGGTGAAGGACATCACGCAGAAGCGCGTGCGGCTGCCCCGGAAGGCGTTCGCCAGCACCCCGCCATGGTCGGCGGCGAGGTCGAAATAGTCCATCGCGCGGGTGAGATACAGGTAGGCGTTGGCGTCGAAGCGCTCGACGAAGCTGATGCCCTGGTGGCGCAGGTAGCTCTCGATCTGGAAATCGGCGTCGAACGAGAAGGTCGGCGCGTCGCGGTCCTGGAAGCGGCGGCCGAACTTGCGGTGCAGGGCCGGCTCCGACAGGTAGGTGATGTGCGCGCCCATCCGCGCCACCGCGAGCCCCTTGGCGGGCCGCGTGCCGACGTCGAGGTAGCGCCCGCCGTGCCAGGCGGGATCCGCCATCACCGCCTGGCGGCCGACCTCGTGGAAGGCGATGTTCTGGGCCGAGTGGCGCGCGCCCGTCGCGATCGGCATGGCGGCGAAGACCCGCTCGGGGTAGCTCGCCGCCCATTGCAGCACCTGCATGCCGCCCATCGAGCCGCCGATGCACAGGAACAGGTCGGGGATGCCGAGCCGGTCGAGGAGCATCGCCTGGCCCCGCACCATGTCGCGGATGGTGACCAGGGGGAAGTCGAGCCCGTAGGGGTGGCCGGTCGCCGGGTTGATCGAGGCCGGCCCGGTCGTGCCCATGCAGGAGCCGACCACGTTGGCGCAGATCACGAAGTAGCGGTCGGTGTCGACGGGCTTGCCCGGCCCCACCACGGTCTCCCACCAGCCGGGCTTGCCGGTGAGCGGGTGGCGGCTCGCCACGTGCTGGTCGCCGGTCAGGGCATGGCAGACCAGCACCGCGTTGCTGCGCGCGGCGTTCAGCCGGCCGACGGTCTGGTAGGCGATCTGCCAGGGGGCGAGGGCCACGCCCGCATCCATCGCCAGCGGCGCGTCGAGCCCGAACTGGGCCACGGGACTCGCGGGCTCCACGGCCTGCGAGGCGGTCTCGGCGCCGGGTCTCAGGGCGGAGATGGCCATGATCGCGAAGGGCCTTCCAAGCAGCATCCGCCGGTTGCGGACGATAAAGCGGCCAGAAAATTCGTTTCGCCGGACGCTTGAGTTAGGACCTTCGCGGCCGTCCGTCAATCGAGGGTGACGGGCGGGGCGGGGCGGTCGTAAGACGGCGCGATGTCTCCCCGGATGCCCGATCCCACATGACCTCCCCCGCCCCCACCGCCGATCTCGCGGCGTTGCGCGCCGAGATCGACCGCATCGACGCGGCCATGCACGACCTGCTGATGGAGCGCGGGCGCATCATCGACCGGCTGATCGCGGTCAAGCGCACCGGCGCCTCGGGCTCGGCCTTCCGGCCGGGCCGGGAGGCCTCGATGATGCGGGCCATCGCCGAGCGCCACGCGGGGCTCCTGCCCCTCGACACGGTCGAGGGGATCTGGCGGGTCATCATCGCCACCTTCACGTACGTGCAGGCGCCCTTCGCGGTGCACGCGGACGTCTCGGGCGGCGACGCGCCGATGCGCGATTCGGCCCGCTTCCACTTCGGCTTCACGGTGCCCTACCGGCCGCATCCGAGCGCCAAGGCGGTGATCGCCGCGGTGGCGGATTCCCGCGGCGACCTCGGCATCTTCCGCCTCGACCAGGGCGTCACCGCCGGGCCCTGGTGGGAGGGGCTCGCCGGAGAGGGAAGCCCGAAGGTGATCGCGCGCCTGCCCTTTATCGAGCGGCCGGGCCATCCGGCAGGCACCCCGGTCTTCGTGATCGCCCGTCCCCTCGACGATCCGAGCGCGGCCCAGCGCGACTGGGTGCTCTACGCCGCCCGCTTCGAGCGCTGGCGGGAGGGCGCCGAGGCGGTGCTGGCGGAGCTCGGGGCCGAGGTGGTGGCGAGCGCCGGCCTGCGCGGCGGCCTCGGCCAGCTCCTCGCGCTGCCGGGCGCGGTCGATCCCGAGACCCTGCGGGACGCCCTGGCGGCCTGCGGCGCGCCGCCCGCCCGCCTCGACGAGGTGGGGAGCCACGCGGCCCGGTTCCGGGTCGAGGGAACGCGCGCCTGAGCCCGCCTCCGCGAGGCCCTGCGGCCCGCAGCACCCCGGGCGGAGCCCGGCGGCCTCATCCCACATCCGCTTGATCCCTTCGGGATGGCGGATGTCGCATCACGCCTCCGGCCCGCCCTCCAGGATCGCCCGCAACCCGTCCGGCAGCCGCGCCGGGCGCCCGCCGATCAGGGCCGCGACGCGGACCTCCGCCGTCATCAGCACCTGATCGCCCCGCAGGATGCGCTGCGCCACGAGGATCGAGGCGCCGCGGACCTCTTTCGTGCGCGTCTCGACGGTGAGCACGTCGTCCATCCGGGCCGGGACCAGCCAGTCGATCAGCATCCGCCGCACGGCGAAGAACAGGCCCTCGCCCCCCGCATGCAGGGTCGACTGGTCGATCCCCGCCGCGCGCAGCATCTCGGTGCGCCCGCGCTCCAGGAAGCGCAGGTAGCTCGCGTGGTAGACGAGGCCGGAGAAATCCGTGTCCTCGTAGTAGACGCGCAGGGTCAGGCGGTGCCCGGTCACGCGGCGGCCTCCGTCCCGATCTCCACGACCACGATCTCGGGCGGGACGCCGATCCGGATCGGCGCGATGCTCATGCCGAGCCCGCCCGAGACGATCAGGTCCGTGTGCTCGCGGATGTGCCCGTAGGCGTAGCGGCGGCCGTAGCGCGAGGGCACGACCGGCGCGTAGCCGAAGAACCTGACCTGACCGCCGTGGGTGTGGCCCGACAGGGTCAGCGCCACCCGGGCCGGAACGCGCGGGAAGATGTCGGGCTCGTGGGCGAGCAGGATCACGGGCGCCTCCGGCGGCACCGCCGCCAGGGTGGCGGCGAGGTCGTCGAGGCCGACCCGTCCGGGCGCCGCGCCGGTCTCCCGGCGCAGGCGGTGGTGATGGGGCAGCAGCGCGAGCTGGTCCTGCAGGCCCGCGAGCCAGACCGGGCCGCCCGGCACCGCGAGGGGGACGGCCGCGTTCTCCAGCACCCGGATCCCGACCCCCGCCAAGGCGACGGCCGCCTCGACCGGGCCGCCGCCCCGGGCCTGGGCCCGGGCATCCTCCCACCAATCGTGGTTGCCGAGCACCGCGTGGACGCCGAGGGGCGCCGCGAGGCCCGCCAGGGGGGCGGCCCATTCCTCGGCCCGCAGGCGGCGGGTGATGAAGCGCTGCCCGGCCACGTAGTCGCCGAGGAGCACGATCAGGTCGGGCCCGAGCGCGTTCGCCGCCGCGACGAGGCCGGCGACGCGCTCGACCGTCATCCAGGGCTCGCAGGCGTGGATGTCCGCCAAGGCGACGAAGCGCAGGCGCAGGCCCGCGGGCCAGGCCGCCCGGGGCCGGACCGCGTAGTGCGTGACCACCGACCAGAACGGCTCGATCCCGGTGCCGTAGGCCGCCGTGGCGAAGCCCGAGGCCCCGAGCGCGCCCAATCCCCCGATCACCTGGCGGCGGGTGGGCCAGCGGCGCCGCGAGGGCTCAGACATCCTCGTCCCCGCCGAACAGGCCGAATTGCGCGGCGGGGTCGCGGCTCGGCTCCGGCAATCCGAGGTGTCGGAAGGCGTGCGGGGTGAGGAGGCGGCCGCGCGGGGTGCGCTGCACGAAGCCCTGCTGGAGCAGGTAGGGCTCGATGATCTCCTCGATGGCGTCGCGCGGCTCCGACAACGCCGCCGCGATCGTCTCCACCCCGACCGGACCGCCCCCGTAGGAGCGCGCGATCAGCCCCAGATACTTGCGGTCCATGGTGTCCAGACCCGCCGCGTCCACGTCCAGCAGACGCAGCGCCCGGTCGGCGATCGCCCGCGTCACCGTCCCGGCCTCCTCCACGATCGCGAAGTCCCGCACCCGCCGCAGCAGCCGCCCGGCGATCCGCGGCGTGCCCCGCGCCCGCCGGGCGATCTCGTTGGCCCCGTCCGCCGCCATGCCGATCCCCAGCACCCGCGCCCCCCGGGCCACGATCGCCTCCAGCTCGTCCACCGCGTAGAATTCCAGCCGGATCGGGATGCCGAAGCGGTCGCGCAGCGGCGTGGTCAGCAGACCCGCCCGGGTCGTGGCCGCCACCAGGGTGAAGCGCGGCAGCTCGATCTTGACCGAGCGCGCCGCCGGGCCCTCGCCGATGATCAGGTCGAGCTGGTAATCCTCCATGGCCGGGTAGAGGATCTCCTCCACCGCCGGGCTCAGCCGGTGGATCTCGTCGATGAACAGGACGTCGCGCTCCTCCAGGTTGGTGAGCTGCGCGGCCAGGTCCCCCGCCTTGGCGATCACCGGACCCGAGGTCGAGCGGAAATTCACCCCCAGCTCCCGGGCCACGATCTGCGCCAGCGTGGTCTTGCCCAGCCCCGGCGGGCCCACGAACAGCACGTGGTCCAGCGCCTGACCGGTGCGCCGCGCCGCCTCGATGAACACCCCCAGATTCGCCCGCGCCGCGCGCTGGCCCGTGAAATCCGACAGGCTCAGTGGACGGATCGACGCGTCGATGTCGTCCTCGCGGCGCTCGGGGGTGAGGAGAGGTCTGGGATTGCTCAAGGGGCGCTCGGAGGGGCTTCGAGGGGAGGAGGCCGTCGGGGCCCGCCGCCCGGCAGGTAACCCTTCCCCGGATGTACTCATCCGGGGCCGCCGCACAAGGCGACCGATCGCGGCGACCGATCGCGGCGACCGATCGCGCCGCGCCCCCCGGCCGCCCGTCAGCGCCAGATCGGCTGCGAGTCGATCCAGTTGCGGGCATTCTTCGACAGCGTCACCTGCGAGACGCCGCCGCAGACCGGGAGCCGGACGACGATCTGGTTGACCTTGTCGTTGTTGCGGGAGGCGGAATTCAGGAGATAGATGAACTCCGCGTCGCGCTCGATCTCCTCGTAGCGGGAGACGGTGAGGTTGCTGTAAACGGGGAGATCGAACCAATCGCTGCCCCGGCGCTGGAAGGCGCCGCCCGCGTACAGGTAGACGTCGGAATACTTCAGGCAGTAGGGCACGCCGAGGGCGCGGGCGGCGGAGACCCAGGCCGGCGGGCCGGCCGTGGCGGCGAGCGCCGTCAGGGCGAGCACGCCGAGGCCGGCCCAGACCTCTCGACGTCCGAGCCAGCGGCCCATGGCGCGAAGCCGACCCGGACGGGGGTGCGACACGGTGTCGATCGCTGGGCTCATCATGTTCATCCTCGCCTGGTCACGACCGAGATCGCCGATGTATTCCGCAGCATCTTACCGGGCCGACCTGCCCGAGAGACGAACGGCCTAGACGCAATTTTATCGGATGAGCTATATACAACCTGAGATTTTACATCTTTCGGTGTCGGCAGGCTGGGCAACTCGTCGGGGGCGGACGGTCCGGGCTCATCGCAGAAAATAGTACCATGTTGTTGACGGAATCTTTCCTATCGAGGATCGGCGCAGCATCGATTCGGCAGATTGCCCGAAGCAGACGTCCAAGCCTTCCCCTGGGGCGCCCGGCAGCGACGCGGGAATTTCTCGAACAGCACCCGCTCCGCGCGGCGGTTTGGAGCGCAACCGCGGCCTCGCGTGAGGCGAGGGCAACCGACGAGGGCGTCGGGTCACACGCCATCCGGTTGATGGCTTCGCCATCTCCCATGTCGGCAATGCGGATGTCGGATCACGGCTCCTGGCCGGCGCCCGGCAGCCCTGCCTGAGCTCGGGATCTCTCCCGTCGTTGCGTCCGCCGGCCGGACGGGCGGCGCCCGGGGCGAGCGCGTTCCGACGCGCTCGAACGCTGTGCCGGCCTCCGGGCCGGGGGCCGCTCCCGGACCTCCTGCGGATGGCGGCGCAGGGGCGGGCCCGCTCACGCCGCGGGGCGTCGACCTCGTCCGGCCCCGCACCGGGTGGGACGGCCCGGGAATCGGGCTCGCCCGTCAGGCCCGATCCGCCGGGGCGGGCCGCGCTCGGTGCGGCGCCCGCACGGAGGGGGCGCCGCGCCGGGCGATCTCCGAACCGATGGTCCGGGCCCCGCGTCACTCCACCTCGGGCTCGATCTTGTCGAGGCCGCCGATGTGCTTCTGGGCGTAGAGCGGCAGGCCGATCTGCTGGATCAGCTCCAGCTGCGTCTCCAGGAAGTCGATGTGGCCCTCCTCATCCTCGGCGAGGTCCTCGAACAGCACCTTCGAGACGCGATCATTGATCGACTCGGCGTACTGCGCCGCTTCGAGGTAGAGCGCCCGGGCCTCGTTCTCGGCCGCGAGGTCGCACTCGATGATCTCCTGCACGTTCTGCCCGATCTTCAGCGGATCGAGCTCCTGCAGGTTCGGGAAGCCCTCAAGGAACAGGATACGATCGATGAACCGGTCAGCATGGTTCATCTCTTCGATCGACTCTTTGCGCCAGTACTTGGCGAGCTCGATGTAACCCCAGTCGTTCAGCATGCGGAAATGCAGCCAGTACTGGCTCACGGCGGTCAGCTCGCTGCGCAGGCCGCGGTTCAGGTACTCGATGACCTTCGGATCGCCCTTCATCCCATCCCTCCTCAGACTCGCGCCGACGCTGCCTCTCCGGAAACCCGCCCGGCCGATCGACGGCTCCCCCCACATGGCACGGCGCGGGCGAACAGCCAAGACACTTTCTTAGAATAGTTCTAAGTATGGCCCCGCCGTTCAGGCCCCGATCGGCGCGCCGGCACCCGCCGGCGCGGCCTCGCCGCGCCGGCCGTCCCCGGCCTCCCGCGCGACCGCGCCGGGCAAGGCCCCGCCCCGGGGCGGGGCCTTGATGCGGTACCAGCCGACGTAGAGGGCGGGCAGGAAGAACAGGGTCAGGAAGGTCGCCGCCACGATGCCGCCGATCATCGCGTAGGCCATCGGCCCCCAGAACACCTCGCGGGCGATCGGGATCATGCCGAGGCTCGCCGCCGCCGCGGTGAGCAGGATCGGCCGCATCCGGTGGCAGGTCGCCTCCACGACGGCGTCCCAGGGCGCCATGCCCTGCGCCTCGTACGCGTCGATCTGGGTGACCAGGATCACCGAGTTGCGGATGATGATGCCGATCAGCGCCAGCACGCCGAGGATCGCCACGAAGCCGAGCGGCGCGCCGGAGGGCAGCAGCGCCGCCACGACGCCGATGAGGCCGAGCGGGGCCACGCTCGCCACCAGCAGCGTCTTCTGCACGCTCTGGAGCTGCACCATCAGCAGGAAAGCCATGACCAGGAGCATCACCGGCACCACGGCCGCGATCGGCCCCTGGCCCTTGGCGCTCTCCTCGACCGCCCCGCCGATCTCCAGGTCGTAGCCGTCGGGCAGACCGGCCTTGAACCGGTCGATCGCCGGCTGGAGCGCCTTGACGACCGTGGGGGGCTGGGTGTCGTCCGTGATCGCGGCGCGCACCGTGATGGTGGGCTGGCGGTCGCGCCGCCAGACGATCGGCTGCTCCAGGTCGTAGCCGATGCGCGCGAAGGCGAGCAGCGGCACGGTGGCGCCGTTGGCGAGAGGGACCTGCAGGCTCTGGAGCGTGTCGATCGAGCGCCGCTCGGCGGCGAGCGCGCGGCCGACCACGTCGACGAGGTAGATCGCGTCGCGCACCTGCGTGATGGCCGTGCCCCCGACGATGCCGTTCAGGATCGTGGCGATGTCCTTCGAGGTCACGCCGAGCTGGCGGGCCTTGTCCTGCAGGATCTCGACCTTGAGCACCTTGCCGGGCTCGTTCCAGTCGAAGGTCGGCACGCCGAGGCTCGGATGGCCGCCCAGAATGGCCGCGAGGGCGAGGGCCTGCTGGCGCACGACCTGGAGGTCGGGGCCGCCGATCCGGTACTGGATCGGGCGGCCGACCGGCGGCCCGAGATCGAGGGGGTGCACGAAGACGTCGGTGCCCACGAAGTCGCGGCGGCCGAGCGCGGCGAGCCGCGCCATGGTGCGGTCGCGCGCCTCCAGGGACGTCGTCTCGATCACGATCTGCCCGAAGAAGGCGTTGCCGAGCTGCTGGTCGAGGGGAAGGTAGAAGCGGATCGCCCCCTGGCCGACATAGGAGCTCCAGTGCCGGATGTCGGGATCGTCCTTCAGGGCGGCCTCGAAGCGGTCCATCTGCGCCCTGGTCTCGCCGATGCTCGCGTTCTGCGGCAGGGTGAGGTCGACCAGCACCTCGTTGCGGTCCGAGGAGGGGAAGAACTGCTGCTGCACGTGGCCCAGGCCGACGACCGAGGCGGCGAGCAGACCGATCGTGGCCGCCACCGTGATCCAGCGCAAGCGCATCGCCGGGACGAGCAGGGCCCGGAACACGGTGAGCAGCCGGCTGGGCCGGTCGTGGTGGGACTTCATGGTCTTCGGCAGGATTTTCACGCCGATGAGGGGCGCGAACAGAACCGCCACCACCCAGGAGACCAGGAGCGAGGTCGCCAGCACCACGAAGAGCGAGTAGGTGTACTCGCCTGCCGCCGAGCCGTTGAAGCCGATCGGCAGGAAGCCCGCTACCGTGACGAGCGTGCCGGTGAGCATCGGGAAGGCGGTCGAGGTGTAGGCGAAGGTCGCCGCCTTGGTCAGGCTGTCACCGGCCTCCAGCCGCGCCACCATCATCTCCACCGTGATCATCGCGTCGTCGACGAGCAGCCCGAGCGCGATGATCAGGGCGCCGAGCGAGATGCGCTGCAGCGTCACCCCCATCGCGTCCATGATCACGAACACGATGGCGAGGACCAGCGGGATCGAGAGCGAGACGACGAGGCCGGCCCGCAGGCCGAGGCTCAGGAAGGAGACGACGAGCACGATCACCACGGCCTCGACCAGCGCCTTGGTGAAGCCGCCGACCGCCTCCTCGACGATCTTCGGCTGGTCCGAGACGAGGTGGATGCCGACGCCGACCGGCAATTCGCCCTCGATCCGGCGCATCTGCGCCTTCAGCGCCTCGCCGAATTCGAGGATGTTGCCGCTCGGCTGCATGGCGATCGCGAGGGCGATGGCGGGCTGCCCGTTGTAGCGGAAGAGCGTCTCGGGCGGGTCGGTGTAGCCGCGGTGGATCTCCGCCACGTCGGAGAGGCGGAAGAAGCGGTCGTTGAGGCGCAGGTTGATCGCCCTCAGGCTGTTCTCGTCCGCGAACTGGCCGCCGACCCGCACCGACACCCGCTCGGGATCGGCCTGGATCACGCCCGAGGGCTCGACGGCGTTCTGCGCCTGCAGCGTGTTGATCACGCTCTGCATGTCGATCCCGAGGGCGGCGAGCTTGCGGGTCGAGAAGTCGAGGAAGATGACCTCGTCCTGCGCGCCCACGATCTCGATCTTGCCGATGTTCCTCACCTTGAGGATGCTGGTGCGGGCGGATTCGACGTAGTCGCGCAGCTGGCGCATCGAGAGGCCGTCCGCCGTGAAGGCGTAGACGTTGCCGAACACGTCGCCGAACTCGTCGTTGTAGAACGGCCCCTGCACGCCCTGCGGGAACTGAGCCTTGATGTCGCCGATCCGCTTGCGGACCTGGTAGAACAGCCACGGTATGGTCTTGGGCGGCGTGGTCTCGCGCAGCTGCACGAAGACGGTGGTCTGGCCCGGCGTCGTGTAGCTGCGGGTGTAGTCCACCGCGTTGATCTGCTGGACCTCCTTCTCGATGCGGTCGGTGATCTGCTCGAGGGTCTCGCCGATGGTGGCGCCGGGCCAGCGCGCCTGCACCACCATGGTCTTGATGGCGAAGGCGGGATCCTCCTCGCGGCCGAGGCGCTCGTAGGCCATGGCCCCGGCCACGATGGAGATCGCCATCAGGAACCAGACGAAGGAGCGGTGCGCGAGCGCCCATTCGGAGAGGTTGAAGGAGGTCATCGGCGCGTCCTGGATCGGGGCCGCCGCGGCCCGCCCAGGGGCGGGAGGCCGCGCGGCGCGGGGAGGGGATGAGGTTCGGCGCGCCGGGCCCCGGGCCCCGCGCGCCTGATGCCGGATGGCCGCGCGGCCGCGCCGCACGGCGTCATCCGACATCCGACGGATTGCGTCGCCATGCGGATGTCGGCGTCGCTCACGCGCCGCGCGGGCTTGGCATCCGCTGTCCGGACGTGATCGTCCGGAAAGCAGATCACAGCCCGGCCTCGGGCAGCCGCACGGCCTGGCCCTCCTTCAGGCTGTGCACGCCCGCGACGACGACCCGCTCGCCGGCCGCGAGCCCCTCGCCCACGAAGACCCGGTCCCCGGCCCGCCCGACCAGCGTCACGTCCCGGCGCCGGACCGACTTGCCGTCCGCCGCCACGACCCAGACCGCGGGGCGGCCCTCCGGGTCGAGGAGGGCCGTGGAGGGGAGGGGGATGCGGGGGCGATCCGCCGCTCCAGCGCGACCGTCACGGTGGTGCCGAGGCGGAAGGCGGGGGAGGGGTCGACCAGCGTCATGCGTACGCGCCGGGTGCGGGTGGACGCCTCGGCGAGCGGCCCGATCTCCCGCACCCGGCCCCGCGCCGTGAGGCCGGGCGCGGAGAGCAGCGTCACCGTGAAGACCGCCTCGCGCGGCACCTCGCCCATCAGCGCGTCCGGGATGTCGACGACGGCCTCGCGGATGTCGGGCCGCGCCACCGTGACCACCGCCTGCCCGGCCGGCACGACCTGCCCGACCTCGGCGCTCCAGGCGGTGACGACGCCGTCGAAATCGGCGGTGAGCGTCGCGTAGCCGAGTTCGTCCTCCGCCTTCTGGAGGGCCGCCCTGACCTGGGCGAGGCGCGCGGTGGCGGTGTCGCGGGCGGCGACCGCGGCGTCGAGCTGGGCCTGCGTCACCGCGCTGCCGTTCTCGAACAGGGTGCGCTGGCGGCTCTCGGCCGCGGTGGTGTTCTGGACCTGGGCCTGCGCATCCGCCACGTCGGCCCGGGCCCGCAGCAGGGCGAATTGCTGCACCGTGGGATCGAGGGCGGCGAGCCGCGTGCCCTTGGCGACGAGGTCCCCGACATAGACGTCGCGGGCGACGATGCGGCCGCCGATGCGGAAGCCCATCTGGGTCTGGTAGCGCGGCTCCACCGTGCCCGCGAAGGGGCCGAAGGTCTCGCTCGCCTGGCGCTCCGCCGCCACGGCGAGGACGGGGCGCACGGGCGGGGGCGCCTCGGCCTTCTCCTGCTGGCAGCCGGCGAGCGCCAGGAGCGCGGCGGTGAGGAGCGCGGCGGTGAGGAGGAGGGGCCTCACGGCGCGCCCTCCCCGGCGGCGGCGACGCGCTGGCCCGGGCGCAGGAACTGGATCCCCGCGGTGACGACCTGCTCGCCCGCCTCGACGCCCCCGGCCAGCACGATGGCGGAGCCGGCGTAGCGGGCGATCTCGACCGGCCTCGGCGTCACCGTGCCGGAGCCCGGATCGAGCACCCAGACGGCGGGCGCGTCCTTCCAGCGGAAGAGCGCGCTCCAGGGCAGGGTCACGGCCTGCCGCGGCCGGAAGCGCCCGCGCCCGAGCACGACCGCGCCCAGGCTCATCTCGGGCGGCACGGAATCGAGGCCGATCCTCACCCGCACGCCGCCGGTGCCGGGGTCGATGGTCGGCGAGATCTCCCGCACCGCGCCGGTGGTGCGGATGCGCGGATCGGCCTGCAGGCTGATCTCGATCCTGCCGCCCGCCGGCGGGGTGGTCAGCAGGGTCTCGGGCACGATGAAGACCGCGTCGCGGGGGCCGTCATGCGCCAGGGTGAACACGGTCTGGCCCGAGGAGACGACCTGCCCGGCCTCGGCGTTGCGGGCCGTGATGATGCCGGCGACCCCGGCCCGCAGCTCCGTGTAGGTGAATTGCTCCCGGGCCGAGCCGAGGGCGGCGCGGGCCGAATCGACCGAGGCCTGGCTGGTGCGCAGCTGCTGCTCGGCCTGGTCGTAGCTGCTGCGGGTCGTGTAGCCGCTGCGCATGAGCGCCTGCTGGCGCTCGAAATTCACCTTGGCCTGGGTCAGCAGCGCCTCCGCCGAGGACAGGGCCGCCTCGGCGGTCTCGACGTTGACCCGCTGCTCCTGCGGTTCGAGCCGGGCCAGCACCTGGTCGGCCCCCACGTGGTCGCCGACCTCGGCGAGGCGCTCGGCGATCTTGCCGGTCACGCGGAACGCGACGGTGCTGAGGAACTTGGCCTGGACGTCGCCGGACAGCACGACCTCGCCCGCCACGTCGGTGCGGGCGGCCGTGACGGTCTTGACGGCGGCGAGCGAGGGCGGCGGCGTCGCGTCGGCCGGGGCGCCGGCCGCCGCGGCGGGGCCGAGCGCCGCGCCCGCGAGGAGCGCCGCGCGAATCAGGCGAAGCATGGGGAGGAGCGGCATGGGAACGAAGGCTCCATGGGTGGCGGCCCACCGGAACGGCATGCGGCGATTCGTTTGAGAGTCTTGTCGGTGCATGGTTTTTCCGGCGAGCCCGGGACCGCGTCGGCGCATGATGCCGAGGCGGAGAACCGTGAAGGAGCGGCCGCGAGGGGGCGGAGCGGCCGCTCCTTCCAGGCCCCCTGGCGACCTTACGTCAACCGGAGACCTGTCGCGAGCCCCGCGCGGGGCAAGGATGTTCGTGGCGAAGCGGCGCCGCGCTCCTCGAACGGGGGACGGCTCTTGCTCTTCGCGGCGCCTTGGTACTAGTGACTGACTGGTTGGTCAATAGGGGGAGCGATGGAGGCGGCACGGCACGGGCCGCGGCAGCGGCGCAAGGAGGCCCGTCCGGGGGAGATCCTGGACGCGGCCTTCGAAGAATTCGCCCGCAGGGGCTACGCGGCGACGCGCCTCGACGACGTGGCGGCCCGCGCCGGCATCACCAAGGGCACGATCTACGTCTACTTCCCGAGCAAGGAGGACCTGTTCGTCGCCACCTTCAAGGAGATGGTGCGCCCGACGATGGAGAACATCGCGGCCCTGACGCACGCGCCGCAGGGCACCGCGATGGACATCCTGCGCGCGCATTTCCGCTTCGTCTACGACCACATGGTGGCAGACCGGCGGGGCCGGGAATTGCTGCGCCTGCTGATGGCGGAGGCCGGCCGCTTCCCGAGCCTGGCGGAGCGCTGGCACGACGAGGTGATCGGCCCGGCGGTGGAGCGGATGCGGGCGGTGATGCGCTACGGCGTCGCGCGCGGCGAGTTCCGCCCGGGCGTCGAGGAGGCCTATCCGCACCTGCTGTTCTCGCCGGTGATGATGGCCTCGACCTGGCTCAGCCTGTTCGGGGAGGCGCACCCGCTCGAGCTTCAGGGCTACTACGCGGCCCATCTCGACATGATGCGGCGCGCCCTGTGCATCGCCGCGTGAAGCGCCGATCCCGTCGCGGTCAGGTCGGCGCCTCCGGCCCGCCCGCCTCCTCCTGCAGGGCGCGCAGCACGAAGACCCGGATCGCCGAGGAGAGGTTCTGCCCCGCGCGCCCGGCGTCGATGCGCCCGATCAGCGCCGGGACGGAGAGGCCGCGCGCCCGCGCGAGCCGCTGGAGCGCCTCCCAGAACGGGTCCTCCAGCGACACGCTGGTGCGGTGCCCGGCGATCATCACCGAGCGCTTGCGCAGGCCGGCCGCCGATCCCGTCATTCCGACGGATCGGTCACCCCGGGCCGGTCCTCGGGCGGGCCCTCGAGCCGGTGGCCCTCGTGGCGGGCGGTCTCGATCGCGCGGCGGGACTCGGCGAGCGTCCGCGCGGCCTTCGGCCGCCCGAAGGCGACGCGGTTCTCCTCCGCCCTCGCCTCCTCGGTCTGCCGGGCCCGGGCCTTGCGGGCCCGGCGCAGGTTGATGATCTCGGCCATCGGCTACTCCGCGCTCGGCGCCAGCATCGTCTCGGGCCGCACCACGGCGTCGAACTGCTCGGCCGTGACGTAGCCGAGGCGCAGCGCCTCCTCCTTGAGCGTAGTGCCGTTCTTGTGGGCGGTCTTGGCGATCTCGGCGGCCTTGTCGTAGCCGATCGTCGGCGCGAGCGCGGTCACCAGCATCAGCGAGCGGCTCATCAGGTCGGCGATGCGGTCGTGGTTCGGCTTGATCCCGACGACGCAATTGTCCGCGAAGCTCACCGCCGCGTCGGCCAGGAGGCGCACCGATTGCAGCACCGCGTTGGCGATGACCGGCTTGAACACGTTGAGCTCGAAATGGCCCTGGCTGCCCGCCACCGAGACGGTGGTGCCGTTGCCGATCACCTGGGCGCAGACCATGGTCATCGCCTCGGCCTGGGTCGGGTTGACCTTGCCGGGCATGATCGAGGAGCCGGGCTCGTTCTCGGGCAGCGAGATCTCGCCGAGGCCGGAGCGCGGGCCGGAGCCCATCAGGCGGATGTCGTTGGCGATCTTGAACAGGCCGCTCGCCAGGCTGGTGAGCGCCCCCTGGGCGAAGACGAGCGCGTCGTGGGTGGCGAGGGCCTCGAACTTGTTCTGCGCCGAGGTGAAGGGCAGGCCGGTCAGCTCCGCCACCTTGGCGGCGAAGCGCTCGGCGAAGTCCGGATGGGCGTTGAGGCCGGTGCCGACCGCGGTGCCGCCCTGGGCGAGGGCCAGCACGCCGGGCAGCGCCGCCCCGACGCGCGCGCCGCCGAGGGCCACCTGGGCGGCGTAGCCGGAGAATTCCTGGCCGAGCGTGACCGGGGTCGCGTCCTGCAGGTGGGTGCGGCCGATCTTGACGATCCCGGCGAAGTCCTGCGCCTTGGCGTCGAGGGCCGCGTGCAGGTGGTGGAGCGCCGGCATCAGCCGGTCGCTGATCTCGCGGGCCACCGCGATGTGCATCGCGGTCGGGAACGTGTCGTTCGAGGATTGGCCGCGGTTGACGTGGTCGTTCGGGTGCACCGGCGACTTGCCGCCGCGCTGCCCGCCGAGCCGCTCGTTGGCGAGGCTCGCGATCACCTCGTTGGCGTTCATGTTCGACTGCGTGCCCGAGCCGGTCTGCCAGACCACCAGCGGGAACTCGCCGTCGTGGCGCCCCTCGACCACCTCGGCGGAGGCGGCCGCGATGGCCTCGGCGAGCCGCGGCTCCAGCACGCCGAGGTCGCGGTTCACGAGCGCCGCCGCCTGCTTCACGAGGCCGAGGGCGTGCACAAGCGGGGCGGGCATGCGCTCCGTGCCGATGCGGAAATTCTGGATCGAGCGCTGGGTCTGCGCCCCCCAGTAGCGGTCGGCCGGGACTTCGATCGGCCCGAACGTGTCGGATTCCGTGCGGGTGGCTTTCTCGGTCGGCGACATCGTGGCCCTCTTTGGCAGAGCGAAACGGCGCCTACTTAAGCCAAAGATCCGCCTTGCGCGATGCCGGATCCGCGCGAGGCCGCCCCCAGCATGACAGGAGACAGGATCTGTCAGACGCCGTGATAGAGGCCCGCCCTCCCCAGGCTCCCTTCCGTCCGGCGGTGCCCCGCCCGCGCACGGAGCCGATGGACCTGTTCGCCTTCCTGCGCGCCGCGCGGGCGAATCCCCTCACCACGTGGTTCCGGGAGCATTTCGAGCACCTGATCGTGACGGGGGAGGGGGCGCTCGGGCGGATCACCGTGGTGAGCGACCCGGCCGCGATCCGGCACATCCTGGTCGACAACGCCGCCAATTACCGCAAGGACGACCTCCAGCGCCGCGTCCTGGCGCCGGGCCTGGGCAACGGGCTGCTCACCGCCGAGGGCGAGGAGTGGCGCCTGCAGCGGCGCACGCTGGCGCCGATCTTCTCCGCCCGCCACGTGGCGGGCTTCCAGGCGCCGATGAGCGAGGCGGCGGCGGTGCTCGCCCGGCGCCTCGCGCGGCGCGACGGGCAGGCGGTGGACGTGGCCCTGGAGATGACCCGGGTCACCCTCGACGTGCTGGAGCGGACGATCTTCACGCACGGGCTGCCGCGCGACCCCGACGCGCTCGGGCGGGCGATCACCCGCTACTTCGAGGCGCTCGGGCCGATCGACCCCCTCGACGTGTTCGGGATGCCCGACTGGGTGCCGCGGATCGGGCGGCTGCGGGCGCGGCCGGCCCTGCGCTTCTTCGCCGAGGTGGTGGACGAGCTGATCGCGCGGCGCCGGGCGCTGCTCGCGGCGGGCGAGGCGCCGCACGACCTGATGACGCTGCTCCTGCGGGCGCAGGACCCCGAGACGGGGCAGGGCCTCTCGGACCTGGAGGTGAAGGCCAACATCGTGACCTTCATCGGGGCCGGCCACGAGACCACCGCCAACGCGCTGACCTGGACGCTCTACTGCCTGTCGCAGGACGAGGCCTCCCGCGCCCGGGCCGAGGCCGAGATCGACGCGGCCTTCGCGGCCGAGGCGCAGCCGCGCGCCGACGCCTTCCCGTTCACGCGGGCGGCCCTGGAGGAGGCGATCCGGCTCTTCCCGCCGGTGCCCTTCATGAGCCGGCAGGCGATCGCCGACGACCGACTCGGGCGGATCAAGATCCCGCGCGGCTCGCTGGTGACGGTGGCGCCCTACGTGCTGCACCGCCACCGCCGCCTGTGGGACGATCCGGACGCCTACCGGCCGGAGCGGTTCCTGCCCGAGTTCCGCGGCCGGATCGACCGCTACGCCTACCTGCCGTTCGGGGCGGGGCCGCGGGTCTGCATCGGGATGAGCTTCTCGCTGATGGAGGCGACGCTGGTGCTGGCGCATCTCCTGCGCGCCGTGCGCCTCGACCGCTCGCCGGAGGCCGGGCCGGTGGTGCCCCTGCACCGGGTCACGCTGCGGCCGCGGGACGGCATGCGGATGCGGGTGACGCGGCGGGAATCCGGCCGGTAGGGGGCGCCGAGCCGCGGGGGCCGCAGAGCCGCCCGGGGGGTTCCAAGACCACCGGTCATTTCTCATGACCGGTGGTGCTGCTCTCGAATGTTCGCCAAGCCTTCGGTTCGCCAAGCCTTCGGTTCGCCAAGCCTTCGGTTCGCCAAGCCTTTGGCTTGAAATCGAAAATACGAGGCGCATCAACGGCTCGATGCGTCCGCATCCTGAGCCGTTGGTATAAAGCACCATGCGCCGAAATGGTCGGCGGTTCGCCGCCGAACCGAAGGACCGCGTCAGCGAAACATGACGCGGCACCAGGAGACCAAGCCGAATGGCCCCATGCGATTCGGCTTGGCCGAGGGAAGCGGGGACCTGCGCCCCGGGGACCCCTGCGCCCCTGCCTCAGCTCTTCTTGCGGAACGCGTCGAGGCTCACCACGGAGGCCCCGCCCTCGGGGGCGGCGGGCTCCTCGGCCGGCTTGGCCGGGGCCTTGGCGGCCTCCTTGCCGGCGGGCTTCGCCTCCGGCTTGTCGGCGCCCAGCATCTTCGGCGCCGCCGCGAGGGCCGGCACCTTCGGGGCCGCCTCGCTCGGCTCGGACCCCGCGCCGCGGATCGCCCGCAGGCTCGCTCCCGGGCTCGCGGCCGGCGCCGCACTCTCCTCGCCCGCCTGCCCCTCGCCCAGTTCGAATTTCAGGCCGAACTGCACCGAGGGGTCGAAGAAGCCCGTCACCGCCTCGAACGGCACCAGAAGCCGCTCGGGGATGCCGGAGAAGGACAGCCCCACCTCGAAGGCGTGCTCGGTCACCCCCAGGTCCCAGAACTGGTGCTGCAGGACGATCGTCATGTCCTGCGGGTACTTCTCGCGCAGGCGCTGGGAGATGCGCACGCCCGGGTAGTCGGTCCGGAACGACACGTAGAAGTGATGCTCGCCCGCGAGCCCGTCGCGGGCCGCGTCGCCGAGAACCTTGCGCACAACGCTGCGCAGGGCGTCCTGCACCAGGAGATCGTAGCGAATCAGATCGTCTGCCATCGGCGGTCGCTTACCCGGTGCCGCATCCATCGGCGAGTCGTGGAAGGGAAAGTGGAGGCTTCTGTTGCCAGGTGCCTCCGAACCCCGCCTATGCGATGCTAACCGCTAGGACTTTGTTTGGTCTTGGGCACCGCTTACGCGGCGACCGCCACCGGAGCATAGTTGTCGTTGGCAACTATTGCATTGGCCCGATAACGGCGGAACCATGCCGAGCGAAAGTCCAACCTTTACGCCCTCGTCGATCCTATTTCGCCCCCGCCGAAGCCCAGCCCGCCGGAACGGGCTGGGCTTGGGTGGAGGCGCCGGGTACCGCCCCCGGGTCCGATAGGTTTATTGCGAAGAACGTTTATCGCCATAGCCGACCTCGCGGCCGGCCTACCGAATATAGAGGCAGGCGCGCCGGTTTTGAAGCCCGTCGATCACCCTTCCCGCTCCCCTGTGGCGGATCCGCCCTTCTCCCCTCCCGCGCCGGGGCGCGAACGCCCCGCCGAGGGGCCCGGCGGCCCCGCGGCGGGGCCCCGCGGCGGCGCCTGGCAGGACCGCAACGCCTGGCGGGACCGCAACGCCTGGCGGGAGCTGGGCGCCGCGGCGCTCCTCGGCCTGCGCCCCCCGCTCTTCCTGGTGGCGGCCGGGCTCCTGGCCTTCGCGCTGGTGGCGGGGGCCGCCCGCCTGCTGCGCCGCGTCGGCCTCTCGGTCTGGGGCTTCCCGTACGCGGGCTTCGACGAGGCCGAGCGCTACGCCCTGACCTTCGCGGTCGTGCCGCTGCCGATCCTCGCCGCCCTGGTGGTCTGGCGGGCGCGGGCGCGCTTCGGGCGGGGCTGGACCGGGGCGCTCGGCCTCGCCGCGCCGCCCCGCGGACCGCTCCTGCCCCTGCTGCTGCTGCTCTGGCCCGGCTTCCAGATCGGCTGGGTCTCGGCCCTCGCGCTCCTCGCCGGCCAGCCCGCCGCGGCGGCGTTCCGGCTGCCCGCGGCGCTCGCCGGCCCGGCCTTCGCGGTCTGGGTGGCGTGGCTCGTGCTCCTGGCGCCGGTGGCCGAGGAGTTGCTGTTCCGGGGCGACCTGTTCGCCCGCGCGGCCGGGCGGCTCGGCCCGGTCGCGGTCGTGCTCCTGAGCGCCGGCCTGTTCGCGCTCAGCCACGGGATCGGCCACGCCGCCCGCCCGCTGAGCGTGCTCCCCCTCGGCCTCGTGCTCGGGTTCGTGCGGCTGCGCACCGGCAGCCTGCCCGCCTGCATCGCCCTGCACGCGGTGAACAACGGCGCGATCGTGCTCGCCATGCTGGCCCTCGCGGTCCCCTGAAAAAGCGGCGCCGCCCGCTCACCCGCGGACGCGGACTGCGCTATCCTGGAGGGCCTCGGAGCACAGCCCATGCGCGCCTATCACGACCTCCTGCGGCGCATCCTCGACGACGGCGTCGAGAAGCACGACCGCACCGGGACCGGCACCCTCTCGGTGTTCGGCCACCAGATGCGCTTCGACCTCGCCGAGGGATTCCCGCTCGTCACCACCAAGCGCCTGCACCTGAAGTCGATCATCCACGAGCTGCTCTGGTTCCTGGCCGGGGACACCAACGTCGCCTACCTGCAGTCGAACGGGGTGACGATCTGGGACGAGTGGGCCGACGAGCACGGCGATCTCGGGCCGGTCTACGGCAAGCAGTGGCGCTCCTGGGCCAAGCCCGACGGCGGCAGCCTCGACCAGATCGCCTGGGTGCTCGACGAGATCCGCCGCAACCCGGATTCCCGCCGCCTCGTGGTCTCGGCCTGGAACCCGGCCGACCTCGACCGCATGGCGCTGGCCCCCTGCCACTGCCTGTTCCAGTTCTACGTCGCGCAGGGCCGCCTCTCCTGCCAGCTCTACCAGCGCTCGGCGGACGCCTTCCTGGGCGTGCCCTTCAACATCGCCTCCTACGCGCTGCTCACCGCCATGATGGCGCAGGTGCTCGACCTTGTCCCGGGCGACTTCGTGCACACGCTCGGCGACGCGCACCTCTACGTGAACCACGTCGCCCAGGCCCGCCAGCAGCTCGCCCGCGACCACCGGCCGCTGCCGCAGCTGCGCCTCAACCCGCAGGTGCGCTCGCTCTTCGATTTCCGCCATGACGACGTGGTCCTGGAGGGCTACGACCCGCATCCGGCGATCCGCGCGCCCGTGGCGGTCTGACCCCGTGCCCCGCGTCACCCTGATCGCCGCGGTCGCGCGCAACGGCGTCATCGGCCGCGACAACGACCTCGCCTGGCGCCTGCGCGGCGACCTGCGGCGCTTCCGCGCCCTCACGATGGGCAAGCCGGTGGTGATGGGCCGCCGGACCTGGGACTCGATTGGCCGGCCGCTTCCCGGCCGGCGGGTCATCGTGATGACCCGCGATCCCGGCTGGTCGGCGCCCGGCGTCGAGACGGCCGCCGGCTGGGACGCGGTGCTCGCCCTCGTCGGGGAGGCCGAGGAGGTGATGGTGGCGGGCGGCGCGCAGATCTACGCCCTGACCCTGCCGCTCGCCGACCGGATCGAACTCACCGAGGTGGCGGCGGCGCCCGAGGGCGACGCGCGCTTCCCCGAGATCCCGGCGGGCCGCTTCCGGGAGGTCGCGAGCGAGGCGCACCCGGCCGGCCCGGAGGACGAGCATCCCTACCGGTTCGTCACCCTCGACCGCCACGTTTGAGCCCGTCCGGGCCATCCGGGCGCCGGGTGCGGCGATGAACCCCCGGCGCCGGGGCGCCGCCCGGGGCCTCGCCCGGTCCCGGGAGGTTGCTTTCCCGCCAAGCGCAGCCGATATCGCTGCGGGGACAGCGTTGACAGCAACTCAAGATGCCGCGCGGGTCGCGACAGCGAGAGGCGTGCCGGCCGGGAAAGGAAGTGGGCGAGCATGCCATGGAGTAATCAGAGTGGCGGCGGCGGCGCCGGCGGCAACGGGGGCGGACCCTGGGGCCGGCCCGGCGGCAACGGCGGCGGGCCCTGGGGCAGCGGCGGCGGCGGCAACCAGCCGCCCGATCTCGAGGATCTGCTGCGCCGCGGCCAGGACCGGCTGCGGACCCTGATGCCGGGCGGCGGCCCGGTGGGAGGGCGCGGCATCGCGCTCGCGGTGCTGATCGTGGCCGCGGTCTGGCTGCTGACCGGCTTCTACACCGTGGCGCCGAACCAGGTCGGCATCAACACGGTGTTCGGGCGCTACACCGGCCAGGTCGGCGAGGGCCTGCGCTACAATTTCCCCTACCCGATCGGCGCCGTGGTGAAGCCGAATGTCGGGCAGGTGAACAGCATCCAGATCGGCTACCGCTCCGGCGTCGGCCCGCAGCGGATGCGCGACGTGCCGGAGGAGAGCCTGATGCTCACCGGCGACGACAACATCGTGGACATCGACTTCGACGTGCAGTGGCGCGTCAACCCGGCCAAGGCCGAGGAATTCGTGTTCAACCTCCAGAACCCGGAGGGCACTATCAAGTCCGTGGCCGAGAGCGCCATGCGCGAGGTGGTGGGCCGGCGCAAGATCCAGGCGATCCTCACCACCGAGCAGACCAGCGTCGCGCAGGAGGTGCAGGAGATCATTCAGCGGGCGCTCGATTCCTACGGGGCCGGCGTGCTGATCAACGTGGTGCAGCTCCAGGGCGTGAGCCCGCCGCAGGAGGTGCGCCAGGCCTTCGTCGACGTGAACGCCGCCCAGCAGGACGCCGAGCGCGCCCGCAACGAGGCCCGCACCTACGCGAGCCGCGTCGTGCCGCAGGCGGAGGGCCGCGCCTCGCAGATGATCCAGCAGGCCGAGGGCTACAAGTCGCAGGCCACCGCCGAGGCGACCGGCCAGGCGGGCCGCTTCCGCGAGGTCTACGAATCCTACAAGCTCGCGCCCGCGGTGAGCCGCGAGCGCATGTTCCTCGACACGATGGAGAAGGTGCTGGGCAGCGTGAACAAGGTGATCCTCGACCAGCCCGGAACCGGCGGGTCCGCCGCCCCGGGCGTGATCCCGGTCCTGCCGCTCAACGAACTCGCCGCGCCCCGCGGCGCCGGCCAAGCGCAGGGGACGACGCGATGAACGGCAGCAACGCCCTGCGGACCGCCGCGATCGGCCTGATCGCCGTCGTGGCCCTCCTGCTCTACGCCTCGGCCTTCACGGTGAGCCAGACCCAGCAGGCCCTCGTGCTGCAGTTCGGCCGCGTGCGCACCGTGCTGAACCAGGCCGGCACCGACCGGCCCGGCCTCTACTTCAAAATCCCGTTCTTCGAGACCGTCGTGCTGTTCGAGAAGCGCCTGCTCGACCTCGACCTGCCGGTGCAGACCGTGCTCTCGGCCGACCGGCAGAACCTCGAGGTCGACGCCTTCGCCCGCTACAAGGTCTCGGACCCGCTGCGCTTCTATCAGGCGGTGAACAACGTGCAGGTCGCCAATCAGCGCCTGTCGAGCTTCACCAACGCGGCGATGCGCAACGTGCTCGCCAGCGCCTCGCGCGACGCCATCGTGCGGACCCAGCGCGAGGCGCTGATGAACCGCATCCAGGAGGACGTGAACCGGCAGGCCAAGAATCTCGGCATCGAGATCATCGACCTGCGCCTGACCCGCGTCGACCTGCCGGCCGCCAACAGCCAGGCGGTCTACGGCCGGATGCAGACCGAGCGCCAGCGCGAGGCCGCCGACCTGCGGGCGAACGGCGAGCGCGACGCGGCCACGATCCGGGCGCGGGCCGACCGCGAGGTGACGGTGCTGGTCGCCGAGGCGAGCCAGAAGGCCGACCAGCTGCGCGGCGAGGGCGACGCGGACCGCAACCGCATCCTGGCCCAGGCCTTCGGGCAGGATCCGGACTTCTTCGCCTTCTACCGCTCGATGCAGGCCTACGAGAAGGGGCTCACGGGTCCCGACACCCGCCTGGTGATCGGCCCCGGCTCGGACTTCTTCCGCTACTTCAACGACCCGCAGGGCCGGTCGCGTCCCGCCGCCGCCTCGCCCGCCCCGGGCCAGTCCGGCGCCCCGGCGCCGAGCGGCCCGGCTCCGGCGCCGGGTACCCCGGCGCCCGGCCAGTAGCGCAGGGCCGTGCGCGACCTCGTCGCCGCGCTCGGGCTCGCGCTCGCGATCGAGGGCCTGCTCTGCGCGGCCTTCCCGGGGGCGATGCGGCGGGCCATGCTGGAGGCGGCCCAGACCCCGGCGGAGCGGATGCGCCTCGTCGGGGTCGTCTCCGCGGTGGCGGGGGTGATCGTGGTCGGGGTGGTGCGCCTCCTGCTCCGCTAGGCGAAACCGCGCCGGGGCGGGCCGGAGACGCCCGGGCCGCCCTTGATCCTTCGGGCGCGACCACGATCTAAGGGATCCGCCGGGCGGTCGGCCCTCCGCTTCCCGGAGGCCGCCCGATCTGGCAGCATGGCCCGACACAGCCGTTCAGACGAGGTTCCCGATGCCCGCTGCCGAGTCCGCGCCCGCGCGCCGATCCGAAGCCTTCGCGAAACGGCGGCTGCCGGCGCTCGCGGGCGCCCTCCTGGCGCTCTCGGTCGGGACCGCCGCGCTCCCCTCCGCGGCCCTCGCCAGGGGCCCCGAATCCCTCGCCGACCTCACCGAGCAGGTCACCGACGCGGTGGTGAACATCTCGGCCTCGACGACGGTGGAGACCCGCGGCCGCACCCTGCCGCAGCTGCCCCCCGGCACCCCCTTCGAGGACCTGTTCGAGGATTTCTTCAACCGGCGGGGCGGCGGCGATCAGCCGCGCCAGCCGCGCAAGTCGAACTCGCTCGGCTCCGGCTTCATCATCGACGCCTCCGGCATCGTGGTGACGAACAACCACGTGATCGGCGACGCCAACGACATCCAGGTCATCCTGCACGACGGCCGCAAGCTGAAGGCGGAGATCGTCGGCAAGGATTCCAAGACCGACATCGCGGTGCTGCGGGTCAAGCCGGAGGCGGACCGGCCGCTCAAGGCGGTGCCGCTCGGCGATTCCGAGAAGATGCGGCCGGGCGACTGGGTGATCGCGATCGGCAACCCGTTCGGCCTCGGCGGCTCGGTCTCGGCCGGCATCGTCTCGGCGCGCGGCCGCAACATCGATTCGGGGCCCTACGACAACTACATCCAGACCGACGCGGCCATCAACAAGGGCAATTCGGGCGGTCCGCTGTTCAACATGAGCGGCGAGGTGATCGGCATCAACACGGCGATCCTGTCGCCGACCGGCGGCTCGGTCGGCATCGGCTTCGCGGTCCCGACCGCGACGGCGGCCCCGGTGATCGAGCAGTTGCGCCAGTACGGCGAGACCCGTCGCGGCTGGCTCGGCGTGCGGATCCAGAACGTCGACGACACCACCGCCGAGGCGCTCGGCCTCAAGGGCGGCGCCCGCGGCGCGCTGATCGCCGGCATCGACGAGAAGGGCCCGGCCAAGACCGCCGGCTTCGAGGTCGGCGACGTGATCGTGAAGTTCAACGGCGTCGAGGTGAAGTCGTCGAGCGACCTGCCCCGCATCGTGGCGACGACGCCGGTCGGCAAGACCGTGGACGTGCTCACGATCCGCAAGGGCGCGGAGCAGACGCGGCCGGTCACCCTCGGGCGGCTGGAGGACAACGACAAGCCCCAGCCCGCCGCCCTCAACCGGCCCCAGCCCGAGGCCGACGTGACGCGCCAGGCCCTCGGCCTCAACCTGACCGGCCTCTCCGAGGAGGCGCGGCGGCGCTTCAACATCAAGGACGGGCTGAAGGGGGTGGTAGTCACCCGCGTCGACCCGAACTCGAACGCGGCCGACAAGCGCATCCAGGCCGGCGACCTCATCGTCGAGGTCGGCCAGGAGCCGGTGAACTCACCCTCGGACGTCACCCGCCGCCTGGATCAGATCAAGAAGGAGGGCCGCAAATCCGCCCTGCTGCTGGTCTCGAACGCCCAGGGCGAGGTGCGGTTCGTGGCGCTGAGCCTCGAATAGGAACGCCCGGTCACCCGCCGGAGAGGCTCCGGCGGGTGACCCGGTGCCGCGACGGCGCCGGACCGAGGCGCGCCCCGCCCGGCTCCCTCACCGGGCCGGGGCGATGATGCCGGGGGTCACCGGCGGCAGCGGCAGCGTCTGCTCGCGGCGGATCTGGCCCTGCAGCTGGTTCGTCTCGAACCGGTTCTGCTGCTGGATGTCGCGCGATTCGCTGCGATAGTTCATCGAGTTGTTGAGACCCTCGACCGTGCGCTCGGCACGGGTGGTGCCGCGCTGGTTCTGGGCCAGGGCGGGGCTCGCCGCCAGGGCGGCCGCGAGGATCAGCAGGGTATGGACGCGCATGGGAACACCCCGAGGCTGTGAACGGTCACGGATATCGGCGATGGGGGGACGCGCCGGGACGGTCTCGGGTTCCCCGCGACCCTGCGGCGCTGCGCCACCGTCCGGCCCCCTCGCCGGCCCCCTCGCCGGCCCCCTCGCCGGCCCCCTCGCCGGCCCACCCTCGACGCCGTTCGCGTTTTGGTCCAGTGATGAATCCATGACTCGCGATGCCGCCGGGGCCGAGGCGCCCGCCCCCACCTCGATCGCAGCCCGCGCGAGGGCCGCCGTGGCGCCTCCCGGGGCGGCCTATCTCGACGGGCTCAATCCGGAGCAGCGCCGCGCCGTCGAGGCGACGGAGGGGCCCGTCCTGGTCCTGGCCGGCGCGGGCACCGGCAAGACGCGGGTGCTGACCACGCGCATCGCCCACCTGATCGCCATCGGCCGCGCCCGGCCCTTCGACATCCTGGCCGTGACCTTCACCAACAAGGCCGCGCGGGAGATGAAGGAGCGCATCGGCGGCCTGATCGGCGCGGCCGGCGAGGGCATGCCCTGGCTCGGCACGTTCCACGCGATCGGCACCAAGATCCTGCGCCGCCACGCGGAGCTGGTCGGGCTGCGATCCGACTTCACCATCCTGGGCACCGACGACCAGCTGCGCCTGCTCAAGCAGGTGATCGAGGCGGCGGGCATCGACGAGAAGCGCTGGCCCGCCCGCGGCCTCGCCCAGGCCATCGACGGCTGGAAGAACCGCGGCCTCGCCCCCGACCAGGTGCCGGCCGGCGAGGCCGGCGCCTTCGGCTTCGGCAAGGGCGGGCCGCTCTACGCCGCCTATCAGGAGCGCCTCGCCACCCTCAACGCGGTCGATTTCGGCGACCTGCTCCTGCTCTGCCTCAAGCTCTGGCGCGAGAATCCCGACATCCTGGCGAGCTACCAGGACCGCTTCCGCTACATCCTGGTCGACGAGTACCAGGACACCAACGTGGCGCAGTATCTCTGGCTGCGGCTCCTGGCCCAGGGCCGCCGCAACGTCTGCTGCGTGGGCGACGACGACCAGTCGATCTACGGCTGGCGCGGCGCCGAGGTCGACAACATCCTGCGCTTCGAGCACGATTTCCCGGGCGCCGTGGTGGTGCGGCTGGAGCGCAACTACCGCTCGACGGGCCACATCCTGGCCGCGGCGGCGACGCTGATCGCCCACAACGAGGGGCGGCTCGGCAAGACCCTGCGCACGGAGGCCGGCGCGGGCGAGCCCGTCACGGTGACGGGCGCCTGGGATTCCGAGGAGGAGGCGCGCCTCATCGGGGAGACCATCGAGGGCCTGCAGCGGCAGGAGCATCCCCTGGCGCAGATCGCCGTGCTGGTGCGCACCTCCGCCCAGATGCGCGAGGTCGAGGACCGCTTCGTCCAGCTCGGCCTGCCCTACCGGGTGATCGGCGGCCCGCGCTTCTACGAGCGGGCCGAGGTGCGCGACGCGCTCGGCTACCTGCGCCTGACCGCCAACGGGGCGGACGACCTCGCCTTCGAGCGCATCGTCAACACGCCCAAGCGCGGGCTCGGCGACGCCACCCTGCAGGCCCTCCACGGTGTCGCGCGGCGGCGCGCGGTGCCGCTCCTGCACGCGGCCCGGCTGATCGTCGAGACGGAGGAGCTGAAGCCCAAGCCCCGCTCGACCCTGCGGGCCCTGGTGCAGTGCTTCGACCGCTGGGCGAAGCTCCTGGAGGGGCGGCCCCACGCCGAGGTGGCCCAGATCATCCTGGAGGAATCCGGCTACACCGAGATGTGGCAGAAGGAGCGCACCGCCGACGCCGCCGGCCGGCTGGAGAACCTCAAGGAACTGGTGCGCTCGCTGGAGGAGTTCCCCGACCTGCCGGCCTTCCTGGAGCACATCGCGCTGGTGATGGACGCCAACGAGGCGGAGGGCGGCGACCGCGTCAGCCTGATGACGCTGCACGCCGCCAAGGGGCTCGAATTCGACACGGTCTTCCTGCCGGGCTGGGAGGACGGGCTGTTTCCCAACCAGCGCGCCCTCGACGAGAGCGGCCGGGCCGGGCTGGAGGAGGAGCGGCGCCTCGCCCATGTCGGGCTCACCCGGGCCCGCAAGCGCGCCAAGATCTCCTTCGCGGTCAACCGCCGCATCCACGGCCTGTGGTCCTCGACCATGCCGAGCCGCTTCATCGACGAATTGCCCGAGGCGAGCGTGAGCGTGATCGAGGCGCCGGCGAACTTCTCCCACGGCCCCTCGCGCTTCGACCGGCAGGCGACGCCCTTCGGCTCCTCCTACGCGACCCCCGGCTGGCAGCGCGCCCAGGCGGCCACGGCCGGACAGGAGCGCTTCGGCGGCCAGGGCCGCCCGGGCGAGCCCCGCTTCGGCGAGGGCCGCGGCGCGCGCGGCGCCCCCAGGCAGATCGAGGGAACGCTGGTGGCGAAGTCGACCGGCACTGCGTCAGACTACGTAGCGGGCGCGCGTGTCTTCCACACGAAGTTCGGCCCCGGCTCGGTCGCGGCGGTCGACGGCAACAAGCTCACGGTTGACTTCGACAAGGCCGGCCGGAAGATGGTCCTCGACAGTTTCGTCCAGCCGACCTGACTCGGCGGGCCGCTGTCCCCGCGTCACGCCGGCGGAGGGTGCGATCTCGCAGGAGCCGACATCCGGGACGGCGCACGCGACAGCGTGCGCGACCCCGCCGCGGAGCCGGCCGCGAGCCCCGTCGCTGTGTGGTTTGAGACACAGACCGAACCCTAATCTTCGCGCCCGCGAAAACCGTCCTGTGCGGCGCGGCGCGGGAATTGCTGGTCAACCTCTGTCGGCATACCGTTGCGGGAGATCCAGGCGGACTTGTCCACCGCCTGCGTCGATCGGACGTGGAACCCGTCCGGACCCGCGGATTTGACGTGCTGTTGGCGCAACGAGGAGGTCGAGGGACACGAGAGGGCAGATCACATCGCGGCACCGCAAGTCCAGTGGGAGTGTTGATCTATGAAGAGACGACGCGCACGACTTGAACTGGTCGATGACCGCCCGATCCGGATGCCGCGCACCCGGTTCGAGGAGGAGCGCAATGCGCCGCCGATTCAACCCATGACGGCCCGCCAGGCCGAGTATCTCGAAGCCCTCGGTTCCCACGCACAAGTCATCGTTCTCGGGCCGGCCGGTACCGGCAAGACCTACATCGCCGGCACCCGCGCCGCGGACCTCCTCCGCCAGCGCCGCATCGCCAAGGTGGTGATCACCCGGCCCAACGTCCCCTCGGGACGCTCCCTCGGCTACTTTCCCGGCAGTCTCGAAGAGAAGATCGCGCCCTGGGTCGCTCCGCTCACGGAGACGATGAAGGAGCGGATGGGCGCGGGCGCCTTCGACATCGCGCTCAAGTCCGGCGACATCGAGATCGTGCCCTTCGAGGTCATGCGCGGCCGCACTTTCAAGAACTGCCTCGTGATCCTGGACGAGGCCCAGAACACCACCCCGGCCGAGATCAAGATGTTCCTGACCCGCATCGGCGACGATTGCCAGGTCATCATCAACGGCGACGTCTCCCAGACCGACCTGCGGGAGACGTCGGGCTTGCGGACCGTGATCCACCTCGTGAAGAGCCGGCTGATGCCGATCCCGATCGTGGAGTTCGGGCTGGAGGACATCGTCCGCTCGGGGATCTGCGCCGAATGGGTGCGGGCCTTCGAAGAGGCGCGTCTCTGACCGCGCCATCCCCGGCGCCGCGGGCGCCGCGGCGCCGGGATCGGGCCGGCGCGGCTCGGGGCGGGCCGCGCAGGGCGTCGACGGAGCCCGGGTTCTCCGTCGTCTCCGGGAAGGGGATGCGGAGCCCGTCGAGCGCCGCCCTCACGACCTCCGGCGGCGGGCGGCGCCGGTCCGTCAGCGTCAGCCCGGCGAGGGCTTGCTAGGCCACGATCGCGTCCCAGGGCGGCGCACGGTGCTCGCGGCATCCATCGTCCCGTAGGTCCAGAACGCCCAGCCGACGCGGTGCCGCTCCAGCACCGCCCGGCAGGCGCGGACCCACGCGTCGCTGTTCTCGCCGGCCTCTCCCATCAGGATCGGCACCCGGTGCGCCTCGCGCAAGCGCGGGACGGGCGCCGCCGCCTCCCGGTAGGGCGCGCATCGGGGCTGGACGGACGGGCGCGTTGCCCTCCTGCCCCGGCAGGGGCTCGGTGAGGACGTCGTAGCCGATCACCTCGGCACGTCCGGGTCGTGGGCGGCGATGCGCCGCCGGAAGGCGTTGTCGGCCTCCGGCCCGACCAGTTCCCTGAACACCTGCCGGATCTGCCGGGGCGCGGTCGCGTCCCGGAACCCGAACATGGAGCCCTCCGGGACGAGCAAGCTGGAGAGGTTGATGCCCCGCAGCATCAGGGGCGTCCCGTCCGGAGCGGCGATCTCGGCGCCGCGGGTCGGGACGAAGCCGTCCGCCGGATCGCTCGCCGAGGCGGGGCGCGGCCGGCGAGGCCGCGGACGGCGGCGAGCACCGGGGCGACGACGCGGGACCGCACCGCGCCGGCCCGGCGGCGCGGGCGCGCCGCGCGGCCCCGTCACCGATCCGGCCCGGCCCGCTCGGCCGCCGCGGGGCGCCCCCGCACGCGGCGCAGGATCCCGCGCGCGAGTTCCCGCCGCACGGCCGACGAGCGGGCGAGCAGGCCGATGATCCTGCGCAGGTCGCCGGTGCGCCGCGCGAAGTGGAACTCGCTCACGGGGGCGACGCGCCGCAGATGCGCGATCCTGCTCTCGAGCTGCGCGCTCTCCGCGGGCGACAGCCGAGCCGCGCAGGCCCGCCGCAGCGCCGCCAGCGCCTCGGCGACGGCGAGGTCGCGGGGCTGGCTATGCGAGTAGGGCGAGATGCGTCCGCCCGAACTCACCGGCAGCGTGTAGACGTAGAACGCCTCCGAGGTCGTCCGCGCGGACCCGCCCTCGACGAGCAGCGCGAGGAAGAACAGGAGATCCTCGCTCGTCCTGAGCCCCTCGTCGAAGCGCAGCCCGGCCCGCGCGACCAGGGCGCGCCGGAAGATCGGCTTGAGGTAGCCGTAATCGAAGCGGCTGCCCGGAACCGCCGCCGCGGCCATCTCCGAGACGCCGATCGCGTCGGGCAGCCGCGGGAAGAGCGGGCCGACCTCGGCGCCGCTGTGGGGATCGAGGCCGAGGAGGTTGTCGAACACCACCTCGGCCCGGTCGCCGGCGACGGCGAGCAGCCGCTCCAGCCGCTCCGGGCGCCACGCGTCGTCGGCGTCCAGGAGGGCGAGCCACTCGCCGGTCGCGGCCGACAGGGCCGTGTTGCGGGCCGCCGCAGGCCCGCCGTTCCGATCGCTCGCGAGCAGCCGCACGCGGCGATCCCGCGCGGCGGCCGAGCCCACGAGGGTCCGCGTCGCGTCGGTCGAGCCGTCATCGACCACGATCACCTCGAGGGCGGCATGGCTCTGGGCGAGGACGCTGGCGAGCGCGCGCTCGATCGTCGCCGCCGCGTTGAACGCCGGCATGATCACGCTCACCTGACAGGTCCGGTCTCCCATCATGTCTTCCCCGTCATCCTTGGCAAAAAGGCGCAGTTTGACTGTTATATTACATGACTTCCGAAAAACAACTCCTGTATAATTGACTTCCGAGGCAATGATTATTATATGTTGTGGTAAATTCGTGTCCGGTCGTCCTGCTCATCCCGGGCCGCGCAGCCCCGCTCGGGTCGACCCTCCTGCCTCGGAGCATTCCCATTGCGCATCCTCGTCGTTGACCCGCTGCTCTTCACCCTGCCGTACGATGCCAGCCTCTGCGCCGGGCTGGCCGAGCAGGGGCACGAGGTCTTCCTCGCCTCGCGACCGCTGCGCCCGGGCGAGGCCGCGCCGAAGGGGGTCACCCACCTGCCGCTGGCGATCAACGACATCTTCGCGCCCCTGCCGCCGCGGATCGCGCCGCACCGGGTCACGGTCTTCCTGCGCCACCTCCGCTACGGGCTCCTCCTGCAGCAGCTCGTCGGCCACGTGGCGCGGCTCGCGCCCGACATCGTCCACGTGCAATGGCCGGTCGTGCCCCTCGCCGACCGGATCCTGTTCCGGCGCTTGCGCCGCCGCGCACCCTGCATTCTCACGGTCCACGACACGCGCCCGTCGAACGGGGATCGCGTGCCCCTGCTCCTGAGAGCGGGCGGCGAGCGGGTGATCAAGGATGCCGACGCGGTCATCGTCCACACGGCGCCGGCCGCGCGCGAACTCGCCCGGCAGGGCGTCGATCCGGCCAGGATCCACCAGATCGGGCACGGCCTGCTGACGCCGGCCTCCCTGCCATCCTCGCCGTTCGTCGAGCCCGACCGCTCCAAGCGCACGGTCGACTTCCTGCTCTTCGGCATCCTGAAACCCTACAAGGGGCTCGACATCCTGATCGAGGCCGCGGGGATGATGCCCGAGGCGGTTCTGCGCCACTGCCGGTTCGTCGTGGCCGGCCGCCCCGCCATGCCGCTCGACGGGCTGAAGGAGCGGGCGCGCGAACTCGGGCTCGCCGCCCAGCTCGTCTTCGACGAGCGCCACATCCCCGACGAGGAATTGCCGCGGATCCTCTCGGACGCCGACGTCTTCGTGTTCCCCTACCGGCAGATCGAGGCGAGCGGCGTCCTGATGCTCGCCCTCCCGTTCGGCCGGCCGATCCTGGCGTCGCGCCTCGGCGTCTTCGCGGCCATGCTGGAGCCGGAGCGCAGCGGGTGCCTCGTCGAGCCGGAAGACCCGCGCGCGCTCGCGCAGGCCATGACGCGGCTGGCGCAGGACCGCGAGCTGCGCCTGGCGCTCGGGCGCGGCGCGCGCGAGCGGATCGCCGCGGTGCCGAGCTGGGCGGCGATCGCGCGGGACACTGCCGCCCTCTACGATCGCGCGGTCAGCGCGCGGCGCGGTCACGCGAGCGGCACGTAGCGCGTGTTGTACATGATGCAGTCCATCTCGATCAGCGCCGGGAAGTGTCCCTCGTTGTTGGGCACGAAGGCGCTGAGGGCGAAGCCGGCCCGCTCATAGGCCGTGATGGCGTCGCGGAAATCGACCGACGTGTCGTACAGCTTGCGGATCGCCAACTCGCTCTGCAGTCCGACGAAGCCCCGCAGGCTGTCGCCCGCCCCCCGCACCACGGACAGGTCGTGGCCCTGCGTGTCCATCTTCAGGTAGGGCCGGGTGAATTTCAGCTCCTTGCGGTACTTCTCCAGCATGAACTCGACCGTCGACAGTTTGACGCCGATGCTTCGCAGGATCTGATTGGTGCCCTCGAACAGCTTGACCTCTTCGTGGCTGGGCTTGGCGAGGGAGCTGAATTGCGTGTCGGCCATGATGTTGAAGGTGCGCTCGCCGATCTCGTCGGCGAGGGCGACCTGCTCGACGAACCAGAGCGGATCGGCGGCAGCCCGGGCCTTGAGCCGCTCGGCCACGTCCGGGATCGGCTCGAAGGACAGGATCGGCCCGCGATAGCCGACCTTGCGGCGGAGCATGTCGGCGAATTGCCCCTCGTTGGCGCCGACGTCGAAGACGCAGTCGACGCCGAAATGCGCGAAGAACGCCCTGAGGTGCTCCCGCTCGGGCATCGCCCACAGGCTGCCCCGGGGGATGATGTGGGTTCCCGTCAGCCGCTCGGCTCGCCGCACGAGGGCGCCGCGCAGCTGCCGCATCAGGTTTCGCATCATCGGTGCATCCTCCAGGGACGAGGTTGCCGGGGAACGAGGCTCAGGCCGGCGCGATCACGCGCAGGCTCGCGAGGGCGGCCGAGCGCAGCGGGACGGGCAGGTTGCGCAGCGCGTCCCGCACCCGCTGCAGGTCGGCGCGCGGCAGGGGCTTGAGGACGCGCAGGGCGGCCGCGTAGACGAGGGCGCCCGTGAGCACGGCCAGCATCAGCCCGGGCACGCCCGAGGTCACCGTGACGACGATCCGGGCGGCGATCGCGCAGAGCAGGGCCGCCAGGAACATCCGCGCGAGATCGAGCGTGGGCAGCACGCAGCCCAGCGACCGCCGAGCGTACCAGACGATGGCGCCCGTCACGAGGAGCTGGATCGCGGCCCGCGCGCTCGCCGCGCCGAGCAGGCCCGCGGCCGGAACCACCGTGAGGCCGGCGGTGATCGCCAGGACGGCCCCGACGAGCCCCGATCCCAGGATGAAGCTCGTCCGCTCCATCGCGAACAGGTACGAGTACGCGATGGTGGCGATCGTGATCAGGCTCGCGGTCCCGACCAGGATCGTGGCGGCGGTCACCGCCGGCGCGAAGGCGTCGCCGAAGAGCAGGGGAAGCAGGAGCGGCATGACACCCGCCGTCCCCAGGCAGAGCGGGAATACGAACAGCGCGAGGAGACGCACGCTGGCCGGGTAGAGGGCCAGGCGGGTCTCCGCGTGCTCCGCTCCGGAATGTTGCGAGAGGTGCGACAGCAGCGCGCCGGTGAGCAGCAGCGGCCCCTGCATGGCGAGGTTCGACAGCGTCAGGCTCACGGTGAACAGCCCGACCGCGTGGCTGCCGAAGCTCCGCTCGAGGAAGATGACCTCCATCCGCGACCACAGGAACGCCGTGACGAGGTGGCTCGCCCAGGACTCGACGGAGTAGCGGACGACGCGGGCGCGCAGCACCGGCGGAACGGGGCTGCCCTCGCGCGGCAGCCGCAGGACCTGGCGCATGACGACGGCCGATCCGATCACGGCGCCCGCCAGGGCGCCGCCGACGCCGAACGCGACGATTCCGACCGTCGTGGCCGCGATCTGCGCGCCGGCGGCGAGCAGGGCGAGCCGCGCGAGCGCCGCGAAATCCTGCACGCCGCGCAGGTAGCTGGTCACGAAGCTCGCCAGCGACTGGGTGAGGCAGGCCAGCCCCACGAGCAGCCAGAACAGCGGCGAGGCGCGGTAGCTGCCCTGGTGGATCTGCCAGCCGATCCCGTCGGGCTGGGCGGCCGCGAGCGAGGCCGCGTAGGCGAAGAAGCCTCCGGACACGCACAGGGTGACGAGGAGGTAGGGACGCAGGAGCGCGCGCGTCAGGCCGTCCGCATCGGCGAGGCTCGCGCGCGCGCGAAGCTCGGGCAGGAAGCGGGCGAGGCTGCCGGGGATCCCGAGATCCGCCACCATCACGGACATCGTGGCGGCCCAGACCGCGAACCCGATGATCCCGGATCCCTCGACCCCGATGAGGCGCGCCACCAGAATGCTGCTCGCGAAGCCGGCGAACGTGGTCGCCACGCCCGCGACGGCGTTGATCAACGACTTGCGAACCAGTGTGCCTGCCATCCGTATCCCTAAGTCCGTATTCTTGGATCCGTATTCTTGGATCCGTATTCCCGGGTCCGGTGCTCCTGATTCCCGGGTCCGGTGCTCCTGGGGTCCGCGCGGGACCTGGCGACGCGCCCGCGGCCGCGCCTCCCGCGGGCCGGGCGGTCACATGAAGTGCCTCAGCAGGGCCATCTGCGGCTTGTCGCCCTCTTTGCCGGGCTCGATGCTGAACGCGTAATCGCCCCACCACGGTCCGCCGGCCCAGTAGGCGTAGGCCTGCCAGACATCCGTGTGGGCGGCCACGAAGGAGAGGAGCGCCCGCGCCTCGGCCTCGCCCGCGGGCAGGGCGAAGCCGAACTCGCCCAGGAAGGCCTTGGCGCCGCGCCGCCGGGCCCAGTCCGTGAAGGCAGCGAGCCGGGTCGCGCCGGCGCCCGGGGCGTAATCCTGCGGGTTCGAGCCCGAATTGTCCCGGTCGAGGTACTGGTGGACCTCGAAGAGGAAGTGCGGGTCCTGGAAATCCTCGAAGGCCGCGGCGTTGCCGTCCGACACCCAGGAATGGGCGCCGCTCCAGCCGGCGCCGGGGACCATCAGGAGCTGCCGCGAGCCGCCGTCGCGGATGGCCTTGACGAGGGCGTCGACGACCGGGCGCCAGGCGGGCGGCGCGAAGGCCACCGGCTCGTTCATGAGGCCGTAGGCCACCGACGGCTCGTCCCGGAACCGCGCGGCGAGCCGCGACCAGAGATTGGTGAGGTCCCGCGCCTCGATCGGCTTTCCGTCGCGCTTGCCGAAATTGTGCGCGTCGAGGACCACCAGGAGCCCGGCGGCCTTGGCCGCGCGCACGCAGCGCGCGAGTTCGTCCGCGTCCCGGACCGAGAGGGCGCCGAGGGGCTCCGGCTGCACCCGCTCGATCTTGAACGGGATCCGCACGAGCTTCATGCCGCGCCCGGCGTAGTAGGCGAAACTCTCGTTCGGCGGGTAGATGTAGCCCTGGCCGAGGGGGCGGCCGATGTCGCCGAACTCCCCGCCCGACAGGTTGACGCCGGGGTAGCGGACCGCCCCGCCGGCCCGCGCCGGGCCCGCCCCCGTCCCGGCCGCCGCGGCGACGCCGCCGGCGAGGGCGGCCAGGAAGGCGCCGCGGGTGATCGCGGCGGGAAGCGGCCGCGCCCGCCTCGTCGCCTCAGAGGGCATTGGGATCCCTCACGAGCGCGATCGGCGTGCGCAGCATGATCGCGAAGTCGAGGAGCAGGGACCAGCGCCGGATATAGGCCCGGTCGTGGGCGATGCGCCGGGCGATCTTGTCGTGGGTGTCGGTCGGGCCGCGGTAGCCGCTGATCTGGGCCAGGCCGGTGAGGCCCGGGCGCACCAGGAAACGGTCCTCGTAGTGCGAGACGACCGGCGCGTAGGCGTCGTCCATGGCGACGGCGTGCGGCCGCGGCCCGACGAGCGACATGTCGCCGACGAGCACGTTGATGAGCTGGGGCGCCTCGTCGAGGCTGGAGCGCCGCAGGAAGCGCCCGATCCGCGTCACCCGAGCGTCGTTCGCGGCGGCCTGCCGGAAGGCTCCGCTCGCTTCGAGCACCGTCATGGTGCGGAACTTGAAGATCAGGAACGGCCGCCGCTGCACGCCGTAGCGGCGCTGGCGGAAGAAGACCGGGCCGGGCGTCTCCGCCTTGATCAGGATGGCCACGGCGACGAAGACCGGCAGGAGGAACACCAGCGCGGCGAGCGCGACGGCGATGTCGGTCGCGCGCTTGGCCAGCGCCACGTTGATGAGGCCGGCGCGCCGGCAGAGGGGCCGGGCCGGGTCGATCGCGCGCCGTGGGAGCCCCGCGGCACCGTCCTCGAGGCGCTGCTCCCGATATTGGAACTCGACTGCAATCCCCCTTGGCATTGATCGTCTCTCCTCGTGGCGCGGCGGACGGCGCGTCCAGGCGCCTTGGGGCGCCTGCGGCGCGGTGCTGCGCACCGGCTTCTGGGTTGATGCGGGAGGTGTGGCGTTCCGGAGCGGCATCGGTCTCGCCGGGCGATCGGTCAGCGGCCGTGGACTTCGGGGCGGAGCGGCGCGGCCGGGCGGGCGGACCGCTCCGGCGGCGCGAGCGCGCCTCGCGTGGCGGGGCTCATCGATGGCGTTCCACCTCGATGGCGCGTGAGGGGGGCAGGGTGCGGTCCGACCGGGCGAAGTCGGCGGCGGCGATCCAGAGGAAGCGCCAGGAGGCGACGAAGTAGCGGTGGAACAGCCGACGCGGCTCCTGGGCCACGCGCCACGCCCATTCGAGGCCGGTCCGCTGGAGGACGACCGGGGCGCGCCGCTTGGTCCCGCTGTAGAAGTCGAGGCCGGCGCCGACGTTGAGCACGTAGCAGTCGCCGAGGGCGCCGCGGTAGCGGTGGCTCCAGATCTCGCATTTCGGCGAGCCGAGGCCGAGGAACAGGTGGGTGGCGCGGTGGGCCCGGATCGCCCCCGCGAGGGCGTCCGAATAGGCCGCGTCGGTCTCGAAACCGAAGGGCGGCACCCGGAAGGCGAGCTGCTCGCGCGAGAAGCCGCGGGCGAGGAGCAGGGCCTCGATCCGCGCGGCGGTCTCCTCCGAGGAGGCCACGAAGAAGCAGCGGTGCCGGGCCGGGGAGAGCATCGTCATCAGCCGCGCGAACAGGTCCGCGCCGGTGAGCCGGCCGGGCAGCTTCGCCCCGCGCAGCCTCGCGTAGAGGTAGACCGGCATCCCGTCGGCGGTGACGATCCAGGCGCGGCGATAGGCTTCCCGGAAGACGGTGTTGCGCGAGAGCTGGACGATGTGGTCGAGGTTGGCGGTGGCGACGATCCGCGGGCCCGCGCCGGCCGGAACCAGCGGGCCGGCCAGCTGCCGGGCGAGTTGCCCGTCGTCGAGCGGCGCGAAGGAGAGGCCGAAGGGCCTGGGCTGCGCGCCCGGCTCCCGCGCGGCGGCCCCGCGCGGCGGGGCCGCCGCGCGGGCGCGGGCCGGGGCGGCGTAGCCCCGCAGGGTGCCGAGCGCCCAGGCGAAGCGGTGGCGCGCGTCGTCCCGGCGGCCGCCGAGGAGGAGGAGCGCCCCGCGCCCGAAGGCCCGCAGCACGCGGTTGCCGACGTAGCCGGGTCCGAAACCGTGCAGGCGCAGCACCCGCCCGAAGCCCGGCGCGTAGCGGGCGGCCCGCGCGGCCGCGGCGGCCGGATTCGCCTCGGGCTGGTCGTGGCGGACGACCAGGCCGGGCTCGAAGCGGCAGGACGCGCCGAGAGCGAGGGCGCGCAGGATGAAGTCCGTCTCCTCGCCGGACTGGAACGGCGTCGCGGCGCCCACTCCCAGCGTCTCGTCGAATCCGCCGACGCGCTTGGCGAGGCCCCGACGCACGAACAGGCCGTTGGAATTGCCCGCCAGGAAGACGGTGTCGCGCGCGATCTCGGCCGGGACCGGCAGATGCGCGCTGACGGATTCGGCGCCCCCGGCATCGACCGTGCGCCCGCAGATCAGGCCCGGGCTTCCCGGGACGGAGAACAGGTCGGCGACCCGCGCGACGACCTCGGGGTCGTACCAGCAATCGTCGTCCGGAAAGCCCACCACGCTGCCGCGGGCGCAGGCCAGGCCGAGGTTGCGGGCCCGCGACAGGCCCCGCGCATCGGCGAGGTCGACGAGGTGCACGAGGGGCAGGTCGCGGAAGCGGGTGAGCAGGGCGCTGAGCGTGCCGGCCGGGTTCTGGTCGACGAGGAGGATCTCGAGGGGCCGGCGCGTCTGGCGGCGCAGGGAGGCGAGCAGCCTCTCCAGGGGTTCCAGCCGGCCCACCGTGCAGACGACGAGCGACACGGTCAGGTCCGTCTCGTCGCCCTTCTGGGCAATCGGATCAGTCAAGGCTCGTTCCTCTCGGGGCAGCAGGGTCGGGGCGCGGGCGTCCCGATCAGGCGGCTTGCGCGGGGCGGGCGAGGGAGGCGAGCGCCTCCTCGTAGCCGTGGCGGCGCAGGTAGGTGACGAAGGCGCTCCGCAGGGCCCGGGCCTTGGCCCGCGCCGCCTCGGGCTCGCCCCGCACCTGTCGCAGCTGGTGGGCCGCGTGGGCGATGTCCGGCTCGGCCCAGCGCGCCGCGCCGACCCCCGCATAGGCGGGATGCGGGTCGCTGAACGGCACCAGGGCGTAGTCGACCGGGTAGGACAGGGCCGGGTCGCAGAAATCGGTGTTGCCCGACCAGTGGGTGGCCACGACCGGCACGCGGGCGAGGATCGCCTCCGCGAGGGTCAGGCCGAAGCCCTCCGAGCGGTGGAGCGACAGGTAGGCGTCCGCCGAGGCCAGGAAGGCCTGCAGGCGCGGGCGCTCCCAGACCTCGTCGATCAGGCGGACGTTCGGCGCCCCCGCCATCTCGGCCAGGATCTGGGCGCGCTCGCGGGGGTAGCGGGCCCCGTCGCTGACCTTCAGCACCAGCTCGGCCCCCGGATCCTCGCCGAAGGCGGCCCGGAAGGCGCGCACCAGCGCGGTCGGGTTCTTGCGCGCGTAGGACGAGCCGAAATTGAAGATGCTCGCCACCCGGAAGCGGTCCCCCGGCGGCGGCGCGGCGGCCTCCCGCACCGGGACGGCGGCGTCGACCGGATGCGGCACCACGATCACCGGCTTGTCGGTGTGGGCCCGCAGGGCGGCCTGGCAGAAACGGCTCGGCACCAGGATGGCGTCGACGAACCGGATCGCCGCGATCCACTCGGCCGGCAGGGTCTCCAGCTCCCAGGCCCAGTAGGCGATGCTGTAGGTGCCGGCGTGCCGGCGCAGGCCCGTCCGCACCACGCTCGGGAGGAGCATGGGCGGGTTGAGATGGTAGATGGCGAGGTCCTCTTGCGGGTCGGACTCGCCCGCCGGGTAGGCGATGCCGTCGTTGCTGTCGAACAGGCCCGCGACGTCGGCCGTCGAGAGCCGGTAGCCGGCCCCGGCCAGGCTGCCGAGGCAGAGCCGCGCCGATTCCCCGAGCCCGGAGGACGAGGACAGCAGGCCCACGACCCGCACCCGCGCGGCGGCCTCCGGAAAGGCGTGGCGAGCGACCGGCATCAGCCGCGGCAGCAGGTGGCGCCGGACCGCGCGGGCCACCGGCCGCACGGCCCGCCGCGCCGTGCGCAGGACGGGATGGGCGCTCATCGGGCGATCTCCAGCATGCCGGACCGCGGGGCCCGCCGCGCCCGCAGCGGGCCGACCGCGACCCTGGAGCGGTTGAGGACCACGCCCACGGACCGGTCGGCGATGCCCGGGCAGGTGGCGAAGACCCGCTCGACCGCATCGAGGCTGGTGCGGCCGGAGGCCAGCGTGAGGATGAAGCCGTCGATGACCTCGGCGATCGCCCTCGCGTCGACCGCGCAGAGGACCGCCGGGACGTCGATCACCACGTAGTCGTAGCGCCCGCGCGCCTCGGTCAGCAGGCGCCGCAGCCCGACCGAGGCCAGGATCTCGACCGGGTGGGCGGGCGGCGCGCCGACGCTCCCGGGCAGGAGGTCGAAGCCGAGCGGGGTTGGCACCACGCAGCGGGCGAGCGGGTGCTGCCGGCCCACCGCCTCGTCGAGGCCGATCGCCCCCTCGCCCGCGAATTGCGCCGAGAGGCCGCCGCCGTGCAGGTCGGCGTCGATCAGGAGCACGCGGGCCCGCATCTCGGCCGCCAGGGCCGCGAAATTGGCCGCCACCGTCGATTTCCCGTCGCGGTCGCAGGGAGAGACGACCCCGACCACCCGGCAGCTCTCGCGGCCGAGGGCGTGGTCGACGGCGATCTTGGCCGCGCGCAGGGTCTCGAGCGCCGCGGGCGAGGCGTCCGGGCCTGCGATGAGCAGCGGGATCCCGGCGGAAGGCCGCGCCCGTCGGCCCGGCAGAGGCAGGCGGCGCCCCTCGGTGGGCGGCAGGGGACCGAGGAAGGGCTGACCGAGGCCGGCGATCTGCGTCGGCCAGCGGATGCGCCGGTCGAACATCTCCCGCAGGAAGGCCGCCGCGATGCCCGCGGCGAGCCCGCCGGCGCTGGCCAGGAGCAGGACCAGGGTCGTCCGGGGCGAGGACTTGGCGAGCGGCGGCACCGCCGCACTCACCAGCCGCGCCTCCGTGACCGGCAGCGCCTGCTGCTGCAGGAAGGAGCTGACGCGCGAGACCCGGTTCTGCAGCGCCTCGTAGGTGGAGCGGGCGGCCTCGGCCGCGCGGGCGAGCTGCTGCTCGCGGCCGTTCGGGCCGGGATCCGTGCCCGCCGCGAGGTCGCCGAGGCGCCGCGCCAGCAGCCCGTCGCGGCGCTGGGCGAGCCCGATCGCGGCCTGGCGGTCGTCCACGAGCCGGCGCAGCCGCGCGCGCAGGGCCTCGGCCTCGGCCGGGCTCGGCCCCGGGCCGGCCATCGCCGCCGCGAGGTGCGAGACCTCGGGGTCGTCGACCTCGTCGAGGCGCTTGCGGGTGGCGGCGGCGGTGTCCCCGCCCTCCAGGGCGGCCAGCATCGCCTGGGCGGCGGCGAGGCCCGCGCGGCCCCGCTCCAGGCTCTCGGCCGCGGCGCGCCGCATCGCCTCGATCGAGGCGCGCTCCCAGGCGATGTCCGCCGCGCTCACGGGCTCGGCCCCGGGGCTCGACGCGCCGGCATGGGCCCGGAACTCCTTGAGGGCGCGCTCGGCCGCCTCGGCCTCGTCCCGCACTTCCTTCAGGCGCCGCTGCATCCAGTCGGTGGTGCGCTGGCTCGATTCCATCCGGCTGCTGAGCTGGTCCTGGATGTAGGCCTCCGCCACGGCGTTGGCGATCGCGGCCGACTTCTTCGGGTCCCGCGTGGTCGCGTTGATCTCGGCGAGGAAGCTGCGGCCGGTGCGGGTGATCTTGAGCGTGCGCTCGAGCGTCCCCGCCGCGACCTGGCGCAGGTCGGGCGGCTCCGCGGATCCGCTGCTGGCCTCCACCAGGGACAGGAGCCGGCCCTTGAGCGCGTCGAGGAGCGAGGGACCGCTGCCGACGAATTCGGGGTCGCCCTGGAGGCCGAGCTTGTCGACCACGTCGGTCGCGATCTTCCGGGACTTGAGGATCTCGATCTGGCTGTCCACCACGGCCGGATCGATGGTCGGCTCGGCGCTGACCTGGGCGGGGGAGGGGGGCGTCAGCTTGGTGTCGAGCACCAGGATGCCGGTCGCCATGAACAGCGGCGTCGCGGTCGCCAGGTAGGCGAGCGCGGCGGTGAGGCAGGCCACGAACACGCAAGCCGCCAGGATGCGGCGCCGGCGCAGAACGTCCAGGATCGCCGCCACGTCCCAGCGCTCATCGCGCTCCAGCCGGGGTGAGGCCGAGTCGACGTGCAGACGCAGCTGGTTCGGCTTGATGTTCATGGCCACCCTTGCGCGCTCGGTACTCGCAGGACGCGGCCGACCGGCCCTGCACAACAGCGGGAATTTTGCCGGCGATACGGCGTATCGGGCTGAAGCCCTGCGCAACTCGGCGGCTGATCTGCGCCGACTTGCTGGCGAGGTGTCGATTCGAGCAGATCTGCTTGGCGTACAGGTCGCAATGCCGGCCGCTTGCTGCCTCGAAAGGGTTAACACCGGTCGAACGGGTTTCACAACCCGCCGCGCCGGATTGGCAAAGCGTTGCCGTTCCGAATGCACGTTCCAGGCGAGCCGGCGGATTTTTTCCGGGAACCAAACGCCGTCTCGGTGCATGGCGAAGCGGCCCGGCCCGGCCGTTGGGGTTTTTGTTGCAACGCGAGAGGGTTCCCGGCCAGGGCGTTCGGGAGGTTGTGCGGCCCGTATCGGGCGGACAGTCCAGCCGGGACCCGGATCGACCCTCTCGTTGCCGGTTAAGACATGCTCAAAACGATGACCAGGGTTGTGATTTCAGCATGACGGGAGCGGCCGAAGGCGGCGCTCGGTGCGGCCGACCCGCCGGGCCGGTCGCACCGCCCCGGATCCGGGACGATTGGATTCGCAAGCCTTATCAGAGGGCGAAGCGGGCCCCGCCTTGCCCCACGGGGCGCAGCCTCGCGGCCTCTTTGCATTTTTCGCATGTCTGCTCTGCTTTGCAAGCATAATGCGCGCCGATGTCGGTGGCGGCGACCCGACATTTCGTGGAACAGGCCCGTTTCTTGCATTCTCTGAGAAGTACGGGTGCTGTCTCGCATAGGCGAAAGGCCGGGCCGCCGCATCCTCGGTGCTGCGTCTTCTTGAACTGGTCCAGCGGGGGCAGGGGAAGCCGCATACCTCTTGTGTCGCGCGGCATTTCTTGGAACGGTTCGGGGGGAAAGGGACTTCTAGCCCCGGTTCGCGGCGGGGGATGGCTTCGCCGTCTCTCGCCCTTCGGTTGTGCACTGCACAATCGAAGTTGTGACAGCCGCCGCGTCCGGTCGCTCCCCGCGGGCCGCCCGGACCCGTCCAGCATCAGGGTCGCCCGACGCGGGACCCGTCCGAACGAGGGATCCGGAATGCGACGAGGCCGGTCGCACGACCGCAGGAAGCCCGCCACGCGCCGCGAAAGGGAGTACCCCGCATGGTGAACCAGGCCCCGCGCCGCCCGTCCCGCACGAGGGCGGGCCTCGTCCTGGGGGCGGTCCTCGCCCTCGCGGCGCATCCCGCCGCGGCGGCCTACCTGATCGCGCCGGGCGACACGCTCACGATCGAGGCGGTCGCGGTGCCCGAACTGAAGGCCAAGAGCGTCGTCAACGGCGACGGCGAGGTCACGGTGCCGCTGGTCGGCCAGGTCCCGGTCGCCGGGCTGAGCCTCGCCGAGGCGCGGGCGAAGATCCAGTCGCTCCTGCCGTCGAAGGAGATCCGCCGCCGCACCGACGACGGCCGGGAATTTCCGCTGATCCTCTCGGCCTCCGAGATCAACGTCGCGATCCTGGAATATCGACCGGTCTACCTGAACGGCGACGTGGCCAAGCCGGGCGAGCAGCCCTACCGGCCGGGCATGACCGTGCGCCAGACCGTGGCGCTGGCCGGGGGCTTCGACATCCTCCGCTTCAAGATGGACAACCCGTTCCTGCAGCTGTCGGACCTGCGCGACGCCTACAACACGGCCTGGATCGACTACGCCAAGGAGCAGCAGCGGCTCTCGCGCCTGCGGGCCGAGCTCGACGGCAAGGGGGAGCTCGACCGCAAGGCGGTGATCGAGACGCCCGTCGCGCCCTCCGTGGCGAAGGAGCTCTCGGAGGGCGAGCGCGCGATCCTGACGACGCGCAACGAGGACATCGTCAAGGAGAAGCGCTACCTGACCGAGGCCGCCGCCAAGGAGAACGAGCGGGCCTCGGTGCTCAGCGAGCAGGAGCGGCGCGAGAAGGAAGGCGTCCAGTCGGACACTGACGATCTCAAGCGCTACCAGGAATTGTTCGATCGCGGCAACGTGCCGATGCCGCGCCTCGTCGAGGCGCGCCGCACGGTCCTGCTCTCGGCCACCCGCGCCCTCCAGACCATGGCGGTCCTCGCCTCGGTCGAGCGCGAGAAGGGCGATCTCGGCCGCAAGCTCCAGCGGGTCGACGACACCCGGCGCCTCGAGGTGCTGCGCGAGATCCAGGACTCGACCGCCAAGCTGGCGGCGATCCGCAGCCGGCTCCAGGCGGTCAGCGAGAAGCTGCGCTACACCGGAATGGTCAAGTCCCAGCTGGTGCGCGGCTTCGACAGCCAGCCGCAGATCTCGATCTTCCGCAGGTCCGGCGGCAAGACGGCCCGGATCCCGGCGGATCACGACACCGAGCTGCAGCCCGGCGACGTGGTCGAGGTCGCCTTGCAGGCCGAGGAGCCGCCCGAGGTGCCGACCCGCTGACGCGGGTGCCGACCCGCTGACCGCGGGTGCCGGCCCGCCGACGCGCGGGTCCCTCGCCGCCCCACCCGCCGGAGCCCCGCCATGCCGCCCGTCCCGACCCACGCGGTCGCGCTGCCCTCCTTCCTCAGGCCCGTCCCGGCCCCGGCGGCGGCGCGGGGCGCCGTGCTGGAGCACGTCCCCTTCGGGATCCTCGCCGGGGGGATGCTGTTCAACGCCGCGCTCGCCTACGTGAACGGCAACGTCACCGGGCTCTCGCCCGGCATCGTCATCGGGGCCGAGATCGTGCTGATCGGCGCCGCCCTGCTCGTCGCCTTGGCGCATTACCGGCCGAGCATGACGCTCTCGGTCGCGCTGATCGCCTGGCTCTTCGTGTTCATGACGCTGCGGGCGGTGGCCGTCGATCCGGCCACGAGCGTGAAGTACTTCCGCGACATCCTGATCGCGCCGGTCTTCATGATGCTCGGCCTGTGCACGCGCACGCGCTACCTGAACCGCTACCTCCTCGCCATCCACAGCGTCGTGTTCGTCTTCGGGGTGATCGAGGCCTTCAACGTCGAAGCCTACTCGGCGCTGTTCCGGGTGAAGGACTACTTCATCGCGACCCGCGGGCTGACCGAGGAGAATTTCTGGAACACGGATTCCGACCTGTTCGTGAGCGCGACCCGGCCCGATGCGCGCTTCCTCAGCATCGCCGACCAGATCATGGACGCGCACCGGGTCTCGTCGGTCTTCCTCGAGCCGGTCTCGCTCGGCGCCTATTGCGTGATCATCGCGGCCTACATCTTCTCGCGCTGGGAGCGGTTGAGCCCATCCTGCCGCACCTACCTCCTGGCGACGAACTTCTTCCTGATGGTGGCCTGCGACGGGCGCCTCGCCCTGGTCTCGTTCTTCGCGATCCTGCTGGTGAGCGTGGTGTGGCGGTTCCTGCCGCGGGTGGTGCCTCTCCTCTACCTGCCGGGCGCGCTGGTCGCCTCCTTCCTGTTCGTCGGCGTGACCGGGATCGCGGGCGGCAGCGACGACTTCCCGGGTCGCGTCGCCTGGACGGTCGACCTCCTGCACGTCTACGACGTGCCCGAGTTCCTCGGCCTCTCGGACAAGCTGATCTACAAGGCGGTCGACAGCGGCGTCAGCTACATCATCACGACGCAGTCGCTCCTCGGCCTCGCCCTGTTCTGGCTCTACTGCACCTTCTCGACCGCCTACCGGAACCGGGCACAGATCCGCTACGCGCACGCGCTCTGCCTCTACGTGGCCTTCAACTCACTGGTGAGCTACGGCTTCCTCAGCATCAAGACCGCCTCCCTGCTGTGGATGCTCAAGGGCATGCTGGAGAGCGAGGGCGAGGCGGAGAGCGGCGGGATGCGCCCATGAGCGGCCCGACCCTGCCGCTCGGCCCCCGCCCCACCCTCGTCGTCGACCGCACCCATCTGAGCCGGCGCGCCTCGGGGATCGAGCGGATCACCCGCGAGCTGTTCAGCGAGGAGGCCCTGGCACCCTTGCCGGTGACCGGCTGGACCTCGCGGGGGAGCCGGCCCGCGATGATCTGGGAGCAGATGCTGCGGATGCCGGCCGCCGCCCTGGCCCATCCGCGCAGCCTGTGGCTGTTCTCCGGCTACCCGCCCTCGCCGGTCTTCGCGGCGCTGCCGGAGCGCAGCGTGCTCTACGTCAACGACCTGTTCCTGCTCACGCGGCGCCACGAGCTCAACCGGGCCGCGCGGCTCTACATGGTGCCGCCCTTCCGGCTTGCGCTGCGACGGCTCCGCAACTTCCTGGTCCTTTCGGAGACGACGGGCGCGACCCTGCGGCCCTGGATCCGGCCGGACGCGACCGTGCTGCTCTACCGCCCGCCGATCCGCAACGTCTTCTCCCTCTCGGACGCGCTCCCGGAGGAGGCCGGGGCGGGGGACCGGGAGGACCCGAACCGGCCGCTCGTGGTCGGCGCCATGGGCACGATCGAGCCGCGCAAGAACTACTCCGGCGCCGCCGCCCTCTGCGCGGCCCTCTCGCGCCGGCTCGGCCGCCCGGTCGAGCTGCGGATCATCGGCCGGCCGGGCTGGGGCGGCGAGGCCGAGACGCTGGCGCGCCTGCCCCATGTCAGGCCGCTCGGCTTCCTCGACGACGACGAGGCGCGCCGGGCAATCGGCGCCTTCGACCTGTTCCTGATGAGTTCGCACGACGAGGGGCTGGGGCTGCCGCTGCTCGAGATGCAGTTCGCCGGGCTCCTGGTGGTGGCGCCGGACAAGCCGGTCTTCCACGAGGTGCTCGGAGCCTCGGGGCTGCGGGTTCCGATCGGCGATCCGGAGGCGGCGGCGGCGGCCGTGGCCGCGGCCCTGGCCCGTCCGGACTGGCGGCGCGCGGCGCGCGAGGCGGCCCGGCACAACCTCGCGCGCTGGAACCGGCAGGCGGCGGGAGACCGGGAGGCCGTGGTGGACTTCCTCGGGCGCCGGCTCGCGGCGCTCGCGGGGGGCCGAGGCGGGGAGGCGGACGCCCGCGATCCCGCCCGCTGAGCCGGAATCGGCCGTGCGGGGGCCGCCGAGCACGCCGCGCGGATCCGGTTTCTCCCCCGCCTCGACTTGAGGTAGGGAGCCTCCGGTGCGGTTCTCAGCCCGGCCGGTGTGACCTTTGAGCAGTGACGAGCCCGAAGCGGGGGATCCGGCGAAGCGGGCACCCGAGGCCCCGGATCGGCGAGAGCCGCCGCCGGCGGATCACGGCCCGAGCCTGGAGCAGCGCCTGGCGCGGGCCACGGCGCGCGCCGCGCGCCAGGAGGAGCTGTTTCACGAGCTCATCGAGCGCTGCCCCTTCGGGATCTACATCGTCGACGCGGATTTCACGATCGCCTCGATGAACCACCGTTCGCAGGACGGCGCCTTCCGCAACGTGCGCCCGCTGATCGGCCGCCCCTTCGCCGAGGCCATGCGGATCCTCTGGCCGGAGGAGGTGGCGCAGGAGATCATCGGCCATTTCCGGGACACGCTCGACACCGGCGTTCCCTTCTACTCGCGCGCCTTCTACCGGCCCCGCCAGGACGTGCCGGGCACCGAAGGCTACGAGTGGGAGCTGCAGCGGACGCGGTTGCCCGACGGCCGGTTCGGCGTGATCTGCTACTACTACGATTCAACCGAGCTGCGCCGGGCCCAGCAGCAGATCGCGGACGACCAGAGGCGGCTTCGGCTGATGGTCGAGGAGCTCAACCACCGCGTCAAGAACACCCTGGCGATCGTTCAGTCGCTCGCCCTGCAGACCTTCCGGGAAGTGGAGGGGGCCGGCGCCGCCCGATCGGCGTTCGAGGGCCGCCTGCAAGCCCTGTCGCACGCTCACGACGTGCTGACGCGCGTGCATTGGAGGGCCGCCGACCTCGGCGAGATCGTCGCGACCGCGGCGACGGCGTGCGGCGTCGAGGGCCGCGTCTCGGCGAGCGGCCCGCCGGTGGCCCTGCAGCCGCGCACCGCCGTTACCATGGCGATGGCCCTGCACGAGCTGGTCACGAACGCCATCAAGTACGGCGCGCTCGCGCGCGACGGGGGCGAGATCCTGGTCGCCTGGAGCGTGACCGAGGATCCGCCCCGGCGGCTGCTCTGGCGCTGGGAGGAGCGCGGCGGTCCGCCGGTTCACCCGCCCGCGCGCCGGGGATTCGGCACGCGCATGCTGGAGAGGGCCCTCGCCGGTGAGCTCAACGGTCGGGTGCGGATGGACTTCCGCCCCGAGGGCCTCGTCTGCACCATCGACACGCCGCTCGGCGGCGAGCTGCTGCCCGCGGGCCCGGGCCCGGACGCTGCGCCGCTCTGAGCATCCGGTCGCCGGCTGCCCGGACTCCGCCGTCTCCGCCCCGGTCGGGCAGGCCCGAACGGGTCCGGAAGCGGAGCCGTGACCGCGGACAGGCGCTGCCGGACCGATCACGGGGACTCCGTCCGACGCCCATCCCGCGCCCGTCGGAGCAGGACGCCGGGAGCCGGGATCGTGCGCGAGCGCGGCGCCTGAGCGACGCCGACATCCGCATGGCCGAAATCGGAGATGGCGAAGCCATCAACCGGATGGCGTATGAACCGATCGGGCGGACGTCGGATCAGTGCAGGCCGGGGGGCTCGTCCGCCGAGCCGTGCGGGGAGACGAGGGTCTTCTGCGCCGGGTTGGCCTTGAGCAGGGCGGCCCGCGCGCCCTCCAGAACCTGTCCGGCGATCACGTAGCTGGTCTGCAGCACGAGGACCGGCAGGCAGGCCAGGCCGAGCGCGGTCGGGAGCGGCTCGCCCCAGGCCACGAGGCCGATCGCGGCCCCGAGGAACAGCAGCACGCTCGCCAGGAGCATCGGCAACCACGGGCAGAACCGCGCCATGACGGCCCCGATCGCCGCGACACCTGCCAGAGATACCACCATAATCATCGCGAAAACCACGCGGCGAAGCGGCCCGCAGCGCGCCGGTCTCGCCCTGTACGGGTATTATTCAGGCCTAGCACGCGGCCGTCCCTCCGGCAACGGCTTTCAGAATGGCTGAATTGTGGCCATCATCCAGTTCAGAACACAGCTCTACCACAGTCAAGGGCGTTGTGCGGAAGCGCTGAAATCCAGCCTATGCTTCCATTCACGCTGCGTGGGCAGGACCGAACCGGTGATGCAGTGTTGCATCAGCGGCCGTCGATCTCGCGCGAGAGGGCCGAGATGCGGTCGCAGGCGGCTTGGCCGAGCCGGTGCGCGGCCGCCGCGGCCCGCTCGTCCCCGGCTGCCCGGGCGCGCGCGGCCCGGGCCTCCGCCCAGGCGAGGCGGCGCATCTCGCGGTCGAGGCGGGGCAGGTCGCGGACCGCGAAGGTCCGCAGCGCCGCCTCGGCGGCGTAGACCTCCGCCGGGACCGGGATCCCGAAGCGGCGCGCCGCCTCCTCGTGCAGCGCCACCCAGCGCGCGGTGAGGGCCGCGAGGGCGGCCCCGTCCCCCGCCTCCCGCGCCCGCCCGATCGCCCCGGCGAGCCGGCGCAGCCGCCACGAGGCGGCGAGGAGCCGGGCGAGACCAAGGGGCGACAGGCCGGGCCGCACGGCCTGCCAGAAGTGCTGGGGAAGGGAGACGGGCATCGCGGGGTCGAGTTCGGCCGGGCGCGGAGGGGGCGCGCCGCGGGCGGCGGCGCCGCCCGGTGGGCAGCTTACGTCACGGGGCGTACTTCTCCAAGACGTCCATCTGCGGCCGGTCGGTGACCTGCGCGGTGCCCAGGCCGGTCGGCTCGATCGAGAACATGTAGTCGCCCCACCAGGGCCCCGCCGCCCAGTAGGTGGCCCCCTGCCAGACGGCGTGCCGGTCCATGTAGGCCAGCATGCTGTCGAGCGCCTGCAGGCTGGTTGGGTCCGACGCCACGCCGAACTCGCCGAGGAAGAGGCGGCTGTTGGTCTGCGTCGCCCACTGGGTGATCGCCGTCAGGCGCTCGACGCCGACCGTCGGCGAGGCGACGCCCGCCTGCGTGCCGGAACTGTCGGCGTCGAGGTACTGGTGCACCTCGAAGGCGTAGTTGCCGGCCGGATCGACGATGCCGGTCCCGATCACCGTGTCGTTGTCGCTGCTCACCCAGCTATGGGCCCCGTCCCAGTAGCTGCCCGGGACCAGGATCTCCTGGCTCGTCGCCCCGGCCGCGCGGATCGCCGCGATGGCCGCGTTGGCCGAGCCGAGCCACTGCGTCGCGCTCTGGGCGTAGGGCTCGTTCATCAGGCCGAAGATCAGGTTCGGGTTGGCGCTGAAATGCCCGGCCAGCTTGCCCCAGAAATCCGCGAAGGCGCTGTCGGGCGTCTCCGGACTGCCGATCAGGTGGCCGTAGCCCGCGCCGTAATCGTGCGGGTCCAGGATCACCTTCATGCCCTTGGCGGTGGCGGCGGACACCACCGCGTCGATCTGGGCGAGTTCGGCGGCGCTCAGGGGACCGCCCTGGACCGGCTGCAGGCGCTCCCACAGGAAGGGCAGGCGGATGACGTTCAGGTTCTTGGACGCGTAGTAGTCGATCTCCTGCGCGGTCGGGTAGGTGTAGTCGGTGCCGAGCCGGCCGGGCAGCGCGCCGGCGGCGAAATCGGCCCCGGCGAGGTTCACCCCGAGCAGGGAGAGGCCGGGGCCCGTCCCGCCGGGCGGGGGGGCCGGCGTGAGGACCGGCATCGACGCCGCGGGCGGCACGCCGGTAGCGAAGGTCAGGGTTCCGGCCGAGTAGAGGGCCGCGGCGTCGCCGAGCATCGGGCCGGCCGCGTTGCTCGCCGCCTCGCCCTCGTAGGTGCGCCCGCCCAGGATCAGGTGATCGACGTAGAGGTTGCGGTCCGCGTCCGCCGTGCCGCCCCAGGCATCGTTGAGGAACCGCACCTCGACCCTGCGCGGGTCGTCGCCGAAATCGCCCGTGAGCGTGATGTCCTGCCACTCGCCGGCCGCGCGGCGGGCCGTGACGGCCTGGGGCCCGCCGACCTGCACGCCGTCCACCAGCACCGCGACCAGCGCGTCGCCCCGATAGGCGTCCTCCGCCACCCGGATCGTCAGGCTGCGCAGGGGCGGGGGCGCGCTGGTGTCGAAGACGAGGCCCCCCTCCGCCATCAGCGCCGCGGCGCCGTCGACCGTCGCGCCGGCGCCGTTGCTCGCCGCCGCGCCCCGATAGGTCCGGCCGTCCAGGACTAGGTGGTCGACGTAGAGGTTGCGGTCGGCGCCGGCGGTACCGCCCCAGGCATCGTTGAGGAACCGCACCTCGACCCTGCGCGGATCCGGCGCGAAGGCGCCCGTGAAGGTGATGTCCTGCCACTCGCCGGCCCCGTGGCGGGCCGTGACGGCCTGGGGCCCGCCGACCTGCACGCCGTCCACCAGCACCGCGACCAGCGCGTCGCCCTGATAGGCGTCCTCCGCCACCCGGATCGTCAGGCTGCGCACCGGCGCCGCGGGCGGCACGCCGGTATCGAAGGTCAGGGTTCCGGCCGAGTAGAGGGCCGCGGCGTCGCCGAGCATCGGGCCGGCCGCGTTGCTCGCCGCCTCGCCCTCGTAGGTGCGCCCGCCCAGGATCAGGTGATCGACGTAGAGGTTGCGGTCCGCGTCCGCCGTGCCGCCCCAGGCATCGTTGAGGAACCGCACCTCGACCCTGCGCGGGTCGTCGCCGAAATCGCCCGTGAGCGTGATGTCCTGCCACTCGCCGGCCGCGCGGCGGGCCGTGACGGCCTGGGGCCCGCCGACCTGCACGCCGTCCACCAGCACCGCGACCAGCGCGTCGCCCCGATAGGCGTCCTCCGCCACCCGGAGCACCAGGGAATTGCCGTAGCCGACTGACATCGAAGAGCCCGTGATCTGTATCTCAGGCCCTAATCTGGGTATCCTGTGTTAAATTTATCCTTAACGGACCCAGATCCGCGACGACATAGCGGCACAGAAAGGATGCAGTGTATCAATTTAGTCGACAGCTGCCGTGAGGATCGCTGGTGACAGGCGGGCTCCGGTGCGGGGTCCGACGAGGGCGCGCGGCGCGGATTATTGGGACCGAGTGGGCGCGCCGGCAAAGCGCGCGACCGAGTACGGAGGTGCCGCACCGTTCGCGGCCGGCCTCCGTCCGGGCCCCGCCGGCGCCCAAGCGCCGCCCCGCCGGCGCCCGAGGAGATCCGGCCGTGCGCGGATCCGAGCTAGAGCGAGGGCTGGGCGTCGTCCCGTATGTAGATCAGCGATGCCTCCAACCTGTCGGCGAGATGCTTGGCAAGGACGAGTGCTTCCTCGAACGACGCCACATGGGTCGTGACCAGCACGCTTCTATTCTTCTTTTTCACTTTCCCAGACACAATATAGTTATGATTATCATGCTCGATGCCGGATTTTTCGATCACGAGGTAATCCTCGCTCTCGCTCACATCTACACCAAATGGCAATTCCTCGAGCACCGCCATCCTGGGAGGCCTAGCCGTCATCATGATCACAACTCTTTTATCACATGCGACCGGTGAATGCCATGATGTCAGCAATCTGACCCGGGCATTCGGCAGCGGGACGCCGCGATTCCCGCGCGGCGGGAACTCAGTCGATTGGGTCTCCCGATGAGCTCTACGCGAGAGAAAATCCGGATGTCGGCATAGACCTGCCCGTACGGGGGCGATCGATTGCAATGTGACGGCGCCCGAGAACGTTCTCGGATCCGGGACAAGTCCGGCCGGACCGGGCGACGGCGGCGGGAGCGGCTCGGCGGCCGATCGTTTTCGTCCCATTGCCTGTCCGGGACGATCATGGGTGAATGCGGCCCGTGCGCGGCGCGTCGCAAGTCAAGCCGATCCGTCAAGATCAACGATAAGCGGAGCCGCTCCTCGGCCGGAGGCGCCGATCAGGTGTCGGGGGGCAGGGAGGACACGCGGGCATGACGTCCGACTGGAACGACGAGCCGCCGATCGCTCAGGTGTTCGACGGGGCCGGGACGGCGGTCTACACCACCGACGCCGAGGGCTGGCTGACCTACTACAACCCGGCCGCCGCGGCGCTCTGGGGCTACCGTCCGGAGATCGGCCGCGCGCTGGTGCGGCGCGTGGCGCCTCCTGGCGCCCGACGGGTCGGACCTGCCCCTCGCGCTCTGCCCGATGGCGGTGGCCCTGCGGGAGGGGCGCCCCGTCCGCGACGCCGGGGCGGTGCTGGAGCGCCCGGACGGCACGCGGATCCCGTTCATGCCCTGCGCGACCCCGATTCGCACCCGCTCCGGGGCGATCGTCGCCGGCGCGTCCATCCTGGTGGCGACGCGGCCGCCGCTCCGGCTGGACCTGTCCGAGGCGGCCACGGTGTCGGTCCGCCCGGCGCGCCGCGCCCCCGGGACGGACCTGGACGGCCTCACCGGCGCGCTGCAGGCCGTCTGGCGGCGCTGGCGGACGTCGAGGTCACGCACGAGATCGAGTGCGAGCACCTGGAGGCCCGGATCGGGCCGGGCGCGGAGCGGGAGCGGATCCTGGCGCAGCTGCGCGCCAAGCGGGAGCGGGGGCGGAGCGCGCTGCGGCGGCGGCTCGGGGACCTGCAGGCCCGCGCGGCCGGCCTGACCGCGCCTGCCGGCGCGCAGGGCGCCGCCGTGCCGGGGCGCGCCCTGCTGCATTGAGGACCAGGCTCAGACGGGCCGGAGCGGGACCGCGGCGCGGCCGGGCGGGGCCTTGACCACGAAGAGGGCCACGGAGCGGTCGATCCAGTCCGCCCGCTCCGGGACGGGGGCCGGGCGCGGCGCCGCCTGATCCGCCATGAAGCGGCAGATCTCGGGCACGATCTCGGCCCGGAAGCGCGAGCCGTTGAAGATGCCGTAATGCCCTGCCCCGGCCTGCAGGTGGTAGGCCTTCCTGTCGCCCGGGAGGTTGGGGGTGAGGTCGAGGGCGGCGCGGGTCTGGCCGACGCCCGTGATGTCGTCCTTCTCGCCCTCGATCGCCATCAGGGCGCAGCGGCGGATCGCCCCGAGATCGACCGGCGCGCCGCGGTGGCGCATGGTGCCGTTCGGCAGGCTGTGGGTGATGAAGACCTGCTCCACGGTCTCCAGGTAGAATTCGGCGGTCAGGTCCATCACGGCGAGGTACTCGTCGTAGAAGGCCCGGTGCTTGGACGCCGAATCGCCGTCGCCCTCGACCAAGTGGTTGAACATGTCCCAGTGGGCGGTCAGGTGCCGGTCGAGGTTCATCCCCATGAAGCCGGAGAGCTGCAGGAAGCCCGGATAGACCGCGCGCCCGTGGCCGGGATAGCCCGGCGGCACGAGGTGGATGCAGTGCTGCCGGAACCACCCGATGCCGCGCTCCTGGGCCAGGAGGTCGACCGCCGTGGGGGAGCGCCGCGTGTCGATCGGCCCGCCCACCAGGATCGCCGCGCGCGGCACGGCCGGGTGGTCCTCGGCCTCCATCCGGGCGATGGCGGCCAGGACGGGCACCGAGGGCTGGCAGACGGCCATCACGTGCAGGTCCGGCCCGAGCGCCGCGAACATCGCCGCGCAGGCGTCGATGTACTCGTCGAGGCCGAAGCGCCCGGCCGCGCGCGGCACCTGCCGGGCGTCGGCCCAGTCGGTGATGAAGACCTGATGGGTGTCGAGGAAGGCTGCCACCGTGCCGCGCAGCAGCGTGGCGTAGTGGCCCGACATCGGGGCGACGAGGAGGAGCTTCGGCTTGTCGGACGGCTCCCCGAAGGCGATGACCCGGCAGAAGGGCTGCTCCCACACGATCCGCTCCGCGGCCGGCAGGCCGAAGGCGGGTTTGGGATAGGAGCGGGTGGCGCGCTCGAAGATCTCGCAGGAGGCGGCGATCGAGCGGCCCGCGACCGTATAGGTGAAAGGGTTGAGCGGGTTCTCGCAAGCAAGCTTCGTGAGGTCGGCGGCGATCCGGGCGGGCGTGAGCATCAGTTCACACGACTCACGCATGAGGTACATCATCCGCAGACACCTTTCCGACGCTGAGGCTTCCCGGCCCGTGATGACAGGTAGGCCCCCAACGCGGGCGAGAGGTGTTTGGTTTCGGCCGGCCTGTTCTGCGGTTTGCGTGCGCTCAAGCCTGGGTGGGGCGGGGCCCTGCGGCCGCCCGCGCGGTCACTCCGCCCGGGGCGCGCCGTCGCCCGCTCCGGCGATCCGCCGCAGGATGAAGTCGATCCGCTCCTGCGCGGGCAGGACCGGCACGCGCACGACGTCGAAGGCGAGGTCCGCGTAGGCGCGCCAGAGGAGGTCCGCGAGCCTGTCCCGCTCGTGGCGGCTCTCGACGCGGGCGTAGTCCGTGACGTAGTCGCTCAGCGGTTCGAGGTAGAAGACCGTCCGGTAGCGCGCGGCGGCGATGCGGGACATGTAATCGGCCTCGGGCAGGCCGTGCAGCCTGAAATACGCGAGGCTGTCGGGGACCCCGCGGTCGAAGAAGATCAGCTCCTCCGGCGGCAGGCTCCGCTCGACGGCGAGCGCGCGCATCAGCACGGAGACCTGGAACTCCTCGGGCCTCGCGCGCACCTCGTGGACGCTGCGCCCGGCTCGCAGCGCCTCGTCCAGGTGCGCGCGCGCCACCTCGGTCCTCACCCGGAAGCCGCGCGCTGCCAGGAGGTCGATCGTCGTCGACTTGCCGCAGCAGGGCGGGCCCGTGATCACGTGCCAGCGGTTTCGACTGTCGGACACGCGCGCGCCTCTCCCGATCCCCCTCACCTTACGGAGCCGGCCGCGGCCCGTCGATGGCTCGGCCGTGCGGAGGGTGTCGCACGGGGCGGCCGCCGGGTCCGCCCCGTGCGCAGCGAAGCGGCAGGGCCGGCGCGGTGAGGGGCCCGAGCCGGCCGGCTCGACCGCGGGAAGACCAGCAGGTCGCGCACGAGATCGCCGCCCGCCCCCTTCTCGATCTGCGCGATCAGGATCATCCTGTCCTCGGTCACCGCCGTGTCCGGTCGGAGTTCAGCCCGCAACCGAACCCTCGCCGAAGACCGGCGATGGCCACCGCAGCGGCGGCCGCCTCTGGCGCCACGCTCGGGAGCACGATCCGCGACGAGACATCATTTCTGAGGAAGCATGACCTGATCTCCCCGCAGGGACTCCCGCTGATTTCAAGAGTCCAGATCTCGATCAGCGGTGCTTCCGCGATCTCGGCAAGGGACGGGCAGGAGGAGCTTGCGATGTGTGCTCTGATACGCTCATCGCTCTTCGCATGTGCAACAGGGGCTACGCTGCTCACCGGGTTGACAGTTTCCGAAGCCCAGTTCGCGACGCCGGAAGCTGCCGTTCAAGCCGTCTATGCCCAGTACGAGGGCTCACGCAAAAGCCCGAAACTGCTTTCACTTCAGTTGGACAAGTCAACGGCCAACCATTTTTTTGAGAAAGAGATCGCGGCGGCATGGCTTCGAGACCTCGCAAAGGCCGCGAACGGCGACAACACAATCGATGTTGATCCATTCACGGAATCGCAGGATCCCACCATCGCAAACCTGGTGATCAGCCCGGCCACGATGACGGGTGACTATGCCGTTACGCAAGCAAGATTCCGGAACGCGCGCAAAGCGGTGCGCATCACTTATCGCCTGAAGCGCGCTCCCGACGGCTGGCGCATCTACGACGTGAGATCCGACCGAGGTCAGGGACTCCGCCGCGCACTGGGACTGAGAGATCGAACCGGATAGTCTCTGCAGGAATATTTATCGCTTTCCCTTGTGAGCGGCGCATTTCTGTATCGATTTTTGTTGCCGGTTCGTCGCAGTAAAACGAGATCGGACTCACCGCTTGCAGCCCGGAGGAATGACCGATGCGTGCCGTCAAACTCCTTTCCGTTCTCTGGCTCGTCGCTGCCTCGCCGGCGGGCGCGACCTGCACGCTGCGCTCCGAGGGAAAATGCCTCAGCGAATCGGGACAAGGACGGTGTCTCATCGAAGTCGGCGGGAAACGCTACCTGGACGGCAGATGCAACATCGAGTCTGATGCGGACGGCAATTTTTCCGTGGGAACCGGCGATCGTCGTTCTTCAAAATTCTTCGCGTACGTCAATAAAAACGAAGACGGTACCGCCGAAGGCAGTTGGAATGGAGCGCGGGGAGGAAGTCACGCCCATGACAGCCTCGGAACCTTGAAGCCACAAGGAAGCGCATGTTGGGCCAACGCGACCGCGAAGGTTTGCGCGTGGAGGTGAACCGGACGATCACGTCCGGACAGCGTGATGACAAGCCCGCGCGGCGCCTGAGCGAAGCCCAAATCCGCATTGCCGAAATGGAAGATGGCGACGCAATCCGTCGAATGTCGTAAGAGATGTCCGCGACACGCTTGCAACCGGACATCTCCACAGGCGCCGCGAGGGCCCGGAAGGGTGTTCGGGAGCGCTGGTCAGGCGCGCGCGGTCCGGAGGTCCGGACGGGCGGGTCCCGGATTCGGGACCCGCTCGCTCGATGCGGAGCCCGGATCAGGCCTGCCGCAGGGCCTCCAGGCACGCCTCGACCGCCTCGCGCAGCGAGACGACGTAGTAATCCGCCCCGACCTGCCGGCGCAGCGCAGCGTCGGTCAGGATCGCGTCCTCGGCGGGCCAGAGGCCGACCAGGATCGGCTGGCCCGGCACCTTCTCCCGCAGCCGCTGCAGCAGGTAGCGCAGATGGGCCGGGTTCCCGCTGATGTCGAGGTAGGAGATGCACACCATCGCCACCCCGCTCACGTCGAGGTTGCGCACCTTCTCGCGGCTGACCGCCTCGTGCGGGACGACGCGGGCGCCGAGCCCGTGCTTGCCGAGCAGCTGGGCGAGCATGGACGAGGCCGCCTCGTCGAGCGGGCCGCGGCCCGCGATGCAGAGGACGGGGGCCTCGCCGCGCCACCTCTGCGGCCGCGCCTCGGGCGGCGGCGCGCGGCCCGGCACGGCCTCGTTCTTCGGGTGCTCCTTCTCGGCCAGCGAGGCCTCGGCGCCCGGCTGCCCGGCCGGCGCCTCCGGCGCCTCCTGCGGCACCTCGTCCGGGCGCTTGGCGAATTCCATCACCAGCGCCTGCGTCAGCTGCCGGATCGCGTCGAGCTGAGCGGGCCCGAGAACCCCGCGCTGGTAGTCGTTGGCGGCGAGCTGCAGCGCCTTGAGGGCCACCTCGTCGTAGTAGGAGGACAGCGAGCGCTCCTTCAGCAGCAGTTCCGCCTGCTCCTGCGCCTCGTCGGGATCGCCCGCGAGCATGCGCTGGTAGAAATTCTCGACCGGCGTCAGCGGCGGCCGGTCGCCGAGCAGCACGTCGAGGAATTCGAGCCGCTCCACGTGGCGGCCGAGCACCACGAGGCAGACCGTGAAGGGCGTGGCCAGGATCAGGCCGATCGGCCCCCAGAGGAAGCCCCAGAACAGGGTCGAGACGATCACCGAGAAGGGCGACAGGCCCGTCGAGTGGCCGTAGAGCAGCGGCTCGACAACCTGCCCGAACACCGGCTCGGCCACCAGGAAGAGGGCGGCGGTCCAGAGCGCCATCGACCAGCCGGGATCGACGGCGGCCGCGAGCGCCACCGGGAACACGCCCGAGATGAGCGCGCCGATATAGGGCACGAAGCGCATCAGGGCCGAGAACACGCCCCACAGGATCGGGCTCGGCACCCCGATGAACCAGAGGCCGACGCCCACGATGACCCCGAAGGCGGCGTTCATGCCGAGCTGGGCCAGGAAGAAGGTGCCGAGCCGGCCCGCCGCGTCGTCCATGGCCATGGTCGTGCGGTGCAGGTCGCTCGCCCCGAACAGGCGGATCAGGCGGTCGCGCAGGTCCTCGCGCTGCATCAGGATGAAGATCACGACCACCAGGACGATGCCGACCATGGTGAGCGGCGAGACGACCGGGCCCAGGACCTTCTCGGCCAGGACCAGGGGTGAGGTGTCCGGCTCCTGCACCTTCACCAGCACGGCCCGGGGCGCCTGCGCGCCCGCCGCGGCGCCGGCGGCGTCGGGCGCGGCCGCCTGGCTGGAGACCTCGCTGACCTGCCGGTTGAAGCGGCGGATGAGGTCGTTGGCGCGGCCGAGCACGCCCTCCTGCAGGGTCGAGACCTTGCGCTGGACCGTGCTCTGGTAGGCGGGGATGTTCTTGGCGAGGTCGGCGACCTGCAGGCCGATGACGCCGCCGATGGCCAGGATGACCCCGAGGGCGAGGAGCACCGCCGCGATCACCGAGGGCACGCGCCCGAGGCGCAGGCGGCGCAGCAGATTCACCACCGGCGCGAGCACGAAGCTCAGCAGGATGGCGAGGACCAGGGGGATGAAGACCTCGCGCGCGAGGTAGAGCGCGGCGACCACGACCACGGCGACGGCCAGGGTCGCGAGCCCGGACGGGCCGGGCGTGGAGGGCGGGGGGACGCGGGCCGGCGGGAGGGAGGGCGGCGTGACGGCAGCGGGCATGCGGGACTCCGGGCGGCGGGCGCGGCCGGCGGGGTGGCCGCCGGGTGTCCGCTAACGCGCCGCGCGCCGCATCCGTCGCGTCGCGCCCGCGCGGCCCGTCAGCCGCCGGCCTGCTCCTCGTCCTCGGTCAGGCGCGCGAGCTGCCGGGCAAGGCTCTCCACCTGATCGCGGGTCGCGCGCAGCTCCACGACGCTGCCGTCGGCGGTCTCGATCACGAGCCGGTACCCGGAGCCGCTCTCGGCGGCCAGCACGCGGACCAGCGTTTTCACCTCGGCTTGGGTCACCTGGGCACTCCTGCAAGATTGGCGGCGCGATCACGACCCGCGCCGGCGCGGCGAGCACGCCAACGCGGTTAGCCATCGTCTCGGACCTCCGGGGGCGGATGTCGAGGCGAAGATGGCGTCCCCGCCCGGCCATGTCCCGCCCGGCCATGTCCCCGCGCGTCCATGTCCCCGCGCGTCCGGGGCGCCCGCCGCGCGCGAGCCCCGGCCGGCCCGGCGCCAGGATCAGGCGCCGCCGGAGGAGGTCGCGTACGCGCGGGCGATGCGGGACAATTCGGGCGTGCGCAGGTAGCCGTAGGACTTGTGGTGGTTCCGCCCGCCGTCGGGACGGCTGTAGGTGTTCACGACCCGCCGGTCGACCACCCGCAGCCCCGCGTCGCTCGGCGCGAACGCCTCGTCCAGCGTGCCCATGATGGCGACGACGTCGTGGCCGTCGGCCAGGTTGGTCCAGCGCGCCACGTTGGCGGGCACGCGCGCGGCGCCGTGCTCGGCCTCGATCTTGAGCTTCACCTTGGCCAGGCCCAGGGGCGAGCCGACCGTGACGAGGTGCTCGACCCGCAGGGAGGGATCCTCGCGCTCCAACAGGCGGAGCACGTCGTAGGCGATGACCGACCCCATCGAGTGGGCGACCAGCAGGATGCGCCGGTGCCGGCAGGCCCGGAGCCGCGCGGCCAGTCGCGCGCGCACGTCGCGGGCGAAGTCCCGCTCGGCATGGTAGTACCAGAGGTCGTCGAACCGGTATTCCAGGATGGCATCGTCCACCAGGGTGACGCCGGTCGTCTCCTCCAGGCGGTCGATCCCCGCATAGAGGGGCGCCAGCACCACCTTTTCGGTGAGCGCGGGCGCCTCGTCCTCCCCCGGCAGCGGCCCGGCCCCGCCGTGGCGGCGGTAGGGTTCCCGGTTGGACTCCTCCCGCAGCGGCGCATCGTAGCGAAGGTCGGCCCAGTAGACGAACTCGAACGCGAAGTGCGGGTCGCTCAGTCCCTCGTTGCGGATCAGTCCCTCGGCGATGGCCGCCCGCCACCACCGCGTCTTCTCGTCGACCGGCGGCTTGTTCGCCAGGCCGTGAATGCCGATGATGACACTCGTGCTCCCCATGTCTGCGGAACGTCCTCCCGATCAGCGCAGTCATGCCGCGGGGCTCGACTGCGCGCGCAATCGCCACAACGCGTGATCCCGGGTTCCGGTACGCGGCCGGTGTTGATCAAAACTGTCGCTCCGGGCCGAGCCGGGAGCGCGGGCAGGAGGTCGCGGCCGGGCGGTGGCCCCGGGAGCGGGGGCCGCGCCCCGGCTTGGCGCGGCGCAATCGCCGCAGACCAAGCCCCGGAACGACGCATTCCGGCCGACGTTGGCCGCCCGGTTCGAGACGAGCGGGACGAGGCGGCGGCCCCCGGCGGGCGCCGGCCTCGGCGGGATCGACGCGGATCCGCCGCATCGCGCGGGCCTTGAGGATGCGAGCTTGGGAAGAGCACCTGCGCGGGCCGGAGCGCGCCGCGGGCGGCCTCGCGAGCGGGAGAGGTATGATGGGGCACGAGACGGACCAGGACCGCGAGGAGATCGTCCGGGAGTTCAGGAAGGCCGTGAACATGACGGCGTCCACCCTGGAGAAGCACCTCGCGGGCGAGGCGAGCCGGTCGGTCGGCCAGAGGAGGGACGGCGCCTCCGAGGCGACCGGGCACCGGGAGGGTCGACGCATCGTCGAGATCCTGCGCACCAAGAAGTCCGATCTGTCCGACGACGACTATCAGCACATGCGCAAAGTCGTCGGCTACGTGCACCGGCACTTGGCGCAGGGCGGCCCCAAGGACGCGGCCGCCGTGAAGGATTCGCCCTGGCGCCTCTCGCTGATGAACTGGGGCCACGATCCGACGAGGACCGCCTGAGTCCTTGATTACTGGAATGTCCGGCTTCCGGCGGCCCGGCCCGCGGTCGCCCGGCGCGCGAACCGCGCGGCGGGCAACCGCGGGCGGCAAGGGGCCGCGGGCGGCAGGGGAGCCGGGGCTGAGGGAGGAGCGAGCATGAGACACAAGCGGGTGCGCGACCAAGTCATCGTGATCACGGGTGCGTCGAGCGGCATCGGCCTCGCCACGGCGCGCATGGCCGCGCGGCGGGGCGCCCGGGTGGTGCTCGCCGCGAGGAGCGGGGACGTGCTGGAGGAGCTCGCGGCCGAACTCGGCGGAGCGGGCGGGCGGGCCCTCGCGGTCGCCTGCGACGTCGGGCGCCAGGAGGACGTGGAGGCCCTCGCCGACAGGGCGGTCGCGACGTTCGGCGGCTTCGACACCTGGGTCAACGTCGCCGGCCTGACCACCTACGGCGCGTTGCGGGACATTCCCCTGGAGGATCACGAGCGCCTGGTCCGGACGAATTTCTGGGGCACCGTGCACGGGTCGATGGCGGCGGTGGCGCACCTGCGCCGGGGCGGCGGCGCGCTGATCAACGTCGCCAGCATCGCCTCCGACCTCGCCTTCCCGTTCCAGGGCCTCTACGCGGCCTCCAAGCACGCGGTGAAGGGCTTCACCGACACGCTGCGCATGGAGCTGATCGCGGAGGGCGCGCCGGTGTCGGTCACGCTGATCAAGCCCGCCTCCATCGACACGCCGCTGCCGCAACGGGCGCGCAACACCATGGACAGGGAGCCGATGCTGCCGCCCCCGGTCTACAGGCCCGAGGAGGTGGCCCACGCGATCCTGCACGCGGCCGTCCATGCGCCGCGCGACATCTTCGTCGGCGGCGCCGGCAAGCTCTTCGTGATGGGCAAGGAATTCGCGCCGGGGCTCTACGACCAACTCGCGCCCGCCATCATCGCGCTCCAGAAGCGGGGGTCGCCGCCGCGCCACCCGGAGGGCGCCCTGTTCCGCCCGCGGGAGGCCGGCCGGGTCCGCGGCGACCAGCCCGGATACGTGCAGCGGACCAGCGCGTACACGAGGGCCAGCCTGCACCCGCTCGCCACGGCCGCGGCCGGCCTGGGCCTCGCGGTGGCCTCCGCCGCCTGGGCGATGGGGAGCAGGCGCCGCTGAGCCCATCGGCCTCGCCGCCGGATCGGTCGCCGGGTCGGCGCTCGGGGCCGGGGTGCCGCGACCCTGGGCGCCGCGACCCTGGGCGCCGCGACCCTGGGCCCTCCCGGGCGGCCGTTGACGGGAACCGCCCGCGCCCCGACAAGCGCCCGGGACAGCGGCTTTCACCCATGAGTTGATGACACAGGCAGGTTCAGCGTCCGCGTGGTCCCCGGTCGGGGGCGGCCCTCTCGGGGACCTCGTCCGGCGGCACGACTGGGCCGCCACGCCGCTCGGCGCCATGGCCGAGTGGCCCATGCCGGTGCGCACCGTCGTCCAGACGCTTGTACCGCCCGCAGTTTGTGAGACACCGATTTCCAGCCTACGCGGCCAGAGCCGCGGGTGAAAGCTGTGCGGCACGAATGGCTGCCGGTGGGCGGAACCCGTGCCGCTCGATCAGCCACGTCTCGTTGTAGATCTCGCGGAACGCCAGCAGGGCGCGGCGGAGGTCTTCGACCGTGTCGAAACTGTCCACCCACAGCAGGTTCTCCTTGAGCGTGCGGATGAAACGCTCGGCGCAGCCGTTGCCCTCCGGCGCCCGCACGAAGGCGGGCGAACTCGCGATGCCCAGGAACGCCAGTTCCGCCTGGAAGGCGTCGGACATGTACTGGCTGCCATGGTCGTGCCGGACACTCAGGCCGGAAGCACTCTTGGCCGCGAAGCTGCCGAAGCGCTGCCGCACACCCTGGCGGATCGGCTCCAGCGCCTCGAAGCGCGTGGCCCGCCGCGCCGCATGAACGCCCACGCACTCGGCCGAGCAGTGGTCGACGGCCACGAACACCGCGACTTGGCCCTCGCCGGTCCAGGTGGTGGTCAGGTCGGTGCCCCACATCGTGTCCACTGCCTCCGGGATGATGGTGCCGTCGTGCGTGCGTGGGCCGCGCGGCGCGCCGACGCGCGAGGGGGCGAGCAGATCATGGTCGCGCATCAGGCGCAGCACGCGGCGCTTGGAGGTGCGCACGCCCTTGTGGCGCAGGCGCGCCCAGACCTTGCGGTGACCCTCGCCGTGAAAGGGGCTGCCGGTGAGGGTGGCGCGGATCTCGTCGAGCAGCGCCGCATCCGGCATCGGCCCAACCGGGCCGGGACGCCGCGCCGGCTCCGGCCGCGCGGGTGAGAGATGCCGGTGGACGGTGGCGCGCGACAGGCCCCAGATCCGGCAGACGCGGGCCAGCCCGTAAGCTTTGCCACTGACGGGGAGAGGACCTGGCTCATGGCCGCGACCTCCTGCGGGCCAAAGGGCCGGGGCCGCGCGCCTCCAGAGCCGTGATCTTGGCCTCCAGCAACTCGCGCTCCAGCAACATCTCGCCGAGCCTGGCCTTCAGCCGCCCGCTCTCCAGCGCTTCCGCATCGGTGGGCCGGGTGGACAGGCTCGCCTCACCCGCTGCCAGGAAGGCGTCGCGCCAGCCCGACAGGGTCGCGGCGGTCACGCCCAGGCTGCGCGAGATAGTCTCCAGGTCCTCACCGCGCAGCAGTCGCAGTACGGCATCCCGCTTGCGCTGCCGGGACATCCTCCCGCCCCGGCCGGGACCGACCGCATCGGCACCCGCCCTCGTGTATGTGGTCATCGTCCTCACCCCTGTCGCGGAGACCGTCCGCTAACGGGGTGTCTCAAGCAACCGTGGGGCGGAGGACGCTGCTGCTCTCGCCGGTCCCGATGGTGGCGATCTGGGGTCCCGAGGGCATCCTCGTCTACAACCAGGGCTACGCTGAGGTCTGCGGACCGCGCCACCCGCAGGCGCTGGGTGGCCGGCTGCTGGAGGTCTGGCCGGAGGCCCGCGCCTTCAACGCCCGCGTGATCGAGAGCGGGCGCGCCGGCCGCGCCCTCAGCTTCCGGGCCCGGGAATTCGAATTGCGGCGGAGCGGCCGGCCCGAGACGGTCTGGATGGACCTGGACTACACCCCGCTCCTCGGCGAGGACGGCGCGCCCCTCGGCGTGCTCGCCACCGTGCTGGACATCACCGCGCGCGTGCTCGGCGAGCGCCGGGTGGCCGGGAGCGAGAGCCGCTTCCGCTTCCTCGACCGCCTCGCCCAGGCGACCGCGGAGGCCCGCGACGCCGACGCGGTGCTGACCGTCACCACGCGGCTCGTCGGCGAGCATCTGGGCCTGTCCAACTGCGCCTACGCGGACATGGACCCGGACGGCGACGGCTTCACCATCCGCGGCAACTGGCACGCCCCGGGCTCGCCCTCCATCCTGGGGCATTACCGCCTCGCGGATTTCGGCGCGCTCGCGGTCCGGGAACTCAATGCGGGCCGGCCGCTCATCATCAACGACACCCTCGCCGAGATCGCGCCGCGCGAGGCGAAGACCTTCCAGGACATCGGCATCGCCGCGACCATCTGCATGCCGCTGGTCAAGCGCGGGCGGCTCACCGCGCTGATGGCCATCCACCACGCCGCCCCGCACCGCTGGTCGCAGGCCGAGCTCGCGCTCATCCGCGAGGTGACCGAGCGCTGCTGGGCCCATATCGAGCGCGTCGGCGCCGAGGCCAACCTGCGCATGAGCGAGGGGCGCCTGCGCGCCCTGGTCGACGCGACCGCGGACGCCGTCTACCGGATGAGTCCGGACTGGGAGGAGATGCGCCGGCTCGACGGCGGCGGCTTCCTCGCCGACATGGCGGAGCCGAGCCCGCGCTGGCGCGACCTGTACCTGGAGCCGGAGGATCGGCCCGAGGTCGAGGCGGCGATCGCGGATGCGATCCGGCGCCGCGGCCTGTTCGCGCTGGAGCACCGGGTGCGGCGCGCCGACGGCGGCATCGGCTGGACGCTGTCGCGCGCGGTGCCGCTCCTCGACGGGGCGGGCGAGGTGATCGAGTGGTTCGGGACCGCGAGCGACGTCACCTTCCGCCACGAGGCGGAGGCGCGCCTGCGCGAGAGCGAGGCGCGCTTCCGCACCATGGCGGACGACGCGCCGGTGATGACCTGGATCACCGAGGCCTCCGGCACCTGCATCTACCTGAACCGCCGCTGGTTCGAGTTCACCGGGCAGACGCCGGAGGAGGGGCTCGGCCTCGGCTGGCTCGACGCGGTCCATCCGGACGACCGCGGCCGGTCCGAGCAGGCCTTCCTGGCCGCCAACGCGCGGCGGGAGCCGATCCGGGTCGAGTACCGGCTGCGGCGCCATGACGGCAGCTACCGCTGGGCGCTCGACTCGGCCTCGCCGCGCCTCGACCCGGACGGGACCTTTCTCGGCTATTTCGGCTCGGTCGTCGACATCGACGAGCGCCGGGAGGCCGAGGCGCGGCTGCGGACGCTGACGGACGTCGTGCCGGCCTTCGTCTGGTTCGCCGCCCCGGACGGGCGGCTGCACTTCATGAACAGCCGCTGGTGCGAGTATACGGGCCAGACTCCCGAGGAGGTGCTGCCCGACGGCTGGATCGCGGCCGTCCACCCGGACGATCAGGCGCAGACCGCCGCGATCTGGGCCGAGGCGCGGGCCGGCGGCGTCTCCTACGAGGTCGAGCTGCGCTACCGCCGGCACGACGGGGCCTACCGCTGGTACGTGGCCCGGGCCGAGCCCCTGCGGGACGCGAGCGGGCGCGTGACGACGTGGTTCGGCACCTCGACCGACATCCACGACCGCAAGCTCGCGGAGGCCAGCCTGCGCGAGCTGAACGAGACCCTGGAGAGCCGCGTCGCCGAGCGCACGGCGGAGCTGCTCAAGGCCGAGGAGGCGCTGCGCCAGTCGCAGAAGATGGAGGCGGTCGGGCAGCTCACCGGGGGCGTGGCGCACGACTTCAACAACCTGCTCACCATCATCCGCTCCTCGGTTGATTTCCTGCGCCGGCCGGACCTGCCCGAGGCGCGCAAGGCCCGCTACCTCGACGCGGTCTCCGACACGGTCGACCGCGCCGCCAAGCTGACGAGCCAGCTCCTCGCCTTCGCGCGCCGGCAGACGCTGGACCCGCAGGTCTTCTCCCTCGGCGAGCGGCTGCGGGCGGTGGCGGACCTGCTCGAGACGGTCACCGGCGCGCGCATCCGCGTCGTGACCGAGATCCCCGAGACGCCCTGCTTCGTGCGGGCGGACCTCAGCCAATTCGAGACCGCGCTCGTGAACATGGCCGTCAACGCCCGCGACGCGATGGAGGGCGAGGGCACGCTCACCCTGCGGCTGACCTGCGCGGGCAGGCTCCCGCCGATCCGCGGCCATGCCGGGAGCACCCAGCCCTTCGCGGCCGTCTCGCTCTCCGACACCGGGACGGGCATCGCCCCGGAGGTGCAGGAGCGCATCTTCGAGCCGTTCTTCACCACGAAGGAGGTCGGCAAGGGGACGGGGCTCGGCCTCTCCCAGGTCTTCGGCTTCGCCAAGCAGTCGGGCGGCGACGTCGACGTGGCGAGCGTGCTCGGCCGGGGCACGACCTTCACGCTCTACCTGCCCGAGGTCGCCGCGCAGGCCCCCGGCGCGCGGGACGCGGGTGCCGCCGCGGCGGCCTCGCCGGTCGGCACGGGCCAGCGCGTGCTCGTGGTGGAGGACAACGTCGAGGTCGGCAGCTTCGCGACCCAGATCCTGGAGGATCTCGGCTACGAGACGACCTGGGCGGTGAATGCCGAGGAGGCGCTCGACAGGCTCGGGCCGGACGGGTCGGGCTTCGACGTGGTGTTCTCGGACGTGGTGATGCCGGGCATGGGCGGCCTCGCCCTCGCCCAGCAGTTGCGGCAGCGGCTGCCGCACCTCCCGGTGCTGCTGGCCTCCGGCTACAGCCACGTGCTCGCCCAGGACGGCCAGCACGGGTTCAAGCTGCTGCACAAGCCCTACTCGGCCGAGCAGCTCGGGCGCCTCCTGCGCCAAGTCACGGCGCGCCCGCCGCACGAGGGGCCGGTGCCGCCGCCGTGAGCCCCGGGCCCCGGGGCCCGTCCCGGCTCATGCCAAACCGGACGTGATCGTGCGGACAGCGGATGAGACGGGATCCGCTTCGATCGACCGGATCCCGGATCACTCGATCACCGTGTCGGCGCCGCTGAGCAGCGCCGTCGGAACGGTCACGCCGAGGCGGTGGGCCGCCCTCAGATTGACGAACAGCTCGACCTTGGTGACCAGCTGGACGGGGAGGTCGGCGGGCCGCTCGCCCCGGAGGATCCGCCCGACATAGAAGCCCGCCTGACGGTGCGACTGCATGAAGTCGCCGCCGTAGCTCATGAGGCCGCCCGCCAGCGCGAAGTCCCGCGACTGGGTGATGGCCGGCAGGCCGTGGCGCAACGCCAGGTCGGCGAGGGGCTGGCTGCGGTTCGCGAAGTAGGGATCCGAGGTGAAGACCACGCCGCTCGCCTTCCGGGCGGACAGGGTCGCGAACAGGTCGGGAAAATCCCGCTCGCGATCGGCGTCGTAGACCTGCAGCTGCACGCCGAAGCGCTGCGCCGCGTCGTGCAGGGAGGCCAGCTGGGAGCGGACGGTGGGGCTGGTCGGGTTGACGATCACCGGGAAGGAACCGGCCTGCGGCAGGCATTCGTGCATGAATTCCAGTCGCTTGCGGGACAATTCGACGCTCAGGCTGGAGACGCCCGTGATGTTCCCGCGCGGCTGCGCGAGGTCGTCCACGACGCCGAGCGCCACGGGATCGCCTCCCATCTCGAAGACGATCGGGACGGTCGCGGTCGCCTCCTTGGCCGCGAGCGCGATCGGTGCGCCGCCCGGTGCCGCCAGGACGGCGATCCGGCGCTGGACCAGGTCCCGCGCGAGGGCGGAGAGCCGATCGTACTGGCCCTCGGCCCAGCGGAACTCGATCGCGAGGTTTCGGCCCTCGCCGTAGCCCGCCCGGGCGAGGCCCTCGCGGAACGCCGCGAGGCGGCTGGCATAGGGGCCGGGCGATTCGGGCCCGAGATAGCCGACCACCGGCATCGGAGAGGACTGGGCGCGGGCCGGGCGCGGCAGGAACGCCGCGGCCCCGAGGCCGCCGAGCAGCGCGCGCCGCGGCAGGCAAGCGGCGCCGTCGGGGGATCGCGGCGGGCCGGAGGATGGTCCGGAGCGCGGACCCTGATTGCAAGGCCGTGACGTCGCCATCCCGGAACGCCCGAGGAAGCTCGATGCTGGATCGGCACCTTATCAGATCTTGCGCCGGCTTCGAGCCGGTGATCGCTCACCGTCGGACGGAGCGCGGAGGATCCGCGGCCAAGCGCTCCGGCGCCTGCCAAGGCATGAGCTGCCAAGTCATCACCTGCCAAGTCATCACCTGCCAAGTCATCACCTGGCAGGTCATCACCTGGCAGGTCGTGAGCCTGCCACGTCGTGATCTGGCAGGTGATGAGCCTGCCAGGTCATGAGGACGGCGTCCCCGCCATAGGCGGCGAGATCCGCGCCCGCCTCGGCCGCGCGAAAACCCCGGCGCGTCCAGAAGGGCAGGCTCGCATTCACCGCGACGAGCGCGGCGCGGCCGCTGTGGCGCCGGGCGCGGGCGAGGAAGCGGGCGACCCCCTCCCGCGCCGCGCCGCTCCCCCGCGCGGCGGGAAGCAGGGCGAGGTCGTGCAGGAAGGCCCGGCTGCCCCGCGCCGGGGGCGCCAGCACCCGGTTCAGCGGCGGGATCGACTCGTCCCAGGGATGGCCGGCGAGGTAGCCCCGCACCTGCGCCCCGGCGGCGAGGACGAAGGAGAAGTCCGCCCCGAAGGCGAGGCGGGAGCGCACCGCCTCCAGGCTCTCGTGGAGCGGGGGCGGATAGACCTCGTTCCCGATCCGGTGCACGGCCGGGAGGTCGTCGGCCCGCATCGGGCGCCACCGCATCGCGTCTCCGGCCGGATCGCTCACGCGAAGGCGACCGTGACGCCCGCCAGCGGCAGGCCGTCGAGCCGGGTGCTCCAGGTCTCGCCCGGGGCGACCGGCAGCGCCCGCGTCAGGGTGCCGGTGGTGACCACCTCGCCGGCGGCGAGGGGCGGGCTCTCCGGATCCTCGGCCAGCACCCGGACGAGGTGGCGCAGGGCCGCCAGGGGTCCGCCGCCGAGCACGTTCTCGGCCCGGCCCCGATCCGCCTCGGCGCCGTCGCGCAGGAGCGTGATCCGGAAGCCCGCGAGGGACGCGCCCCACGCGGCGGCGTTCGCCGGGGTGACCGCGGCCGGCGGCCCCATCAGCAGGGCGCCGTGCAGGCCGAAGGCCGCGACCGTGTCGGCGGCGGTGAAGCGCCAGCCGGGAAACAGCGACTGCACGACCTCGAAACCGTGCGCGACGAAATCCAGGCAGCCGAGGAGGGCCGCCTCGTCCATGTCCGGCTCCGGCGCGCGCGCGAGGCCGAGGACGATCTCGGGCTCGATGCGCGGCTCGACGGTCCGCGCCAGGGAGAAGGTACCCGCCAGCCCCTCCGGGCGGTGCAGGGTCGTGTCGTAGACGTAGCCCCAGATCGGCGCGCGGACGCCGTACTCGTCCCAGATCGTGGTGTTGGTGAAGCCGATCTTGCGCCCGACCGCGCGCTCGCCGCGCGCCTCGCGGATCCGGCGCACGGACGCGGTCACCCGGTACGCCTCGTCGAGCCGCAGGCCGGGGCCCTCCGCGCCGAGGGGCGCGATCTGCCGCCGCTCGTCCAGGGCGGCCAGCACCGCGCGCGCCACCGCGTCGGGCGAGGGCGCCTCGCGGTCCTCGGCCGGGGCTCGTTCGCTTCCGCTCACAGATCGACTCCTTCACGAGGTCCGACGCGTCTCTCGCAGACCTCGCCGACCGTGGCCACCCTCGCGCGGCTCGGCGGCGGCCCTTCGCCGGGGATCAGCCTTGCGCCCGGGCAGGGCGGAACCGGCGGAGGCCCGGCACGATGCGCACGGCCCGCAGGCCGAGCGGATGATCGGGCCGCTCACGACCTCGCGGTGGCCCGGGAGGAGCGGCACGCCCCCATCCGGCTCCCGCCGACGGACGACACGGCGCGGCGGCACCACTCCCTTGGAAAAGCAAGAATACCGACGAACGATCTTGGCCGTCCAGCGGACGCGATCCTCGCGATGATGAATTCCTACTTTACGCCCTCTTTCGCCTTGCCCTGCTTTACACCTTCAGTTTGAACGTAGAATTCGTACGCACCGGCAGAGACATGCTCGAGCTCGGCGTCGTTCATCTCAGACTTCTGATGCTCTTGCGCATCGTGGGACTGCCCAGCCTCGCGAGAGGGCAGTTCCTTCGCAACCGAGGGCTTGACCATGGAGCTTCTCCGGTCCCGGAGCGGTGTCGCCCGCGATGGTAATCGCGTCGGCGGGAAAAATCATGGGCGACGCGGAGATCTGCGGGCCGTCGCCGCGTTCGCCGACGCAGCCGGCGGGTTCGCCCGGACCGTCGGCGATGCGGGGAGGGGGCGCGGCTCGGACCGTCCGCGTGCCCCCGACCGGACGCGGCCGCCCGCACGCGGTGCCGGACCGGACGGGGCCCGCCGCGCGTGAGGAGGCCCCGCCCGGCGGGGCCTCCACGGGGGCTCAGGCCGCCCGCGCGCTCGGAACCGGCGCGGGCGCGTCCATGGCCCGCAGGTAGACGTCGAGCAGCGTCTCGTGCTCGTCGCGCTCGTCCTGGTCCTGTTTGCGCAGCTTGATGATCTCCTTGAGGATCTTCACGTCGAGGCCATCGCTCTTGGCCTCCAGGAAGACCTCCTTCTTGGCCTCGTTGAGGTCCTTGATCTCCTCTTCGAGCTTCTCGATCCGCTCGATGATGGTGCGGATGCGGTCGCCCGGAATGCCGGCCGTGTCGCCCATGGGTTCTCCTCCGGTGGGGTCGCCCGGCAGCGTCGGGGATCGCGGTAAGCGAGGCGTTAACGGCGACCGCCGGTCGCGGGATGCAGCCGGCGCCGCGGCCTCGTACGCCATCCGGTTGATGGCTTCGCCATCTTCCATTTCGGCCATGCGGATGTCGGCTTCGCTCAGGCGCCGCGCTCAGGCGCCGCGCAGGCGCGTGAGCCGGGATTCGCTTCGATCAAGCGGATCCCGGATCACTCGATGACCGTGTCGGCGCGGGCGAGCAGCATGGTCGAGACCGTGATCCCGAAGCGCGAAGCGGCCCCGAGATTGAGCACGAGTTCGTACTTGGTCGGAAGCTCGACAGGCAGGTCCGCCGGCCTGGCGCCGCGCAGGACGCGGTCCGCGAAGGCGGCCGCCTGGCGCCAGGTCGCGCTCAGGTCGATCCCGTAGCTCACGAGGCCGCCCGCCTCCGCCAACTCGCGCGCGCCCGCGACGGTCGGGACGCGCGACGCGAGGGCGAGTTCGGCGATCCGCGCGCGGTGGGTGATGAACAGCGCGTCCAGCAGCACGATCACGAAGCCGGCGGAGTCCCGCGCGAAGGTCGCGAAGGCGGCATCGAGGTCCGCCGGGGAGCGGGCCTCGACCGGGATCAGCCGCGCCCGCAGCCGGTCCGCATAGGCCTGCGTGTTCTCGCGCTGGAACGGGATCACCGGATTGGCCGGGTTGACCAGCATCCCGATCCGCGTGACGCCCGGCAGCATCTCGCGGGCCACTTCGAGCTGCTTGCCGAGGAGGGTCTCGAAGCTGATCAGCATGCCCGTGACGGTGCCGCCCGGGCGGGCGAGGCTGGTCACCAGCCCGGCGCCGATCGGGTCGATCAGGGTCGCGGACACGATCGGGCGCTCCGGCATGACGCGCTTGGCGGCCAGGGCCGCGGCGGTCGTCGAGGTCACCACGAGGTCCGGGGCGAGCTGCGCGAGATCCTCCGCGAGGGGCCCCAGGCGCTCGATCCGGCCTTCGCTCCAGCGCAGGTCGAAGGCGACGTCCCGTCCCTCGGCGTGGCCGAGTTCCGCTAGCCGCCGCCGGAACGCCGCCACGAAGGCGCCGTGCGAGTCCGGCGACCCCGTGACGAGGATTCCGATCCGGCGCGGACCGCGCTCCGCGCGCGCGCCGAGGGGCCACGCCGCCGCCGCGGCGCAGAGCGGGATCAGGTCGCGCCGCCGGATCGCCCGCCTCACGGGCGCGCGCGCCGCGGCCGGGATCGCCGGCGCGAACGGCCCTGGCATGGGGCGCCTCCCCGGATGTCGCTCACCGGGACGCAGCATACCCGCCGGGGATGGCGCCGCGAAGCCGGTCGGACCGCCGCCGGGACATCGTCCCGCCTCGGCCGCCCCGGCCGGGCCGCCGCGACCGGGACTGCGCGTTGTCGCGGCCCCGCCCGGGGCCCGCACCGCACCCGTCAGGTCGGTCGGTAGGCCGACCCGTCCGCGGCCCGCGCCGGCTCGGCGACGTAGCGCCCGTCGCGCGGCACCGCCACGATGGCGAAGTCGCGCACCAGCGCGTCGAGCCCCTCGCGCAGGGCCGAGCCCTTGAGCGGACGGCCGTGGCCGGTGACGGCGGTCTCGGGCCGCAGCCGCGCCAGGGCCTCGACCGAGGCCCGCGCCGCCTCCCAGTCGATCGTCAGGTAGCGGGGCGGCCCGTGCAGCTCGGTTTCCTGCACGGCGACGGCGTAGATCGATTCCTGGGCGGTGGTCACGAAGGCGTCCCCCGCCACCAGCATGCGGTCGTCCGGGCGCCAGAACGAGACGTGGCCCGGCGAGTGGCCCGGCGTGTGCAGCCAGCGCCAGCCCGGCAGGGGCGGGACGCTGCCGTCCTCCGGCAGCAGGCGGAGGCGCGCGCCGACATCCACGGGCTTGGTCGGGAAGAGCGGCGAGATCAGCGCGAACAGCCCGCCGCCCACCCGCGGATCCGGCGGCGGACAGGCGGCGCTGCCGTCGAGATAGGGCGTCTCCAGCCCATGCGCGTAGACGGGCGCGTCCCAGGCCTCCGCCAGATCCTCCAGCGCCCCGACATGGTCGAAGTGGCCGTGGGTCATCAGGATCGCGGCCGGCCGCGCCCCCGCGCCGAACCGGGCCGCGGCGGTCTTCTCGATGGTGCCGCGCGAGCCCGGGATGCCCGCGTCGACCAGCACCCAGCCGCGGTCGCCCGCGCCGGGCGGGCCGAGATAGACCACGTTGACCAGAGTGTGGCGCTGGTAGGCGACGTCCGGGGCGATGGCGTGGGTGCCGTCCGGACCGGCCGGCCCGTCGGCTCGCGCCTCGGGGGAGATCGGGATCTGCTGCGCCATGCCGGGACCTCGCCAGAAGGGACCCGGTTCAATGCTCCCTAGGAGTATGTGTTCCGGCGGGGACGGGCTACCGCCGCCAGATGCCGATCCGGTTCGAGCGCGCCTGCTCCTCGGCGGCGAGCAGGTCCGGCGTCGCGTCGGCGCCGGCCCGGCCGCCGCCGTTGAACAGGACCAGCTCCGAGAGATCCTGCCCGTCGAGGCTGCAGCGGTAGGCGCCGGCCTCCGCGGGCGTGCAGGACACGTCGCGGCGGCGCAGGTAGCGGCCGAGCTCGCGGGCGTTGCGGCCGGACAATCCCTCCACGCCGAGGAGCCGCACGGTCTGGCCGCCGAGGTCGAGGGTGCCGGTATCGACGACCGAGGGCGTGCCGCGCAGGAGGCCGCGCTCCGGCCGCGCCTCCGCGTCGGGATCGGCCGCCGCCGCCTCGGGCCGGGCCTGCGGCCGCTCGGGCTTGGGCGCCCGGGCCTTGGCGGCGCGGCCGCGCACCGCGATGGCCTGGGTGACGAAGTCGCGCCAGATCGCCGCCGGCATGTCGCCGCCCGTCACCCCCGCCATCGGCGCGTTGTCGTCGTTGCCGAGCCAGACCCCGACCACGATGTCCTGAGTGAAGCCGATGAACCACGCGTCGCGATTGTCCTGGGTGGTCCCGGTCTTGCCGCCCGCGGGCACGGCGACGCGGGCGCCCTTGCCGGTCCCCTCCCGCACCACGGCGGCGAGGAGGTCGAGCATCCCGGCCCGCGCGGCCTGGTCGCGGGCGGGGGTCGGCGCGGCGGCCGGGCGGGTGTAGAGCACCTGGTCGCGGGCCGCGATCTGCCGGATGGCGTAGGGCTCGACGCTCTCGGCGCCGGCGGCGAGCGCCGCGTAGGCGCGGGTGAGGTCGAGGAGCGTGGTCTCGGCGGAGCCGAGCGCGAGGCTCGGCAGGTTCGGCAGGTCGGACTGGATGCCGAGTCCCCGCGCGGTCTCGATCACCGCCGGGATCCCGACCGCCTCGGCGAGCTGCACCGCCACCGTGTTGATCGAGTGGGCGAAGGCCGTGCGCAGCGTGACCGCGCCGCGGTAGCGTCCGCCGTAATTCTCCGGCTCCCACTCGCCGATCTGGGTCGGGCGGTCGACCATCACCGAATCGGGCCGGTAGCCGTTCTTCAGGGCCGTCAGGTAGACGAAGAGCTTGAACAGGGAGCCGGGCTGGCGCCGGGCCTGCGTCACCCGGTTGAACTGGCTCTCGGCGTAGTCGCGCCCGCCCACCAGGGCGAGGATCGCCCCGTCCGGGCTCATCGCCAGGATCGCCCCCTGCGAGACCTTGCGGCGCTCGCCCGCCTCGTCGAGGTGGCGGGCGAGCACGCTCTCGGCGATGTTCTGCAGGGTGAGGTCGAGGGTGGTGCGCAGCGCGGCGTCGGCCGGGCCGGCTCCGATCAGGGCCTTGGCCTGGTCCGCCACCATGTCGACGAAGTAGTTCGTGCCCACCGGCGTCTCGGTCGGCACCTGCACGGTCGCCGGGTGCCGGCGGGCCTCCTCCGCCTGCTCGGGCGTGATCGCCCCGGTCTCGACCATCGCCTCCAGCACCTGGGCGGCCCGGCCGCGGGCGCCGTCGAGGTTGCGGTGGGGGGCGAGCTGCGAGGGCGCGCGCACGAGGCCGGCCAGCATGGCGGCCTCGCTCAGGGTCAGCTCGCGGGCGGATTTGCCGAAGTAGCGCTGGGAGGCCGCGTCGGCCCCGTAGACGCCGGCCCCGAAATAGGCGGTGTTGAGGTAGCGGGTGAGGATCTCGTCCTTGGGCAGCTGCGATTCGAGCCAGAGGGCCAGGATCGCCTCCTGCACCTTGCGCTTCAGGGTGCGGTCCTGCGACAGGTAGCTCATCCGCACGAGCTGCTGGGTCAGGGTGCTGCCGCCCTCGCGGGTGCCGCCCGCGGCCGCGTTGCGCAGGGCCGCCCGGAGGAGCCCGCGCAGGTCGACGCCCCGATGCGTGAAGAAGCGCCGGTCCTCGATCGCCACGATGGCCTGGGCCAGCACCTGCGGCACGTCGCGCGGCGCGAGCTTGGCCCCCTTGATGACGCCGCGGGTCGCGAAGGCCTCGCCGCCCTCGGCGCGCACCACCAGGGCCGAGGCGGTCGGCTCGACCACGAGGCCGCCATTCACCGGCAGCGTCGCCAGCGCGTAGACCAGGATTACGCCGAGGAGGGCGAGGCCGAGGGCGAGGCTGCCGGCGAGCACGCGCAGCCACGGCACGCGGGCGGCGGCGCGCCGGAGCGGGTGCCAAGCCGCCCGGAAACCCGCCGTCGCACCCGCCGCGGCCCGGCGCGCCGCCGGATGCGAGGCGGCGCGGGCGGCCCGCCCCCGGATCCCCGCGAGGCGCTCGCGCAGGCGGGACAAGGCGGCGCGGATCCTCCCGGTCCTCGCGCGCGGCGCGGGCCCCGTGCCGCCCGCGGGCGCGTCGGGAGCCGGGGCGGCGCCGAGGTCGAGCCAGTCGCGCCCCCGCCCGGGCGCTCCCCGCGGCCCCTCCGGCATCGCGGCTCAGCGGCCCGCCGCCTGGCGCGGCTCGATCCAGGAATGGCCGGCCGGGCGGCTGAAATGCAGGGCACGGCCGTGGAGGCGCCGGTGGTGCCCGTGCGCCCGATGATGCCAATGCCGCCGATGATGCCAGTGGCGGCGATGGTGCCAGTGCCGCCGGTGATAATGGTGGCGGCGCCAGTGCCGGTGACGCCGCCAGTGGCGGTGGCGGCGCCAGCGCACCGTCTCGACGGTCGAGGGCTGGTCGAGGGCCACGGTCACGGCGGCCCGGGGAATGAGCGGCGAGGCGCTCGCCCAGCCGCACAGGGCCACGAGGAGGCCGAAGGCCAGCATCAGGTGACGGGCGCGCACGCACACCTCCGGGTCGCGGGAATGACGGACGCGTCCACAACGCCAAGCTCGCGATTGCGTTCCGACGCGCGCGCGCTCTGACCGGCGCGGGCGACCGCGCCTTGACGGCGGCGGGTTTCGCGGCAGTCTCGGGCGCGCCAGGGAGGAGACCGATCGTGAGCTTTCGCCCGTTCCTTGCCGTGACCGTCCTCGTCGCCCTCGCCGCGCCGGCGGCGGCCCAGCCGAAGCCGAAGCCGAAGGCGCCGCCGCCGAAGGAGGCGGCCCCGCCGCCCGACGCCTCGGCGGGCCTGCTCTTCCCCTGCCGGAGCGAGAAGGAGACCTGCTACGTCGGCGTGCCCAAGGACGGCAAGCTCACGGTTCTCTTCACCAACGACCCGAAGGGCGCGGAGATCTCCGGCCGGGCGCTCGCCGTCGCGGGCGAGGGGCCGAACGCGCCCGACCTCGCCACGAACGACGGCAAGGTCGTGATGATGGTCGGCACCTACGATCCCAAGGCCGGCCTGACCAAGGCCGAGATCGTGGACGTGGCCGGTCCCCTGGTCGCCTTCGCGATCAAGGCCTCGCTCGGCGGCGGGGACGAGCAGCCGGCCGCGCCCCCGCCGCCCGCCCCGAAGCGGCGCTGAGGTCACGCCGCGTCGTGGAAGATGAGGCCGGTCGCGCAGCGCTCGCCGGTGCGCACCCGGCTCACCCCGTGCCGGAGGGCGACCCGGTAGGCCCCGCGGCCGCCCTGCACCGGGCGGTGATGGACCGCGAAGATGACCGCCTCGCCCTGCGCGAGGGGCACCACCTCGGCCCGCGACTGCATGCGCGGCCGCTGCTCGGTCAGCACGAACTCGCCGCCCGTGAAGTCCCGCCCCGGGACCGAGAGCAGGATCGCGACCTGGAGCGGGAAGATCTGCGGGCCGTAGAGGTCCTGGTGCAGGCAATTGTAGTCGCCCGGGCCGTAGCGCAGCAGGAGCGGCGTCGGGCGGGTCTGCCCGGCGGCGCGGCACTGGTCGAGGAAGGCGGCGTGGTCCGGCGGGTAGCGCAGGGCCGAGCCCAGCGTCGCGCTCCACCGGTTGGCGAGCGGCGCGAGGCGGGAGTAGAGCGCACCGCGCAGGGCGGCGAGGGGCTCGGGGAGCGGATAGGCGAAGTACTTGTACTCGCCCCGGCCGAAGCCGTGACGGGCCATCACGATCCGGCTGCGGAAAGGAGCCTCGTCGTCGTAGAGCGCCCGCAGCCGCGCGCAGGTCGGCCCATCGAGGAGGCGGCCCGCGGCGGCGCAGCCGTGGGCGTCGAGATCCGCCGCGATGCGCGGCCAGTCGAGGGCCCCGACGGCGTCCGGGCTCATCGCTCGCCCTCCGGCGCGGTCGGCTCGCGGCAGCCCGCTTCGCGGGCCAGGAGGGTGCGCTTGCGCTCGACGCCCCAGCGGTAGCCCGAGAGCGCGCCGTCGTGGCGCACCACCCGGTGGCAGGGGATCGCCACCGCGAGCGGGTTCGCCCCGCAGGCCTGCGCGACCGCCCGCACGGCCCTGGGCTCGCCGATCGCGCGGGCGATCTGCGTGTAGGTGGCGGTCTCGCCCGCGGGGATCGCCCGCAGCGCCTGCCAGACCCGCTGCTGGAAGGCGGTGCCGATGATGTCGAGGGGCAGGTCGACGCGGCCCGCTTCCGGCGCCTCGACGAGGCCGACGACCTGCGCCACCAGCGCCTCGAAGCCGGGATCGCCGCCGATGAGGTCGGCCTTCGGGAAGCGGTTCTGGAGATCCCGCACCAGCGCCTCCGGATCGTCCCCGAGCAGGATCGCGCAGAGGCCCTTGCCGGTCGCCGCCACCAGCACGCTGCCGAGCGAGCAGGGGCCGACGGCGAAGCGGATCGTGGCGCCCTCGCCGCCCCGGCGATAGGCCGTGGGCGTCATGCCGAGGCGGGAGGGGGCGGCGGCGTAGAAGCGGCTCGACGCGGCGTAGCCCGCCTCGAAGATGGCCGCCGTGACGCTGTCGGCCTCGCGCAGGAGCCCCTCGGTGAGCCGCGCGCTGCGGCGCGCGGCCGCGTAGGCCCTCGGCGTGACGCCCGTCACCCGCTTGAAGACCCGGTGGAAGTGGAATGGGCTCTGGCCCGCCGCGCGGGCGAGCGCGTCGAGGGAGGGCGGGGTCTCGGCCTCGTCGATCATCCGGCAGGCCCGGGCGACGGCCTCGGCCTGGCGCGCGGCGGGGGCCGCCTCGTCCGGCCGGCAGCGCCGGCAGGGCCGGAAGCCCGCCCCCGCGGCCTCCCGGCCGCTGGCGTAGAAGGCGACGTTCTCGGGGCGCGGCGTGCGGGCCGGGCAGCTCGGCCGGCAATACACGCCCGTGGTGCGCACGGCGTACACGAAGGTGCCGTCCGCGGCGGCATCGCGCCGGACGAGCGCCGCGTAGCGCGGATCGCCCGCCGGGCGCGCGCGCATCGGATCGAGGTCGGGGAGGGTCATGGGGAGACGCTCATGGGGACGCTCATGGGGACGCTCATGGGGACGCTCATGGGGACGCTCATGGGGACGCTCATGGGGACGCTCATGGGGGACGCTCATGGGGACGCTCATGGGGACGCTCATGGGGGACGCTCATGGGGATGGTCCTGCGGGCGGCGGCGGACGATCCGCGCCCGCCCGCCGCGATGCCGCCACTCTGGCGCGGACCCGCCCCGGCCCGCATCCCGGCGCTTGCGCCCGAATTCGTCCGCCCCGCGCCCGGCCTCGGACGGGGCATCCGACATCCGAGGGATTGCTTCGCCATCTCCCCTTTCGGCCATGCGGATGTCGGCTTCGCTCAAGCGCCGCGCGGGCTTGTCATACGACATCCGACGGATTGCTTCGCCATGCGGATGTCGGCTTCGCTCAAGCGCCGCGCGGGCTTGTCATCCGCATTCCGGACGTGATCGTCCGGACAGCGGATCAGGGGGCCAGGATGGCGGCCGCCACCGCCTCCGGGTGCTCCTCGTGCGGGGCGAGCGCTCCCGGGACGGTCGCCCGGGCGACGAGGCCCGTCGCCAGCAGCGCGTCCATCTCGGCGCCGGAGCGCCGCGGCGCGGCCTCCGGCCTCAGCACGCGCACGGGCGGCAGGCCCGGGCCGAACAAGCTCAGGAATTCCTCGCGGGTCGCCGCAGGGTCGAGGGCGCCGGTGACGAAGGCGGCCGTCCCGAAGCGGGCGCCGGGCTGGTGCGTCACCCGCCGCTTGGCGGCCAGCACCGCCGGCGTGACCCGGGCCGGGTCCGCGTAGACGTGGGCGCGCATCATCCGGGCGACGACCGGCGTGCTCAGGTTCACCCGGTAGAGGAGGTGGCCGAGAACCGGCGCCTCGACGGCCCGGCGCAGGCGGGCGTAGAGCGGGCGCCGCTCCGGTCCCATGGCGGTGGGGAGCGGGCCGCGCCAGGTCGGCGCCACCAGGACGAGCCGCGCGAAGCGGCCGGGATGGCGCCGCGCCGCGGCCGCGAGGTAGGGCGCCGCGTGGCCCGCCGCGACCCCGATCGCGAAGGGGCCCGGAAGGGCGGCGAGCAGCGCGTCGAGCACGCCGTGCAGCGCGGCCGGCGAGAGCGGCAGCCGCGCCCGCGGCTCGGCGCCGAAGCCCGGCCAGTCGGGGATCAGGCAGCGGAAGCGGCCGGAGAGGCGCTCGGCCAGGGGCCGCATCTCCTCCCGGGTCGCGATCGAGGACAGGGCCGGCAGCAGCAGGGCGTCCGGGCCGGAGCCGATCACGTCGCAGCCGACCGAGACGGTGCGGTCCGGCAGCGTCAGGGTGAGACGGCGCGTCTCCATGCGGTCGCCCTCCTCAGAACGGCTTCACGATCGCCAGGATCACGATACCGATCATCAGCAGCGTCGGCACCTCGTTGACCACCCGGTAGAAGGTCGGCGCCCGGGTGTTCCGGTCGGCCGCGAAGTCCTTGACCATGCGCGCGAACCAGCCGTGCAGGCCGCTCATCGCGAGCACCAGCGCGAACTTGGCGTGGAGCCAGCCCTGCGCGTAGGCGCCGCTCATCCAGGCGAGGGTCAGGCCGAGCACCCAGGTCGCGATCATGGCCGGAGTCATGATCGCCTTGGCGAGGCGCCGCTCCATCACCTTGAAGGTCTCGCCCTGCGGCGAGCCCGCCGGCAGGCCCGCGTGGTAGACGAAGAGCCGCGGCAGGTAGAGCATGGCGGCCATCCAGGCGATCAGCGCGACGACGTGCGCGGCCTTGATCCAGAGATAGAGCATCGGTCTCCCGGCAGGACAGAGATCCAGGGATCACGCGCCGAAGCGGTGGCCGGTGCGGCGCCGGCAACGATGCGGCCACACCGATCCAAGCAGAATCGAAACGGGCCATCCTGCTCAGCGCCGCAGCCGCGCGAGCATGCGCTCGACATGGGCGATCGGCGTCTCCGGCGTGATGCCGTGGCCGAGATTGAAGATGTGGGGCAGGCCCGCGGTCGCGGCGAGGATCGCGTCGACCGCCGCGTCGAGCGCCGCCCCGCCCGCGATCAGCGTGTGGGGATGCAGGTTGCCCTGGGTGACGGCGCGCCCCGGCAGCCGCCCGCGCAGGGCAGCGAGGTCCACGTCCCAGTCGACCCCGACCGCGTCGGCGCCGGTCGCGGCGAGCGTCCGGGCATGGCCGTCGAGGCCGGTGCCGCGCGGGAAGACGATGACGCGCGCCCCCGGCACCCGCGCCCGCAGGCCGGCGACGATCCGGGCGATCGGCCCGAGGCTCCAGCGGGTGAGCGCGTCGCCGGCCTCGCCCTCCGGCATCCCCGGCAGGGTGCCGCCGTGGCTCTCGAAGATCTGCACGGCGTCCGCCCCCGCCTCGATCTGGCGGGCGAGGTACTCGGTCGAGACCGCGACGAGCCGCTCGATCAGCCCGTCGAGGAGCGCCGGATCCCGGGCCGCCAGGGCGCGGGCCGGGGCGAGGTCGGGGGTGCCGCGCCCGCCGATCATGTAGCTCGCCACCGTCCAGGGCGCGCCGCAGAAGCCGAGCAGGGTGGTCTCGCGGGGCAGCGCCGCGCGCAGGCGGCTCACCGTCTCGAAGACCGGGGCGAGGTGGTCCATCACCCGCGCGTCGCCGGCCCCGCGCAGGGTCCCGAACGCCGCCGGGTCCTCGAGCGCGTCGAGGCGCGGCCCCTCGCCCTCGACGAAGCGCACGCCCTGGCCGAGGGCGTGGGGCACCACCAGGATGTCGGAGAACAGGATCGCCGCCTCGAAGCCGAAGCGGCGGATCGGCTGCAGCGTGACCTCGGTGGCGAAATCCGGCGTGTAGCAGAGGTCGAGGAAGGAGCCGGCCTTCGCCCGCAGCTCCCGGTATTCCGGCAGGTAGCGGCCCGCCTGCCGCATCATCCAGGCCGGAGGAGGGGACAGGCTCTCGCCGCTCAGAACCCGCAGGACCGGCCGCGCCTCGCGCTCGCTCTCGCCCATCTCCCCCGCGCCTCCCCCAAAGCCCCTCGGCTTCCCCCTATGACCGGAGAGCGGCCAGGATACCAGCCCGACGCGTCGTCGCCCGCCCGCCGGCCCTCCGCAAGCCGGTCCCGGCGCGACCCTCTCGGACGAGAAAAAAAGAAGGAAAGAAAGACTCTTGAGTCTGATTCTTCTTCTGGACCCCCGAATCCCGGGGGGTGCGCGGCGTCCACACCCCATCCCCACCGCGGCGCCGTTAAGAGGCCTTTAACGGATTGGCTCTAGGTTTCAGGGATCGCGAGGCTCGCGAGGAGCTTGCCCGGGGGAGCGGTGCGGAATCGCCGGACGCGTCCCGGATTCTCCCACGCGGCCCGTCCGGCCTCAGCGCCGCCGCGCGCCTGTTGACAGCGGAGTCGACAAACCGCGCGCCTCCTCGCCTGGACCTGGCTGATCGGCCGGATTATCCACACTGATCGACTCCCTGAAGGCCGAATGTGGACGAACACGCGGCGGGACGTCGGCCCCGGGGAGCGATCGTGGTCCGCAGCTACTTCCATCTCCATCTCGTCTCCGACTCCACCGGTGAGACCCTGATCAATGTCGGGCGCGCCGCCGCCGCCCAGTACGAGGGCGTCTCGGCCATCGAGCACGTCTATCCCCTGGTGCGCTCCGCCGCGCAGCTCGAGCGGGTGATCAACGAGATCGAGCAGGCGCCGGGGATCGTGCTCTACACGCTGGTCGGCCAGGACCTCACCGAGCGCCTGGAGGAGGCCTGCCGGGCCACGAGCTCGCCCTACCTCTCCGTGCTCCAGCCGGTGCACGGCCTGCTGCAATCCTATCTCGGGGCGCATTCGACGGCGCGGCCCGGCGCCCAGCACATGCTGAACGCCGAGTACTTCAAGCGCATCGACGCGATGAACTTCACGCTCGCGCACGACGACGGCAACCTGCCGCTCGACCTCGACGACGCGGACGTGATCCTGCTCGGCGTCAGCCGCTCCTCGAAGACGCCGACCTCGATCTACCTCGCCAATCGCGGCCTGAAGACCGCCAACATTCCGCTCGTGCCCGGCGTGCCCCTGCCGCCGGCCCTGGAGGCGGCGCGCAAGCCCCTGATCGTCGGCCTCCTCGCCTCGCCCGAGCGGATCGTCCAGATCCGGCAGAACCGGCTGCTCAGCCTCAAGGCCGACGATTCCACCGCCTATGTCGACCACGAGGCGGTCGCGAACGAGGTGGCGGTCTCGCGCCGGCTCTTCGCCAAGCACCGCTGGCCGGTGATCGACGTGACCCGCCGCTCGATCGAGGAGACGGCCGCCGCCATCGTCGAGTTGCACCGGGAGCACCGGCTCAGGTTCATCGCCGAGTAGCGCCGCGGCGGCCGAAGGGCCTCGGCCAAGGTGCCTTCGCCTGACGGCCAAGGTGCCTCGGCCTGACGGCCAAGGTGCCTTGGCCTCACGGCCAAGGTGCCTTCGCGCGGCCATCTTCGGGGCCATCAATCGCGGCTCTCCACCGCAAGGGGCGCTCGCCGATGACCTCCCTTCCTCCCCTCCCGTTCGCGCCGGGCCTGCGCGTCGTGCCCGCCTCGGGTCCGGTCCTCGACCTCGCCACCGTCGAGGAGGCGCGCCGCTTCGTGGAGCGCGAGCGCCTTCCGGTGGTGCGCTCGGGCATCCACTGGCTCGACGTGCACAAGCGCCTCCTCCTCGCGCAGGCGACCCGGCGGGAGGCCGACGTGGAGGCCGCCCGCGCCGCCCTGGCGGAGGCCCTCCGGCGCGACGCCGGCGGCCGGCTCACGCTGGCGGCCTGACCAGGGCGGGTGCGCCGCGCGGTCGCCGCCGAACCGGCGGCCGCTGCGCTGCGCGACGCGGGGCCCGGGCGCTTGCGGTTTCGTCCGGAACCGGCAGAGAGTGCCGCATGGTTCTCTCCGGTTCCGGCCCATGACCGCCCCGCCCGCCCCGGCGCCCTCGCCCTGGCGGGGCTCGGCCCCGCTCCTCCTCGCCTCGGCCAGCGCGACCCGCCGCGCCCTCCTCGAAGCCGCCGGGCTGCCGGTCGAGACGCGCGCGTCCGGCATCGACGAGCGCGCCGTCGAGGCGGCCTGCGGCGGCCTGCCGCCCGCCGACCTCGCCCTCGCCCTGGCGGAGGCGAAGTGCGCCGCCGTCGCCCGGGACGCGCCCGGGCGGGCGGTGGTCGGGGCCGACCAGGTGCTCGATCTCGACGGCACGCTCCTCCACAAGCCGGCCGATCTCGGGGCGGCGCGGGCCCATCTCGCGGCGCTGCAGGGCCGCAGCCACGCGCTCCATTCCGCCGTGGCGCTCGCCCTCGACGGGGCTGTGGCGGAGCGCTTCGTGGTGAGCGCCCGCCTGACCCTGCGCCCGCTCGACGGGGCGGCGATCGACGCCTACCTGGCGGCCGCCGGGCCGGCCGTCGCCGCGAGCGTGGGCGCCTACCAGCTCGAAGGGCTCGGCATCCACCTGTTCGAGCGGATCGAGGGCGACCACGCGACCATCCTCGGCCTGCCGCTCCTGCCCCTCCTCGCGCGCCTGCGGGCGCGGGGTCTCCTGAGCTTCTGACCCATGACCTCCCTCCCATGACCCCCTCCCATGACCCCCTCCCATGACCTCCCTGCCGAAGGCCTTCGTGGTCGGCCACCCGATCGCCCATTCCCGCTCCCCCCTGATCCACGGCCACTGGCTCGCGGCGCACGGCCTCCCCGGACGCTACGAGCGGGTCGACGTGGCGCCCGAGGCCTTCCCGGCCTTCCTGCGGGACTTCCCGGAGCGGGGCTTCGTCGGGGGCAACGTGACCATCCCGCACAAGGAGGCGGCCTTCCGGGGCGCCGCTCTGCTGACCCCGCGGGCCGAGCGCATCGGGGCCGTCAACACCCTGAGCCTCGACGCCGCGGGCCGGCTGCACGGGGACAACACCGACGCGCCGGGCTTCCTCGCCCATCTCGACGCGAGCCTCGGCGCGGATTGGCCGCGGACCACCGGGACCGACGCGGGCCGGGCCGTCCTGGTGCTCGGGGCCGGGGGCGCGGCCCGCGCCATCCTGGTCGGGCTCCTGGAGCGCGGCCTGCCGCATCTGCGCGTCGCCAACCGCACGGCCGCGCGCGCCGAGGCCCTGCGCGCCCTCGACCCGACCCGGATCGAGGCGGTCGCCTGGGCGCATCTCCCGGCGCTGACGGGCGGGACGGGGCTCCTCGTCAACACCACCTCGCTCGGCATGGCGGGGGCGGGCGCCCTCGACCTCGACCTGTCGGGCCTGCCGCCGGAGGCGGCGGTCGCCGACATCGTCTACGTGCCGCTGGAAACCCCGCTCCTCGCCGCCGCGCGGGCGCGGGGGCTGCGCGCCGTCGACGGGCTCGGCATGCTGCTGCACCAGGCGGTGCCGGGCTTCGCGCGCTGGTTCGGGGTGACGCCGCGCGTCACCCCGGAGCTGCGGGCCCTCGTCGTGGCGGATCTCGAGGGGCGCCGGTGACCCGGCCCTTCATCCTCGGCCTGACCGGCTCGATCGGCATGGGCAAGAGCGCCACGGCGGCGATGTTCCGCGCCCGCGGCGTCCCGGTCCACGACGCGGATGCCTGCGTGCACGCCCTCTACGGGCCGGGCGGCGAGGCGGCGGCGCGGATCGGCGAGGCCTTTCCCGGCACGCTGGCGGCGGACGGCGCGGTCGACCGCGCGCGCCTGCGCGCCGCGGTGCTCGACCGCCCCGACCGCCTGGGGCGGCTGGAGCGCCTCGTCCACCCGCTGGTCCGCGAGGCGGAGGCCGCCTTCCTGGCCGCCCATGCGGGGGCGGACCTCGTCGTCCTCGACGTGCCGCTGCTCTTCGAGACCGGGGGCGAGGCGCGCTGCGACGCGGTCGCGGTGGTGACCGCACCGGCCGAGGTGCAGCGCGCCCGCGTCCTGGCCCGCCCCGGCATGACCGAGGCGACCTTCGCGGCGATCCTGGGCAAGCAGATGCCGGATGCCGAGAAGCGGCGGCGCGCCGACGCCCTCATCGAGACCGGCGAGGGCTTCCCGCGCGCGCAGGCCCAGGTCGACGCGCTGATCGCGGCGGTGCGGGCCGGGACCCTCGCGCGGCGGCCTTGAGCCGAACCGGCGACCCCTGCGGCGAACGCGGCCGAGGCCTCGGCGGACGGGCATCGGGCGCAGGGCCGGGGAAAGGATTTCCGGTTATCCGGAGGGGACCACCACGGGGAGCCGGCATGCTGCGCGAGATCGTCCTCGACACCGAGACCACCGGGACCGACGCGAAGACCGACCGCCTCGTCGAGATCGGCGGCATCGAGCTCCTCAACCACATTCCGACCGGACGGGAATTCCACCGCTACATCAACCCGCAGCGCCCGGTCTCGCAGGGCGCGCTCGCGGTGCACGGCCTCGCGGACGCGTTCCTGGCCGACAAGCCGCCCTTCGCCGCGATCCTGCCGGCCTTCCTCGATTTCTGCGGCGACGCCACCTTCGTCATCCACAACGCCGCCTTCGACGTCGGCTTCCTCAACGCCGAGTACGCCCGCCTCGGCGACGCGGCCCCGCCGGCCATCGACCTCGCGGGCGTGGTCGACACCCTGGCGCTCGCCCGGCGCAAGCATCCGAACGCCGCCAACAATCTCGACGCGCTGTGCGCCCGCTACGGGATCGACAATTCCCGCCGCACCAAGCACGGGGCGCTCCTCGACGCCCAGATCCTGGCCGAAGTCTACATCGAGCTCCTCGGCGGCAAGCAGACCAGCCTCGGCCTGACGCTCGACGTGGCGAGCACCGTCCGGGTGGCGACCCTGGGCGGACCCGCCGCCCACGTGCCCCGCGCCGTGCGCAGCCGCCTGACGCAGGCCGAGCGCGAGGCCCACGCCGCCTTCACGGCCGGCCTCGGCGGCGGCGCGATCTGGCGCGACTACATCGGCGAGGACACCGCCGGATAAACTCAGGGTGGGTATTTTGGCCGGGGCGCGAACCCGCGCCCGGGCGGGACGTTGGGCCGGGGTCGAGACCCCGGAGAGAGACGCGAGCCGATGGCCCTGCCCAGCGACAAGCCCGAGAGAACCACCAATCGGGTGCGCCCGGCCCTGTTCGGGCTCGTCCTGCTGGTGATCGCGGTCGCCCTGGTGATCTACGCGATGGGCTTCAGCCCCCGGGGCTGACGGCCGGGAAGCCGTAGAGCCGGGCCGGGTTCTCCACCAGGACGCGGTGGCGGGCGGGCTCGTCCGGCACCCACACGGCCAGGAGGTCGAGGAGGTCGCCGACATTCGGCATCGGATCCCAGTGCGCCACGTGCGGCCAGTCCGAGCCCCAGACGCAGCGCTCGGGCGCCGCCGCCATCAGGGCGCGGGCGAAGGGCACCGTGTCGGAATAGGGCAGGGGCTGCGCGCTCATCCGGTAGGCCCCCGAGAGCTTCACGAAGGCCCCGTCCCGCACCAGCCCCACGAGGGTCCGGAAGCCCGGATCCTGCGTGCCGCAGCCCGTCGGCATGTGCCCCATATGGTCGACGCAGAAGGGCACCGGCAGCCGCGACAGCCGGTCGGCGAGCGGCGGCAGCTGGCGGGCGTCGATCAGGAATTGCAGGTGCCAGCCCATCTCGCGGGCGAGCGCCCCGTAGGCCTCGACCTGATCGAAGCCGATGCCGCCGCCGTACAGGACGTTGAGGCGCAGGCCCACCACGCCCGCCTCCTTGAGGGCCGCGAGGTCGCGATCGGGCAGGCCGAGGGGGATCACCGCGATGCCGCGCAGCCGGCGCGGATGGGCGCGCAGGGTCTCGACCATCAGCCGGTTGTCGGTGCCGTGGACGCTCACCTGCACCAGCACGCCGTAGGTCATGCCGGTGGCGTCCAGCATGGCGAGGTAGGCCTGCGGGGTCGCGGCGGGCGGCGTGTAGCTGCGGGCGGCCACGAAGGGGTAGGCGGGGGCAGCCCGATCACGTGGGCGTGGGTGTCCGTCGCGCCGGCCGGCACCGCGAAGCGGCGGGCCGCGCGGGGATGCGGGTCGGGGCCGGGGCAGTCGCGGATCTCAGGCATCGGCGTGCAGCACCTTCCCGCGCGTCTCGGGCAGCGCGAAGGCCGCCAGGAAGAACACCCCGTAGGCCGCGGCGGCGAAGATCGCGATCGCCGAGGCGAGGGACATCCCGGCCGAGAGGTAGCCGACGAGGGCCGGGAACAGGGCCCCGATGCCGCGGCCGAAATTGTAGCAGAAGCCCTGGCCCGACCCGCGCAGCCGCGTCGGGTAGAGCTCGGTCAGGAAGGCCCCCATCCCCGAGAAGTAGCCCGAGGCGAAGAAGCCGAGGGGGAAGCCCAGCACCCACAGCACGGCGTTCGAGAGCGGCAGCTGGGTGTAGGCCAGGACCACCGCGATGGCGCCGAGCGAGAAGATCAGGAAGAGGGGCCGGCGCCCGAGCCGGTCGGCGAGCCACGCCCCCACGAGGTAGCCGGCGAAGGAACCGACGATCAGCGCCGCGAGGTAGCCCGTCGAGGAGACGATCGAGAGGTGGCGCTCCGTGGTGAGGAAGCGCGGCAGCCAGGTGGTGATCGCGTAGTAGCCGCCCTGGCAGCCCGCCGCCATTAGGGAGGCGAGCAGCGTGGTGCGCAGCATCGGTCCCGAGAAGATTTCCCAGAGGGAGGGGCGGTCGCCCGCCGCCGCGGCCCGCGCCCGCGTCTCGGCCGCGACCTGCGGCTCCTGCACGTAGGCCCGCAGGTAGAAGACCAGTAGGGCCGGCGCCGCGCCGATCACGAACATCCAGCGCCACGCCGTCTCCGGCGGCAGCGCGGAGAACAGCACCGCCTGGGCCAGCACGGCGAGGCCCCAGCCGACCGCCCAGCCCGACTGCACGGAGCCGACCGCCCGGCCGCGATACTGCGCCCGGATCGTCTCGCCCATCAGCACGGCGCCCGCCGCCCACTCGCCGCCGAAGCCGAGGCCGAGGAGGGCGCGCGCGACGAGCAGCTGCGTGAAGTCCTGCGTGACGGCGCAGACGAGCGAGAAGACCGAGAACCACAGGATGGTGATCTGCAGCGTCAGGACCCGGCCGATCCGGTCGGCGAGGTAGCCGGCGAGCCAGCCCCCCAGCGCCGAGGCGAGCAGCGTCACGGTGGCGGCGAGCCCCGCCGTGCCGGCATCGACGCCCCACAGCTTGATGATGGTGCCGATGACGAGGGGGTAGATCATGAAGTCCATGCCGTCGAGCGCCCAGCCCGACGCGCAGGCCCAGAAGGTGCGGCGCTCCGGCACGGTCATGTCCCGGTAGAACGCCGCGAGGCTGGCATCCTCCACCGGCACATTGAGGGCGTCGGGCTCGCCCGCGGGGGCACGCGTCTGCGTCGAACTCATCGGGCGTTCCTCGACTTGGTTCGATCCGGGCCGATCGCCGGCGGTGAGAGCGGCGCCCGCCTCCCGTCGCGTCCGACGGCTTTCCGGGGCGGGACCGCTGCGCGCCCCGCCGTCCCGTGCTCTAGCCCCCCTGCCGCGCCGTCAGGCAATCCCGCCCGCTCCCCGGGGCGCGTCGGCGGCACCAGGCCGAAGATCGGCTCGCTGCGGCCCTCGTCGTTATCCTTTGTTAAAACATCCTGTCGGCCGCGCCCGGAGGGCCGGAATAAACCGCCCGAAGAGAGGTCGGCCGGCCGGTCTGATGCCCCAGAATCGGCCGTCTGGAACCTCGCCCCCGCGGCGGGCGGTTCCTTGGACATCCGTATGCCCTACCCCTGTATACAATGGGGTTCAATCTAGACTGGGAAAACGGACTCACGGCCTTGTCTTTTTCTCCGCGATTACCTAAGGCCAGAATCGTTCTTTGGTTCACCAAGCCTTAAGGTCGTGGGCGCATGGACGGCACAAGCGACAAACGGGAATCGGCGATCACGCTCACGGCCGACGTGATCTCCGCTTATGTCTCCAACAACCACGTGCAGACAGGGGAGCTCGTCCGGCTGATCCGGGAGGTGCACAGCGCCCTCGTCGGGATCGCCGAGGGGGTCAGGCCGGCCGAGCCGCCCCAGAAGGCGACGGCGGCGGAGATCCGCCGCTCGATCAACCACGACTTCCTCATCAGCTTCGAGGATGGGAAGCCGTACAAGACGCTCCGGCGCCACCTGACGATGCGGGGGCTGACGCCGGAGAGCTATCGCCGGAAGTGGGGCCTGCCCCCCGACTACCCGATGACCTCGGCGAGCTATTCCGAGCAGCGCTCGCAGCTCGCCCGGACGCTCGGCCTCGGCCAGCAGCGCCGCCGCCGCGGTCAGGCGGAGGCGGCCGGAGGGACCTGAGGCGAGCCGCCCGCCTCCCGCCCGCGGGCGGGAGGCGGGTCGGCGACCCGACGTCCCTCGGCCCTGCCCGGGCCGTCCTACTTCGCCTTCGCGGCCAGGGCGGCCAAGCCGGAATCGTAGATGCCCTGGATGGCGCCCTTGGCGGTGGCGTCGTCGGCGCCCTTGGCCTTGAAGGAGCCGGACCAGCTCACGGTCGAGCCGCCCCCCGCGGGCTTGACCGCGATGGTCGATTCATAGCCGGATACCGGCAGCGGGCTCTCCAGGATCGTGTAGGTGTAGCTCATCGCCTTGTCGTCGCGGCGCACCTGCTCCTCGACGATGGTGCCGCCGCCCTTGAGGCTGAGCGTCCGGATCGGCTTGCCGCCCTTCTCGGAGAGGACGCATTTCTCGACGGCGGGGTGCCACTGCCCGATGCCGCAGAAATCGCCGATCGTGGCCCAGACCTTGGCGGGCGGGGCGGCGATGTCCTGGGTCTTGGAGGCTTCGAGGGCGAGCGCGGGAAGCGCCGACAGCGCCAGGAGCGCGGCGGCGGATGCGACGGTCTTGATCATGCGGGGTTCCTCCGGCGGAGGGGCCTCGGTGGCGGGCCCCTCCCGCGGGGGCTCAAACTAGAGCATTCCCGGGCCGGGAGAACTCCATTGTCCGCCAGACAATAGGACGAGATCCGGCGAGGCTCAGAAGCGCCCGCCGACCCCGACCGCGCCGCCGGAGCCGAGGGAGGGCTGCAATCCGCCGCCCCCGCCGCCCGACGGCTTGTAATCCTCCAGGTCCTCGCGGCGGATGCGGCGGGCCTGGGAGTCCGCGCCGCCGGCCCCGCGGGCCGCGGTCGGGATGTTGAGGCGCCGCGTCGGCTCGCTGGCCACCACCTGGTCGGGATCCGTCGCCGCCGCGCTCCGGGCCGGCGTGCGCAGATCCGCGCGGGCGGAGGGGGGCGGGCCGATCTCCCCCGCCGGGAGGACGCCGCCGGTCTGGGAGAGCGGGTTGTTGACGCAGCCGCCGAGGAGCGCCGCCGCGGCGGCGAGGCTGATTCCGGCGAGCCGGGCTCTGGTGCGGACGAACATCGGTCTCCCCGCTGGTCTCGTCAGGGTCCCGGTCAGCGCAACCGGGTCAACCCCATTCGGCTCCTCCTAACGGCCGGTTGCGGCAAAGGCCAGACGGCAACCCGGGCCGGGGCCCGATCCCCGCCGGCCGTGGTGACGGCGACACGCCGCCGGCTCCCGATCCGCGCCGTGCCGCGCGCGCAAGCGCCCTTGCCCGCGCCCTTGCCCGCGCCCTTGCCCACCTGGCCCGGTGCGTGCATTCGTGCTCGCTGCGCGCCGCCCGCGAAGACGCTCCCGGACGAAGAGGCTCCGCCCATGATCCGTCGGCCTGCCGTGACGCTGTCCACGGCCCTGCTCCTCGTCGGGGCCGTGCCGGCAGTGCGGGCCCAGACCCCGGCGGCCCCCCAGGCGCCTTCGGCCGGCGCGCAAGCGCCCGCGGCCAGCGTCCAAGCGCCCGCGGCCAGCATCCCGTCGCCCGCGGCCAGCATCCCGTCGCCCGCGGCCAACGCGCCGGCGGCCGGTCCGCAGGCGCCGACGGCGAGCGCACCGGATTTCGCCCGGCTCGAAGCCGAGCAGAGCGCCGCCAATGGCAAGCCCGGCCCGCGGACGGTGCCGGGCCGGCGCATCCCGGTGCCCGGCACGGTCAGCCCGGAATTCCAGGCGGCCATCGCGGCCCCGTACCGGTCTCCGGCCTGGAACGCCAACCCGGACGGCGTGGCCGAGTGGAAGGCCCTGGTCGCGCGGCTCGCTGCCCAGGCGGCCGCCTCCCTGCCGGCCCTGCGCGAGCGCCTCGGCGTGATCGCGACCCCGGAGGTGATCGGGGGCGTGAAGGCCTGGATCATCGCCCCCCGGGACCTGCCCGAGCGCAACCGCAACCGCCTCCTCGTCCACATCCACGGGGGCGGCTACGTCCACAACCCGGGCGAGGCCGGCACCGTCGAGGCGGTGCTGATGGCGGCGTTCGGCGGCTTCACGGTGATCTCCTTCGACTACCGCATGCCGCCGGACGCGCCCTTCCCGGCCGCCCTCGACGACGCGATGGCGGTGTGGAAGGCCGCGCTCACCCTGCAGCGCCCCGAGAACATGGCGGTGTTCGGCACCTCGACCGGGGGCGCCATGACGCTCGCCCTGATGCTGCGGGCCAAGCAGGAGGGGGTGGCGCTGCCCGCCGCCATCGCCCCCGGCACGCCCTGGTCGGACCTCACCGAGACCGGCGACAGCTACAAGGCCAACGAGTGGCTCGACAACGTGCTGGTCTCCTACGAGGGCACGCTCACCCACGTCGCCCGCCTCTACGCCGCCGGGCACGACCTCAAGGACCCGCTCCTCTCGCCGATCTACGGCGATTTCCGCGGCCTGCCGCCCGCCATCCTCACCACCGGCACCCGCGACCTCTTCCTGTCGAACACGGTGCGCACCCACCGCAAGCTGCGCCAAGCCGGCGTCGAGGCCTCCCTCCAGGTCTTCGAGGGCATGAGCCACGCGCAGTACCTGTTCAACCCGGACGCGCCCGAGACCCGCGAGGTCTTCGGCGAGATCGCGGCCTTCTTCGACCGCACCCTGGGGACCGAGCCGCGCGGGCCGTAGGGGCCGGCGGGCCCGAGGCCCCCGGCGGGCCTCAACCGGCCGGGTCTCCCGCCCCGCCCTGCCGCACGGTGCGCAGGGCCGCGGCCGTGAGGTCGCGGATGCGGCGGATCCCGGCGAGCCGCTCCTCCAGCGGGATGCCCGCCTTCGCGGCCTCCTCCAGATCCCGGCAGGTCTCCGAGAGGCGCGGGCAACCGAGGAGGCCGGAGGTCGAGATCAGGGCGTGGGCCTCCCGCGCCACGCGCTCCCGGTCCGCCCCATCCTGGAAGGCGGCGTCGAGCTGCGCGATCAGCCGGTCGAGCAGCCGCGCCGCGCCGGCCTCGCCGACGAGGTCGAGCGTGTCCGCGTAGGCGTGGCGGTCGTGAATCGGCAGATGGGCGAAGCGCGGATCGGCCGAGGGGAGGGGAGGGACGTCTTCCATCAGGACATCCTGTGCCGCGAGGGGGCCCGAGGGGCCGGCGGCTAAGATAGGGTGCTTGGCCGCGGGCGCCACGTCCCCGCGCGTCGTCGAACCGGGCCGCTGCCGGTCGGGCGTGAGGAGCCGCCGCATCAGCTCGGCGCACGGCCCCGGCCTGTTCCTCGATTCCTCAGGAGGATGTACGCCGTTCAGCATAGTCCACCCGTGCGAGAACGAGATTATGCTGGTCGAATCGGGGGGTACCCCGGAATTTACACTTATTTAAGCGCGCTAATCCAATTTCTAACCATGGGTCAGGCGCCCTTGGGAAAACCGTTATGAAACTCCGCAACATCAAGGTTCTGGGTAAGCTCATCAGCGTCATCCTGCTGATCGGCGCCATCGTGGGCAGCGTCGTGTGGTACGCCCAGGGCCGAATGAGCTACATCGACGATGCCTATACGCGGCTGATCGGCGAGGAGGAGAACGCCACGGCGACGACGCATCGGCTCAACCGGATGATCTTCGAGCTGAACTACTGGGCCTACCGGGTGATCGCCGAGACCGAGGAGGCGCAGATGGCGCACGCCGATGCCGGGTTCCAGGCGGCGCTGCCGGAGATCGAGAAGGCGCTCGAGGCCCTGCGCCGGCAGGCTCCCCGCTACGTGGCCTGGGCCGACGAGCAGCGGAGCCTGATCCAGCGCTTCGTGAGCGAGGTGAAGGAGGTGCGCCGGCTCGGGATGGCGAACCGCAACGCCGAGGCGCTCGCCGTCGTTCACCGCGCGGTCGATCCGATCTTCGACGCGCTCGTGGCGGGCGGCGAGGCCCTCGCGGGCGAGATGTCGGCCGTGGCGAGCCGGCGCGACGAGGAGCTCACGGAGGAGACCAACGCGACCCGCCGCAGCCTGATCGTCGTCAGCGCGCTCGCCCTGCTCGTCGGCATCCTCGCGGCGATCGTGGTCGGGGTGATCGGGATCACGCGGCCGATCGGGCGGCTCGTCGGGGTGCTCGAGCGGATGGCCGCCGGCGAGATCGACGCCGAGATCGCCGAGGCCCGGCGCGGCGACGAGATCGGTGCTATCGGCCGGGCCGTGGAGCGGATCAAGACGATGGTGGCGCGGGCGGCCGCCGACGAGGCCGAGCGGCGGCGCGTCGCCGAGGTGGCGGCCGCGGCGGCCCGCCGGGAGGCCATGACGAGCCTCGCGGTGGAGTTCGAGCGGGCGGTCGGCGGCATCGTGGGCCTCGTCTCCTCCTCCGCCACCGGGCTGCGGGCCACGGCCGAGACCATGGCGGCGGCGGCGAGCGAGACCGCGCTGCAATCCTCCAGCGTCGCGGCGGCGGCCGAGGAGGCGTCGACGAATGTCGGCACGGTGGCGGCGGCCGCGGAGGAACTCGGCACCTCCGTGCAGGAGATCGGCCGGCAGGTCTCGGGCTCGGCCGGCCTCGCCCAGGTCGCGGTGGGCGAGGCGGAGGAGACGGGGCGGCTGGTGCAGCAGCTCAGCCAAGCGGCGACCCGGATCGGCGACGTGGTCGGGCTCATCTCCTCGATCGCGAGCCAGACCAATCTCCTCGCGCTGAACGCCACGATCGAGGCGGCGCGGGCCGGCGAGGCCGGGCGCGGCTTCGCGGTGGTGGCCGCCGAGGTCAAGGAGCTCGCCAGCCAGACCGCCCGGGCGACGAGCGACATCTCGGCCCAGATCGGCCAGATCCAGGACGCGACCGGCCAGGCCGTCTCGGCGATCGGCTCGATCTCGGCCCGCATCCGCGAGATCAGCAGCGTGTCGACCACCATCGCGGCGGCCGTGGAGGAGCAGGCGGCGGCGACCCAGGAGATCGTGCGCAACGTGTCCCAGGCCTCCACCGGCACCAGCACGGTCACCTGCACCATCGCGGGCGTGGCGGGCACGGCCGAGCGGACCGGCGGCGCGGCCGCGCAGGTGCTCGCCTCGGCCGGCGAGCTCTCGCACCAGTCGGAGCGGCTCGGGGCCGAGGTCGCCCGCTTCCTGGCGAGCGTGCGGGCCGCCTGACTCACACGCTGTCCGGACGATCACGTCCGGACAGCGTCTGCCAAGCCCGCGCGGCGCGTGAGCGAAGCCGACATCCGCATGGCGGACGCAATCCGTCGGATGTCGAATCAGGGGCCGAGCCGCGCCCCCGCAGCCGCGCTCAGCAGCACCACGAGCCAGGGCGGGGCGCGCCCGACGGTCAGGAGCACGAAGCCGGTCGCGGCGACCGCCATGTCGCGGGGGGAGTGGACGGAGCTGGTCCAGACCGGGTCGTGCAGGGCCGCGGCGAGGATCCCGACCACGGCGGCGTTGGTGCCGCGCATGGCGGCCTGGGCACCGGGCCGCGCCCGCAGGGCATCCCAGAAGGGCAGGGTGCCGAGCACCAGCAGCAGGCCCGGCAGGAAGATCGCCGCCAGCGCGAGCGCCGCCCCGGGAACTCCCCCCGGAGCCCCCTGCAGCACGGCGCCCAGATAGGCCGCGACCGTGAAGAGCGGCCCCGGCACGGCCTGGGCGGCGCCGTAGCCGGCCAGGAACGCGTCGGTGGTGACGAAGCCCGGCCCGACCAGGGAGGCCTGCAGCAGCGGCAGCACCACGTGGCCGCCGCCGAAGACCAGGGCGCCCGCCCGGTAGAAGGCGTCGAAGGCGGCGAGCGCCCCGGAGCCGGTCAGCGCGGCCACGGACCCCGGCAGGACCAGGAGCGCGGCGAAGAGGGCGAGGGAGGCGAGGCCGGTCCGCCGCGAGACCGGGAAGGCGGCGGCGTGCCCGGAGCCCGCGCCCGGCCCCCGGCAGAGGAGGAGCCCGCCCGCGGCGCCGAGCGCGATGGCGCCGAGCTGGCCCGCGGCGCCGGGCAGCAGCACGACGAGCCAGAGCGCGGCGAGGCCCAGGCCGGCGCGGGGCCGGTCGGGCGCGAGGGTCCGCGCCATGCCCCAGACCGCCTGCGCCACCACCGCCACCGCGACGAGCTTCAGCCCGTGCAGCACCCCCGCCGCCAGGGGGCCGGGGCCGCCCCGCCCCCAGGGCGACCGCGACGAGGAGGAGGGCGGAGGGGAGGGTGAAGCCCGCGAAGGCCGCGAGCCCGCCCGCCAGCCCCCGCCGCGCAGGATGCCGAGGGAGAACCCGACCTGGCTCGACGCCGGCCCCGGCAGGAACTGGCACAGGGCCACCAGGTCCGCGTAGGCCTCCTCGTCGATCCAGCGGCGGCGCAGGACGAGTTCGTCGCGGAAATAGCCGAGATGCGCGATCGGGCCGCCGAAGGAGGTTAGGCCGAGCTTGAGGAAGGCGGAGAAGACCTCCGCGAGCTGACCGTCCGTACTGGTGCGCATGTGACCGCTAAGTCCCTTGAATGGCCGAGGAAGGCACAGCCCGTCGTCCGTGATGCGCCGCAGGAGCTCGCCGAAACGCGCGATGACGGTGCGGGGAGGAGCGTGAGAACAGCAGGCATGACCGGGACGCTTTCCACCGTGAGGGTCGCGACGCTGAGGACGCCGGGGATGTCCGGCGACGGTGGCGGCCCGTGGCTACAGGTGACGGGCAACGGAGCCAAGAGCTGGATCTTCCGCTTCACCCTGCGCGGCAGGGCGCGAGCTATGGGGCTCGGCTCAGCCTCGCCATTCTCGCTCGCGGAGGCCCGCGACAAGGCACTTGTCCGCCGAAAGTTATGCGCGGAGGGGATCGACCCGATTGAGGCGCGAAAGGCGAAGCGCCAAGATCTCGCGGCCAAGGCGGCGCACGCGATGACGTTCCGCCAGTCTGCCGAAACCTACATCTCGACCCACCGGGCTAGCTGGCGCAATGCCAAGCACGCCATGCAGTGGAGCTCGACACTGGAGACCTACCTTCATCCTGTGCTCGGTGATTCGCCCGTGGCGGCGGTGGACACGAGGTGGGTGATGAGGGTGCTGGAGCCGATCTGGACGAACAAGTCTGAGACCGCCAACCGGTTGCGAGGGCGGATCGAAGCCATCCTGGATTGGGCTCGCACCCGCGGGTATCGCACTGGTGATGACCCCGCACCTTGGCGCGGCCATCTTGAAAACCTGTTGCCGGCCCGGTCCAAAATCCGGCGGGTCGAGCACCACGCCGCCTTGCGCTACAAGGATGTACCGCAGTTCCTGGCGACGCTGCGCACCGGCGGCAGCATTGCCGCCCGTGCCTTTGAGTACACGATCCTGACTGCCGCGCGCACGGGCGAGGTGCTGGATGCCCGGTGGCACGAACTCGACCTCTCAGGTGGTGTGTGGACCGTACCGGCAGAGAGAATGAACGCACGTTCGCTCTGACAATGGACCTGAGTTCACCGCCACTTCTGTACAGAAGTGAATCACCGCCGTGGGCGCAAAGATCGCTGAGATAGACTCTCTCCAGAGTCCCGCATTGCTGGGCATGTCGTTAAGGAAATCGAAGGGGAGCCGAACCCGGACGCGAACGAAACTTCTGCTTCAAGGCGGCAGAGTGAATTTTGCAGGCCGCATTCCGAGACCCCCGACGCTGCAATGGACACAGTTTTTGCGGGTGCGCGGCGACTCCACTACTGCACATTCAAAGGGGTTCATCACTCAGCCCGTTCGTCTGCTGTGGCGCAAACGAGTTGCGTTCAAGTATTTATAGCATCCATCAATTGCGTTCGAGACCAATCTAAATCAATAACACCTGGAACCGAACCCTCCGCTGTTACGTTTGATAGTCGGGCTAAAAGCCCCTAACACAATCCGCCTTCGCCCCCGCTAAGTGGTTGAAATTTCAGGAGCGAAGGCGGCTTGGATAGGTGCTCTAAGTCACGCAATACGCCCAGGTGAGGACACGCGTCCGGCGGTGCCGTGCTTACGTGTCCTTTTCGGCTCGCTATCGCAGCGCGAGACAGTCATTGCGGCGCTTGAAAACAGAACCGGAACCTTCGTTTCCGGCTATCACGGCCTGGGTCAGGCCTAATCGGGGGGAGGCTGGTAGTGCAAAGCCAGCAGGCTCAAGAGAAAATGCCAACACGAGATGGCCGTGCGCGAGAGTTGCTGACTTTTCTGGTCTTAGCGGTCCTGATATGGCCTTTTATCGCGGTCGGAGTGGTCTCCGGCTGGGGCTTCCTCGTCTGGATGTACTACGCGTTCACTGGTCCTCCAGGACCCGTCTAGGAGAGAGCGATGGCGCATGAACAAGCGTCCTTGTCACGACGGGACCTGCTGGCCGGCCGTCCGGCCGCCGGACGCGCAGCGGGCGGTGGACATCATGTCAGCGGATTGGTGGTCCACGCCCGGCCCGAGCGTCTAGCCGGGGTGCTGGCCTCGCTCAGGGCGATGCCGGGCCTCGACGTGCATGGGGAGAGTCCCGCTGGGAAGATCGTCGCCACGCTGGAGACCTCCACGGAGGACGACGTTGTGCAGCGGCTGGGCGAGATCGGGGAGCTACCCGGCGTCCTCTCTACAGCGCTTGTCTACCACCGCTTCGACTAGGCGCGCCGGTCGGCGACCTGCCGCACCCAGGAAACGACCATGGATATGTCTCGTCGAACTCTGCTCAAGGCTCAGGCCGCGGCCGCGGCGGCTGCTGTCGCCGGCATCGACCTGCCGGCCGAGGCGCAAAATCTTGCGGCCGGCGAGGACATCGCCCTCAAGTGGTCAAAGGCACCATGCCGATTTTGCGGCACGGGTTGCGGCGTGATGGTCGGGGTGAAGGACGGTCGCGTGGTCGCGACGCACGGCGACATGCAGGCCGAGGTCAATCGCGGCCTGAACTGCGTGAAGGGCTACTTTCTCTCGAAGATCATGTATGGCGCGGACCGGCTGACGCAGCCATTGATGAGGGTACGCGGCGGCAAGTTCGACAAGAACGCTGAGCTGCAGCCGGTCTCCTGGGACCAAGCCTTCGATGAAATGGCCCGGCAGTGGAAGCGCGTCCTGCGCGAGAAAGGGCCCAAGGCCGTTGGCATGTTCGGCTCGGGCCAGTGGACCATCTTCGAGGGCTATGCTGCGACCAAGCTCATGCGGGCCGGCTTTCGATCTAACAACCTCGATCCGAATGCCCGCCACTGCATGGCATCGGCCGCCGTCGGCTTCATCCGTACCTTTGGCATGGACGAGCCGATGGGGTGCTACGACGACTTCGAGCATGCCGACGCCTTCGTGCTCTGGGGCTCGAACATGGCGGAGATGCACCCGATCCTTTGGACGCGGGTCATCGACCGCCGTCTCAGCGCGCCGCACGTCCGTATCGCGACGCTCTCAACCTACGAGCACCGCACGACCGAGCTGTCGGATCAGTCACTGATCTTCCAGCCTGGGACCGACCTCGCCATCCTGAACTTCGTCGCGAACTACATCATCCAGAACGGAGCCGTGAACCGCGACTTCGTGGAGCGCCACGTCAACTTCCGAGTTGCCAACACCGATATCGGCTACGGCCTCCGGCCCGAGCACGTGCTGGAGCAGCGCGCCACGCATGCCAACGAGGCCGCCGTGTCGCAGCCGTCGAACTTCGACGCCTATGCCCGCATGGTGGGAGAGTACACTCTTGAAAAGACTGAAGAACTGACCGGGGTGTCGAAGGAGCGGCTCCTGACCCTCGCAAAGACGTACGCCGATCCGAAGATCAGAGTGATGTCACTCTGGACGATGGGTTTCAACCAGCACGTCCGCGGTGTCTGGGCGAACCACCTCGTCTACAACATCCATTTACTGACTGGGAAGATCTCGGAGCCCGGAAACAGCCCTTTTTCACTGACGGGTCAGCCATCGGCCTGCGGAACGGCTCGCGAGGTTGGCACCTTCTCGCACCGCCTACCCGCGGACATGCAGGTCAACAACCCCGAGCACCGCAAGCACGCTGAGGAGATCTGGAAGCTGCCACCCGGCTTGTTGAACGGCGAGATCGGCTACCATGCCGTGCAGCAGGACCGCATGCTCAAGGACGGTAAGCTCAACGCTTACTGGATCATGTGCAACAACAACCTGCAGACGGCTCCCAACACGAACACCGAGACCTATCCGGGTTACCGCAACCCGGCCAACTTCGTCGTCTGCTCGGACCCCTACCCGACCGTGACCGCGATGGCCGCGGACGTCGTGCTGCCCACGGCCATGTGGGTCGAGAAGGAGGGTGCTTACGGCAATGCCGAGCGCCGGACGCACATGTGGCGCCAGCTCGTCAATGCCCCCGGCGATGCGCGCTCGGACCTCTGGCAACTGATGGAGTTCTCCAAGCGCTTCACGACCGACGAGGTTTGGGCGCAGGAGATCCTGGTCGCTCATCCGGATTACAAGGGCAAATCGCTCTTCGACGTGCTTTGGCGCAACGGCAGCGTTGACCGCTTCGGATTGGACGAGATCGCAGCGGACCACGAGAACTTCGAATCGAAGCAGTTTGGCTTCTACGTCCAGAAAGGACTGTTTGAGGAGTACGCCTCGTTCGGGCGCGGTCACGGCCATGACCTCGCACCCTTCGACCGCTACCACGAGGTCCGCGGCCTGCGCTGGCCCGTCGTCGATGGCAAGGAGACGCGCTGGCGCTATCGCGAGGGACACGACCCCTACGTCGAGAAGGGGGCCGGCTGGCAGTTCTACGGCAATCCCGACCGCCGAGCGGTCGTCATGGCGGCGCCCTACGAGCCGCCGGCCGAGGCTCCGGATCAGGAATACGACCTCTGGCTGGTCACAGGTCGCGTGCTGGAGCACTGGCATTCGGGCTCGATGACGATGCGGGTGCCAGAGCTCTATCGGGCCTTCACCGGCGCCGTGATGTTCATGCATCCCGACGACGCGCAGAAGCGCGGTCTCCGCCGTGGGCAGGAGGTGCGGATCATTTCGCGGCGCGGTGAGATCCGCTCCCGGGTAGAGACCCGGGGACGCAACAAGATGCCGCCCGGGCGCGTCTTTGTTCCGTTCTTCGACGCCAGCCAGCTGATCAACAAGGCCACGCTGGACGCGACAGACCCGATCTCGAAGCAGACCGACTTCAAGAAGTGCGCCGTCAAGGTGATCGGCGTCGCCACGGCCGAGCGTGGGGCGGAATGATGCGTCGCCTTCTGCTCTCCGCCTGTACTGGTGCGGCCTGCCTCGTCGCGGGGGCGCTGTTCGCGCAGGATGCTCCTCGGTTGACCGGTCCGGAGCCGTTCACCAAGGAAACGCCGGCCCCGCCGATGCAGCGGCAGGTCACCGACGACGTGCGCCGCAAGCGCAACTATCCGGACCAGCCGCCCCTGATCCCACACGCAATCGAGGGTTACGCGCTCGACCTGAACGCGAACAAATGCCTGGCCTGCCACGCTCGAAAGTTCACCGAGCAATCGCAGGCCCCGATGATCAGCGTCACGCACTACCAGGATCGCGAGGGAAACACGCTCGGCGGGGTCTCCCCACGTCGCTACTCATGTCTCGCCTGCCACGTTCCGCAGACCGGGGCGAAGCCGCTCGTCCCGAACACCTTCGTCGACATGGACGCGCTGGTTGAGCGCGAGCCCCGGGGGCGCTGAGATGGCGGCAATTGCTAGGGCGTGGTCCTGGTTCTGGCTGAACCCTTGGGTGCGTACGGCCACGCGTCCTCCCGTCACCCTGTCGCTGGCTTTCCTCACGCTAGGCGGCTTCGTTGCAGGAGTCCTGTTCTGGGGCGGCTTCAACACAGTCCTGGAGCACACCAACACCGAGAAATTCTGCACGTCGTGCCACGAGATGAAGACGAACGTCTTCGAGGAGCTCAAGGGCACGATCCACTACACCAACCGCTCGGGCGTTCGCGCGAGCTGTCCCGATTGCCACGTGCCACATCAGTGGACCGACAAGATCGCGCGCAAGATGCAAGCCTCCAAAGAAGTCTGGGGGCACATCTTCGGCTCGATTGACACACGTGATAAGTTCCTGGATCTGCGCCGTCACTTGGCAGAACACGAATGGGCGCGGATGAAGGCCAACGACTCCTTGGAATGTCGCAACTGCCACAGCGCCCAGTCGATGGACGTGTCGAAGCAGAATCCGCGGGCGGCGGCAGCTCACGAGAAGGATCTGTTCACAGGCCAGAAGACGTGCATCGACTGCCACAAGGGCATCGCGCACAAGCTTCCCAACATGCAAGGGGTTCCAGGATGGCAATGAGCCGGCGACGAATGGCTTTCGCGGCGATCGCCTTCTGGGCTGCGGGCGTAGCCCAGTCGCACGCGAACGACGCTACGGGACGGTTCATCGAAGCCGCCTACTCGTCTGCCCTGTTCCAGGCGCAGATCTCCCGCATCGCTGCGGCCAAGGAGCCACGGCCCGGCATCAAGTCCCTGGCCGAGCGTGTACGCGACTTCCGGACTGCTCAGTTGCCGGAACTCGCCCGGCTGGCGGGGGACGCCGGGGTCGAGGTGCGGAACACGCTCGATCGGGAGCTGCGAAGCATTGTTGAGAACATCGAACCCCTAGATTACTTGGCGCTTTCCCGGCGCTACGCCGAGGTGGAGACGCAGGCCCTTAGCCTGGAGATCGCTGCCTACGAGGATGCCACTCGGTCGGAAGCGCAAGCGGTCCGAGAGTATGTCGCAGCAACCTTGGGAACGCTGCGCGACCTCCGCAAGGTATCCCAGGCCGAACTCGCCGCAGTCGCGCCCTGACGAGCGGCCTTCCGGCTCTGAGCTCCCGCTCCCTAATGTGCGTCGCCACAGCCTGGTTGTTCCAGCTTCTTGCGGGACAAGCCTGAACTTATGCCGCCACCGTTCGTCTCTCGCCGGGGCTCTCTGTCATCACTAGTGTCAACTGAGAGCAGTGGCAACTCAACGGTCAGTCGAACCGAGTTGTTGGATACGTAAGCGGATAATGTATTAGCAATTACATTGAAATAATTTGCATTACCGCTATCAACATCCTCGACGTCTATGAATATGATATTATCCTAGGTTATATCCACTCAGCGCCCAAAGTCGCGATCGCGAAAATTAATACTTCTGCACGATGCCAAGTCAACAACCTGCGTAGGCTCACGCATAGGACGTTAGCCTTAGATACGTCTGTAATCACTACGGCAGTAGTCAAACGATGACCGGTGAAAGTTTACGCTTCAGGATAGGCGCTGATGACCCGTTCTCGGCGCCGCTCGCGCAGCTCCAGGGGGGCGTTGCAACGGGTCGCGAAGGACGACAGCGTAAAGTCGCTCCGGAGGGACTGGACCGAGGTCGGCCGGGCCGTCGAGAAGGTCGGCGGGGGGCAAAGGTAGCGGCGGCTCCGCGCCTACCCTGGGCGGCGCTCTCCTGCTGCAGGTCTAGAGCGGCACCCGATCACGTTGCAATCGGGTGCCGCTCTCGATCTTTGATCTTGCCGCATTGTCCGCGACGAACCGGCATCCGCTTCGTCGGACAATGCTCTAGGTGCAGCGGTTCCCGCCTCGCTCAGAGGTTCGTGGCGTCGAACTTCCACAGCTCGCCGGTGTTGGTCACGCCCCAGACGGTGTTGCCCCGTCCCGCCAAGCTTTCGATGTGCAGTGGCGGCAGGCTCTGATCGTGCTTCGGGGTCGCCAGTTGCCGCCGGTCCGGCAAGGTCGACACTCGCGTGAAGTGCACGCCATCGGAGTGCCAGACCGTGCCGTTCGTCCCCGCGAGCCAGAGCCGTCCATGCGGCCCCAGCGCGACGTCGCCCACTTCGCTCGCGTTGGTGCGCCACCAATCCGTTTGCGACGGGTTCAACCGCCAGAGCGACCCGTCGTTTCCGGCGAGCCAGATCGTGTCGGCTCTCACGACGAGGTCCGGGACCACAGCGATGCGGATGAACACGGGCGCGCCGTCGTGCGGCCGCACCTGAACAAACTGGTCCCCGACCTCCCCGGTCATCCAGACCGTCCCGTTCTGTCCAAGCACCCAGGCGCGATCGAACGGACTCACGGCGACGTCGAGCATGCCGCTCGCCTTGGTCTTGGTCCAGCCCTGCCCGTTAAAGCGCCACAACTCGCCCGCGCCCGTGACCGCCCAGGCGACGTTCTGGCGCGTGTCGGCGAACTGCCGCCCGTGCGACCCGGCGATCCGCGTCACTCCCGGCGGCAGCCCATGGCCCGTGAGCTGCTCGAAATCCTTGCCGTCATCCGTCCGCCACACCGTGCCGTTCCGGCCGGCAAGCCAGAGCGGCTCGTTCGCGGATGGTGCCGCGCCCACGTCCCCCATCCCACTCGCCGCCGTCGGCACCCAGCCCACCATCCCCCTCCTCCCGCTCGGCCCGTATTACGGCGGCATCAGGACGCCACGGTGGCAAGCGTTCACCCGGGCGGCACTTTCCGCAAGCCCTGTTCCCGTAGGAATATGCGCAAAGCTTTGACCGTGCGAGTGGGCTCACGCCGCACGGTGCGGGTGAGACGACAGGGTGTTGCTCCGAGTCGGATGAACGAAACTGCGTGCTGTATGCACTGTCTGCCATGGGCCGATTTTGGTCCTGGACCCGCAGGCGGGCGGCGCTTGATCGGCCCGGGCGTGCGGGCGCACGATGCCCTTGATCATGTGGGGATGCCTTCGGCCCGCCCGGCTCCGGCCGCGGCGGACCTTTCTGCTTCTACGGCAATGTCTTGCACCAATAGGCGGAGAGCTTAGCCGATATTCCGATCACGGACGCGTGAACCAATCTCCAGATCCCGTTTTGTCCTGCAATGAACCAGCACATGTCAGGCTTTGCAGTTCAGCTAAACCGGGGGATTGTACGTGGAAGAACTGATCGTGATCAAAGCTAAGCGCGACGGCACTTACACATTAGTGAGCGGAGGTCGCCCGCTCGTGTGGGGCCTTGATCCTGCGATGGCTCGGCGTCTTGCCGCGAGCTTAGGCGCCGATGTTCAACTTGATCTTTCGCTCGATCCTCCGCGTGCGTCCAAGCGGTAGCTCACTGCCGATCCGGCCAGGGCGTGTCCCGCCCCGTCACCCGTAGCCGGCGGGCGCGGTCCCCGCTTCGGCCATGCTCCAGCCCGTGCGCGCCTTCAGCCGCGCATAACGCCGACCTGCTTCGACCCACAGGCCGAGCCCGCAAGTGCAAGGTGATGTCCGGAAACGGCATGTTGGCCGGGACGCGGTCGGTGCTGATCGTCGCCTCGTGGCCGCGTGGAGAGGCGCCTCGGAGTGCAGCGGTGTTCGTGACCTGTCCCGCGGGCCCGCGGCCGCCCGGCATCGGCGCGATGCGCCCCGATCGCCTTTTCGTGGGCATGAGTGCACATCCGGTCGAGTTGCAGGACGAAGGCGGGGTCGCTGAACCAGCTCGGCGCCATGTCGGAAAGGCCGTCCGCCCGGAGGGCCTCAAGAATTGTGGTGTGGTCGGCATGCTCCCCGGAGCGGGCGAGCGACCGAGCTACGGCTACCACCCTCAGTCGGCCGCGCGTCTTCTCGCGAAATGCCCATCCGTCAGCCATGGCACCGCCCCCAGTCCAAGGTCCGAAGTACGTCTCTCAGAGGTGAGGACTTCAAGGCCGCACCAAGGCCGAAGCGCACGCAGTGAGAATGCCGTGTGATTTGTGCGCGAGGTGTGTCTTTACCTCCACAAAACTCGCAGTATTGCGTGATGCAATCGGCTCGGCCAGGGAGTTGATGGCAGCCCAGGTCCAGCTGCCCGTCCGTAGGGACGCGAGGCGGCGCACCCGGATCTCGCCGAAGAGCCGGCAGAGCAGGTGAAGACTGAGGCTGACGATCATGCGGACGAGGCCCCGTCGCCGAGGGCGAGCCAATGGTCCAGGAAGGCGTCGAGCCAGCGGACCATCTGGGGATCGTGCATGTAGCGGCCCTCGATCTGGCGGACGCGATCCTGGGCGCCGGGCAGGGCGAGGCGGTGGGCGGCCCGCACGGTCCAGCGGCAGAGCATGGCGTGGGTGACCTCCGGGTGGAATTGCAGCCCGAAGGCCGCCGGCCCGACCCGGATCGCCTGGGTGGGGAAGTCGTCCCCGGTCGCCAGCATCTCGGCGCCCGCCGGGCAGGTGAAGCCCTCGCGCTGCCAGTGATAGACGTGGGAGGGCCACGCCTGCCCGATCTCCCGCGCGAAGCCGCGCCCGGCCTCGGTCGGGACGAGCGGGTAGTAGCCGATCTCGGCCCGGCCCTCCGGGTGGGCTTGGACGCTGGCGCCGCAGCACTTCGCCAGCATCTGCGCGCCGAGGCAGAGGCCCAGATAGGGCTTCCGCTCGGCGAGCGGCACGGCGATCCAGTCGATCTCGCGGCGCAGGAACGCGTCGGGGTCGTTGGCGCTCATCGGGCCGCCGAAGATCACCGCGCCGGCATGCGCGGCGAGGGTGGGGGGCAGCGGATCGCCGTAGCGCGGCCGACGGACGTCGAGGGGATGGCCGCGCTCCTGCAGGAGGCGCCCGACCCGCCCGGGGGTCGAGAGTTCCTGGTGCAGGACGATCAGGACCGGTTTCCTGTCCGGCGCGCGACCGGGCGCGGCGCTCACGCGCCGGCCCCGGGCGGCGCGCCGGTCCCGCCGGCCCGGAGGGCGGCCAGGGCGACCGCGATTTCGCCTTGACCCTCGCCCGGCGGGGCACCGCGGATCATCGGCAGGCCGCCATTTACCGGCGCGACGACGGCGGTTGGGGTGCGACGAGATCCGCTCATGCGCTGCAACGCTCGACGGCGAGCTCCGACGTCGCCGTGAAGGACCGCCGGGCGCGCGCCCGTCGGACGATGCTCTCCAGGTTCGGTCGCCCGCGCCACGCGATGAGGCGGTGGCTGGTCAGGGCGCACTTATCGTCGAGCCCATGACCCCGCGCCAGTCGCCCCGGATCATGCCGGCCTGCCGGCGCACCGAGAACAGGGTGAGCGTGTCCCACCCGAGCTCCGCCGCCTCGGCGCTGAACTCGCCAACGAAGTGGCGGCAGTTCTCCAGGATCGTCGCCCAATCCTCAAGGCGGAGGCCGGGGCACGGTGGCTGGCCGAGCGAGAGGGAGGCGAGGCCGCGGTTCCACCCATGAACAAGGGTAGTGGGGTCGGCAGGTAGGTCGGGCGAAAGCATGGCTGGGAGTTAGAGCAGCACCCGATCACGTTGCAATCGGGTGCTGCTCTAGATCTTTGATCTTGCCGCATTTTCTGCGACGAACCGGCATCCACTTCGTCGGAAAATGCTCTAGCGCCAGCCACCCTGCTGCGCCACTCGACCCTGTGGGTGATGACGGCAGGGGCGGAAACCGGCTATCCACCCCATCCTCCTGGGCCCGTAGCTCAACGGTTAGAGCCGGCCGCTCATAACGGTCTGGTTGCAGGTTCGAGTCCTGCCGGGCCCACCAATGACAGAGGCGGTGAACAACTTCCGCTTACGGCCTCTCGAAAGCAGCGCGCCCGTGGTCAGCCCCCATCGGAGTGGTCCGCCCTGAAGTATGGCTCTGAGCCGACGGAGGACGGACGCGATGGGAACGAGGAAACACAAGCCGGAAGAGGTCGTGGCCAAGCTGCGGCAGGTGGACGTGCTGGTCTCGCAGGGTCAGAGCGTGGCTGATGCGATCCGCGCGATCAGCGTGACCGAGGTCACCTCCTATCGCTGGCGCGAGGAGTTCGGTGGGCCGAAGTCCGACCAGGTGCGCCGGATGAAGGAGCTGGAGACCGAGAATGCCCGCAAGGCGATCGCGGACCTCACGCTCGACGGGCTGATCCGGCAGGAGGCCGCCCGGGGACACTGACCAGCCCCGCGCGCCGGCGCGCCTGCATCGAGCATGTCATGGACGTCCTGCACGTCTCCGAGCGGCGTGCCTGTCGCGCGCTCGGGCAGCATCGCTCGACGCAGCGCAAGAGGCCGCGGGGGAGAGACGACGAGGCGGCGCTGCTCGCTGACCTGATCGAGCCGGCGCACCGGTATGGCCGTCACGGCTACCGCAAGATCGCCGCGCTGCTGCGGGCGGCGGGCTGGCTGGTCAACGACAAGCGGGTGGAGCGGCTGTGGCGGCAGGAGGGGCTGAAGGTGCCGGCCCGCCAGCCCAAGAAGGGCCGGCTCTGGGACGGGGATGGCTCCTGTGTCCGGCTGCGGCCCGAGCATCGCGATCATGTCTCGTCCTACGACGTCGTCGAGGCGCGCACGCGTGACGGCCGCAAGGTCCTCCTGCTGAACGTGGTCGACGAGTTCACCCGCGAATGCCTCGCCATTCGGGTGGCGCGCAAGCTCAAGGCAGCGGATGCGATCGATGTGCTCTCGGACCTGTTCATCCTGCCCGGCGTTCCTCCGCACATTCGTTCAGACAACGGGCCCCGCCCCCTTCTGAAGGCCCTTTCTCGTTCAGGGGTGATCCATACCCCGCTTCATGCGAACGGCCGGCTTTTCAGCCCCTCCTACGCTCAGCCTGAGGAACTCGCAGGGCAGGATCCAGTAGCTCAGGTGAATGTGTCGGGCCGGCAGATCTGATTGGATGGGGGCCTTCACCGATGCAAGCGCACCTCTGCCCGCCCGGCGTCCTCCCCTCCGCCGCGGCGGGCTTTCTCCGACGCGGGGCGCGGGTAGTACGAACTGCCAAGCTCTGAATCGGCCGCCGACATGCTTCTCTGGCGGGGTTCTACTCTACGCGGCCTTCAGCCCGCCCGGCTCTGCCGCGGCGGGCTTCCTTCTGCAAGACGTCACGTTTTGCGGCCATGCCGCCCACGGCAGAGGGGCAGCGCATGGCCGACGACGTCGACATCCGGGACGCGCTGGAGGCGCTCCTCCGCGTGGCTGGCCAGATCTTCGACGTATGCGACCGGGACGGCAGCGGGGCCCCAGCGGCGTCGTTCGTCGTCGAGATCCAGGCTCACGCGTGTTGCGAGGCGCTGAACGGCCTGGAGAATCGCGAGCGGTACACGTGACGAAGCGGGTGGCCTGAGAGGCCCCTCGCGAGCCAGCGTTCCTTCGTGCGGGCCGGGCCGTCAGGGGGTCCATCGAACCCGACCCGCTGCCCACTGCCAGGGATCGGCACCCGGAGCAGGCGCCCGCAGATGAGCACAGTCGAGACACCCGCCCGCGGCACCCTGCCGGACGTCCTCACGCGCGTGGAAGCTGGCCCAACCCTCACTCCGCCGCGCGCAGCGTTTGATCGGGCGTGGGATTCAACCGCTCATGCATCTCACGCGAGGCCCTGAACGCCACGTCGCGCTTGGCCGGGACCTCCACTGCTTCGCCCGTCCGAGGGTTGCGACTTTGCCGCGCCTCTCTCGCCGTCGTCTTCAACACCCCGAAGCCGCGCAGCTCGATCCGGTCACCCTCCATCAGGGCCTCGGTGATCCGGTCCAGGACTGCGCGCACGAGCGCGTCAGCTTGGCCATGGGGAAGATGCGGGTTCAATGCCGCGACGCGTTGGATGAGCTGCGCTCTGAGCATGCGGGCACGATGAGACCGTCCGACACCTCCAACGTATCATAGGTTGGGGCGCGTTCTCTACGGCTGTGATCAAGTGACGCCGATCCTTATCGATCCCACTCTCTTTCTGCCCGCCCGGTATTCCCCCTCGCCGTGGCGGGCTTCTTTCGACTCTAGACCCCGCCCTCATGTGAACGGACCGCCCTCGCGCGAGTGCGCCTCGATCATGCCGAGCTGCCGGAAGGAGGTGCACCCTTGCGGCGGTGTTGGCCGAAGCTGAGCGCCTTGGCAAATTCGGAGCGCTGCGCGGCGTAGTTCGGCGCCACCATCGGGTAGTTCGGCGGCAGGCCCCACTTCTCTCGATATTGCTCGGGGGTGAGCCCACGCCCAGTCAGGTGGCGCTTCAGCGACTTGTAGGGCTTGCCGTCCTCCAGGCTGATGATCGCGTCCGGCGTCACCGTTTTCCTGATCGGGATCGGCGGCACCGGCTTGGCCGGCACCACCTCGGCGAGCTTGCCGAGTCCGCTGACCGCCTCGTGGACGCTACGGATTAATCCCGGCAGCTGGCCCGCCGGCACGGTGTTGTAAGATAAGAAGGCCGCAACAAGATCGGCCACCAGCTCGACGTTGCGCGCCGCGCTGCCCTCTGCCTCGGACATTCCCCCTCCTTGAACGTTCTGGCGTCTAGCTTACCTCAGAACTACGCCCATTCATCAATACAGCTCGTAATGCGCGACCATATCCCCACAGAGTGCTTGCAGTTAGAGTACTTAGCCTTCTCACCAGACGCACGAAGTTGCGTCGCGGCCCCACCGCGTTCGTCCTCCTCCGCATTTTGGTGGTCGATGATGAGCCCGCCATCCACCGCTTCCTGGCTCCGGTACTGGTGGCGAACGACTATGACGTGCGGAGAGCCGAGACGGGGGCCAGGCGCTGCAACGGATCGCATCCGATGCTCCGGATGCGGTTGTCCTCGGCCTGGGCCTGCCCGACATGGATGGAAAAGAAGTGATCGGTCGCGTGCGCGCCTGGTCGCAGGTGCCGATCGTGGTGCGCTCAGCCCGGGATCGAGAAGCGGAGAAGATCGCGGCGCTGGACCTGGGGGCCGATGATTTTGTGACTAAGCCTTTCGGGACCGGCGAACTGATGGCGCGTTTGCGGGCGGCTCTGCGGCACCGCCTGCACCAGGTTGGGGAGATGGCGGCGGTCCGGATCGGCGAGATTGAGATCGATATCCTACGTCGGCGCGTAACCCGAAATGATGTCGAGGTAAGGCTCTCGCCGAGGGAGTTTAACATACTTGCGCTTTTGACTCGGCACGCCGGACAGGTTGTCACTCACACGCAGGTTCTGAGCGCGGTCTGGGGGGGGCGTCGCACAAGGCGAATACCCAATATCTGCGCGTCTATGTGGGACACTTTCGCCAGAAACTCGAGCAGAATCAGGCAGAGCCGAGGATTGTCTTCACAGATCCAGGTATTGGCTACCGGGTTGCCGAATCGCGAAGCGTGGAGCCCGCGTCGGCTTGAGCGGACCACGGTAGGCCGGGGCCGAGGGGCAGCTTCCGACCCCTCTCGGACTCTCGGAAGGCCTGTTTACTGGCGGCCCGATTGACTTGGAGCAACCGGTCTTGGCCGGAAATGGCCTAACCGCTTTCGGCAGCGGATGCCCGATGCTGTTGAAAAACCCCCCGCATCTGCACGCCTCTGTATATATAGTAGGATGGCGGATGAGATATGACCACATATTGTGTGATCACCCCGGAATTTGTGCCACAAGCGGAGTTTTTCAACAGCATCGACCCCGAGCGGACGTTCAGCGGATCGCCGCAGATACCCACAATGACGACGTCCAAGCCGGGGGTTGCAGCGAGGCGCAGCAGGCTCACGTCCGCACCGTAGGCTCCGCCGCATCTGAGGCGCCGGCTGCGCGGGAAGCGGCGCAGCGGTCTTCTGCATAGATCGGCGCCCGCCCTCAATCCGCACCTGTCTAGAGCATTTTCCGACGAAGCGGATGCCGGTTCGTCGCGGACAATGCGGCAAGATCAAAGATCGAGAGCGGCACCCGATTGCAACGTGATCGGGTGCCGCTCTAGGAACGGAAGACGGATTGCGTGGTCAGGTCCTCGTGACACAAAGAGGACAGGCATTCGCGTCGCTTGACACCGACAAACACGGGTGGCCATCCTGAGGGAGTGGCCTTTTCATCTTCGTGTCCCCTGAGCGGCGCGAAGGCCGACGGCCGCGAACGGCCAGACCTCCGCTGCATAGATCCTGTGCGTCAGCCGAGCCGCCGTCGTATCAATATCAGGCGAAGGTCGGTGAACTCTGGAGGTTCCGATGATCGACGTCGTCCAATGGTCCTGGCGGCCCTTCGGCCGCGCTCTCATCGCGACCACAGCGGCCAGCGTATTGTCAGTGGGAAGCGGAGCCATCGCTTGCCCGCTTGGAAGTCACGACAGCCCGCGCGTGCGGCTTCTCCACACTCTGCTCCAGCCGAGGCCATCGGGCGCCACAGCCGAAATTGTGATCGCGCCGGCCCAGAACCACGCGCATCCCCGCCCGCCCGCCCGCAACGAACTCGGGACATATAGCCACGACCTCCCGAAAGGGGCGGCCGCGCCGACCTCGTCAGAGCCGCCGCCGCTCTATGACAACCTTGGTCGGCTCACTTGGCCGGAGGCCCGCCCTGCACACGCCGAGGCCGCCGCCTATTTCGATCAGGCCTATCGGCTTGCCTGGGCATTCAATCACGCCGAGGCTGCCCGGGCGTTCCGGGCGGCGCAAGTGCTCGATCCGAGCTGCGCCATGTGCTTCTGGGGCGAGGCCTGGGTGCTCGGCCCGCACATCAACTTCCCGATCGAGGCCGACGCGAATGCGCGAGCACTGGTTGCCCTCGATGAAGCCAAGCGCTTGGCCCCGTCCTCGGGACCGGTTGGCGCGGCGCTCATCACCGCGCTTGCGAAGCGCTACTCACCCGATGACAATGTGGATCGCAGGTCACTCGACCACGCCTATGCCGACGAGATGAAGGGCGTGCAGGCCCGGTTTCCAGAGAGCCCGGAGGTTGCGCTGCTCACGGCAGACGCCCTGATGAACCTGAGCCCGTGGGATTACTGGACGGACAACGGCCGGACCCCCAAAGGCGAAGCAAGGCGGATGATCGAGCTGATCGAAGGCGTGCTTGGTGAGAGCCAGGTAGGGGCTCTCGTTCCAGCACCCGATCACCCTGGGGCCATTCACCTCTACATCCACGCGGTAGAGGCTTCGGACCGACCCGAACGAGCCGTGCCACATGCCGAGCGGCTAGCCGACCTGATGCCGGGCGCCGGACACATCGTGCATATGCCGAGCCACATCTGGTATCGCGTCGGACGCTGGCGTGAGAGCCTCGACGCGAACCTGCAGGCCGCCGCCGTCGACGAGGCGCTAATCCGGCGAGGCGGCGCGAGCCTCCTCTATTCGGAGGCCTACTACGCCCACAACGTCCACTTCCTCCTCGCGTCGGCCACAATGGGTGGGGATGGGCAGACCGCGCTCGCCGCGGCCGAGAAGCTCGCCGGAATGGTCTCAGATCGAGCTAAGCGTGAAGTGCCCTGGTCGCAGCCGATCGCTGCTGCGCCCTACAGCGCTCATGCGCGGTTCTCGTCCCCAAGCACCATTTTGGCCTTGCCAGCCCCCGACGCGAACTTCCCGCTCGTTCGCGCGAATTGGCATTACGCCCGCGGCGTCGCCCTGGCGCGGCTCGGCCGGGGTGACCAAGCACGGTCGGAAGCCGCGGAGATCCGAAAGCTGGCCCAGCGGCCGGAGATCGCCGCCCTCGTGCCTGCCGGCGTTCCGGCGCCGGACGTCCTCGCCATCGCCGCGAAGCTGATAGAGGCCAGGGTGGCCCAGAACGCCCGCGATCATGCCCGCTCGGCTGCCCTGTTCAGGGAGGCTGCGGCGATCCAGGAGTTGCTGCCCTATATGGAGCCACCTTTTTGGTACTACCCCGTTCACCAATCGCTTGGTGCCGCGCTTTTGGCGCAAGGTCGGCTGGACGAGGCAGAGGCTGCGTTTCGCACGGCGCTCCGGCATTCGCCCAACAATGGTTGGGCGTCCGCAGGCCTGCTGAGGGTGGCCGAGGCACGGGGCGATAGAGCCGCCGCGAGCGAGGCGGAACGGCTGATCAAAAGCAACTGGTTCGGCGGCGATGTGCCGGCGCTCGACCGGCTCTGACACACCGCGCAACTCCGCAGATGTCGACCTGTGGCGGACCACAGTCTCGGGTCTTTCGCGCAGGACGCGCGTGACCGACGGCGCATGCCTGCCACGGACGGCCCCGTTCGAGTCGCGCGTTGATCAGCTGTCTGCCATCAACCTTTGAGTTCCCCCTCCACGAAGGCGCGAATGGCCCAGCGCTTCAATTTCCGCGCATCCGTATCATCCAGCTACAGTCACAACGGATTGTTCGGCTAATGTCCGCTTCGGAGAGTAAGCGATGTTTCCGGGCCACCATTCGGGCCTGCGCCTGAGGTGTGATCCTGGCGGTTCCTGCTTCGAACCCGGGATCCGCTTGTGTCTGGACTTGACCTTACGCTTGAGCCGGAGCGCGTGCGCCGCTTCGAGGTGATCACCGGTGCCGGCGGGCGACGGACCTGGTCGGCGGAGGCCAAGGCGCGCATCCTGGAAGAGACGCTCCTGCCGGGTGCGGTGGTGTCCGAGGTGGCGCGCTTCCCGCCCACCTGCCGCGTGTCGAGCGCGTGATCGACATCGCGAGCACCGTTTGCCCCTGTTGCTCGGGTACCCTGCATCGGATTGGCGAGGACCTGTCCGAGCGCCTCGACGTGGTGCCGGCCCAGGTCCGTGTGCTGGTGATCCGGCGTCCGCGCTACGCCTGCCGCGCCTGCCGCGCCTGCCGCGCCTGCGAGGACGTCGTCGTGCAGGCGCCCGCGCCCGCGCGACTGATCGAGGGCGGGCTGCCCACCGACGACCTCGTCGCGCAGGTCCTCGTCTCCAAGTTCGCCGATCACCTGCCGCTCTACCAGCAGGCGTAGATCCTCGCCCGCCAAGGCGTTTACCTCGACCGCTCGACCCTGGCCGACTGGGTCGGGCGCGCCGCCTTCCCGCTGCGGCCGGTGCACGCGCGGTTGCTGGAGCAGCTGAGGGCCTCGGGCAAGCTGTTCGCGGACGAGACCACCGCGCCGGTGCTCGACCCGGGTCGAGGTCGCACGAAGGCGGGGCAGCTTGACGGGCGAGTCGAGATCGACTCGAAGGTGGTCGAGCGCACCACCCGGCCCCCGGCCTTGACGAGAAAGAATGCCCTGTTTGCCGGCTCGGATGGCGGGGCGGAGCACTGGGCGGTGATCGCCTCACTGGTCGAGACGTGCAAGCTCGCCGGCATCGAGCCGCGCGGCTACCTCGCTGACGTGATCTCCCGCAGCGTCGAGGGGCATCCCAACAGCCGCCGCGACGAGCTGCTGCCCTGGGTCTACCCCGCCATGCCCACCGCCAAGGCCGTGGCCTGAGAACACCGCATACGCTCGGATCAGAGTTTCGGCAATTGAGTCATTCTGCGCAGCCGCTCCACGTACGCAACGACATTGTCATGCTCGCTGATCATGGATCGAAACGGTCCAGGAAGAGGCGTGTAAAATCCATTCGCGAGAAAACCGTAGACAGTTGCATCGAACGAAGAGACTCTCTCGCCGAGAAGGAATGGCTTATCAACCAGAATTCCAGCAAGCGCTGATATGTCCCGTCTGCCCAGCTCATAAATCTCCTCAGCAGGTCTAAGTGATAAGCCAACGCCGCGAAGCCGCCGGCGGTAGTCGCGGCGTAGTGCAGCGGCGAAAACTGGTCGGATTAGGGCCGGCAGAGCACCGAGCACTACCGGCTTGTAGATCCTCCAGACATCGTCTTCGAACCAGCGGCTGTACACACCGATCCAGTAATTCCCGCCTTCGAGCATCCGGCTGACCGCGTGACCGATGGCCGCTTGCTCGGGGCCGAGCCACCCGTCCAGCCTGTCACCGTACTTCGCCTTGACATGCTCGATGATGCGCTGGCTGTCGGCAACGATCACACCGTCGTCGTCGATGTAGGGCAACTGCTTGCGCGGTGCACGGCGGAACTCGGCCAGACCGGTGCGGCCCTCGTAGGGGAGGCCAGCCAGCCGGAGATAGGCCTGGACCTTGCCGCAGAAGGGGCTCGGGTCGAACCCCCACGCATCGCTGAAGTGGTACAGAATCACGGCTTGAGCCCTCGCACGCATGTAATCAGGTGCTTCGTCCTCCCAGACCCGGCAATCAGATCAAGGTATCTGGGCGCGATCTAAGCCTAATCGGTGCGCCTGAAGTGGCGAGTTTTCGCCCTGATCGGCTAAGGGCCTGAGAATCCGCCAGATCAATTTCGGTGAAAACAAATCACTTGGAGGCGCCAAGAGATTAACGACTTCGAAGAATTTGCGGCAGACCAGGGGATCGCAGGAAGCTACCGCATGAACGCGCTCCAGGTACCTGTTCACCAGCGCGGTCCCGGGTGGACGCTTCCCTTCGATCTCCGGAAACCGGAGATCTTCGGCCGTCGCGATGGTCCAGGGAATGTCGACGATCCGGCGAGTTCGCGCGTAGAAGCGCCGCGCCAAACCCTCGCGACCGCTCGCCAAAACGTCATCAAGCGCCTGTGCCTCGCTGGCCGCGACGGTCATGCCCTGGCCGTAGATGGGATTGAAGCTGCAGAGTGCATCGCCCAGCACGAGGTACCCGCCCGGGAAGCGGCGCATTCGCTCGTACAGCCGCCGTCGATTGGCTGGGAATCGGAATTGTTGGATCCCCGTCAGGGGGCAAGCGGAGGTGACGATGTCGTAGAGCGCCGACACCGGCAGGCTCGCGGCGAAGCGGTTCCAGCCCTCCTCGTCGGTCGGGGGATGATCACCGGCGCTGCCGCCGAGCGTGACGATCCAGCGGTCGCCCTCCACGCCCATGAGGCCGCCCATGCGCTTCCCCGCAGGCGGCGTCGACGCGATGATAGCGCCGAAGGAGCCGTACAACTCTCCCGGTCGCCGCCGGAAGACGCGCGTGGCGTACCCGACGTCGACCGATACCGCAGCCTCTTGTGGGCGACCGTAGCCCCACTGCTCAAGCCATTTGGGTGATTGAGAGCCTCGCCCACTCGCATCGACGACCAGATCAGCTCGGATCTCCTCAGCGGCAGGAAACCCGTGCCTCTCCACGACGAGGCCAACAACGCTGCCGGTCGCGGGATCGAACTTCGGCTGCTTCGCTTCCGCGTGCAGCAGGTCGACATTCGGCAGCGCCGTGACCCGGCGGCGGATGGCAGTCTCCAGACTGGGACGGCTCACGACCATGCCAGGCAGCCCGGCATCGTGGCGCAGCTTCCAGCGGCCGTACTGAAACCAGAGAAAGTCCCCCGCGACATCGCCGCGAGGCGCGCCGAGCGCCTCCAACTCGTCCATCATGTCCGGGAAATACGCATCCAGGATGCGGTACCCACCTGCGAGCAGCCCGTGCGCGTGGGCACCCTGCGGCACGCCTTTGCGCACGGCGGGCTCGTCCGGCAGGGTATCGCGCTCGACGAGCGTGACGCGGTCGAAATGCTGTCTGAGAACTCGTGCGGCGAGCAACCCCGCTATGCTGGCTCCGAGTACAACTGCGGACGATGGAGCTTTCGCCATGTCGCACTCCCACAGGCCGTACAGCTCGCATGTGAAGCGCCAGCTCGACGCTCTTCAGCAGCCCGGGTCTGCCTGGCGCCAAGCCTACGCTACTTGGCAACGCATGTTCATGCATACCATATTTGCATGAAGACCGGGTGCGACGTCAAACAGCGATTGAGGCGCACACCTCGGCCAACCGGAGCGAGAGAACGGACGAACGCCACTCCAGTTCTGCTCTATCTGCTTGTGTCTACAAGGAAAGCGTTCATATAGACTCACGTCCGCACGTCGCAGGCAACTCACGCGGACGGCATTTTGAGCCCTGCTGTTTCTGTCTCCGTGAGTATACCTGGTCAGATCGTCTGCGCTGCACAAAGGTAAGGGCCGCGACCAAGCGAACCCGCCAACAGAGGTGGCGTAGGGGGCTTAGCAGGCTCCCCACGACCTTCTCACGGCGATGCCCAGCTCAGGCCAGGAGCAAGTCCGAGCTGACCAGCGCGAGCTTGCCCGCGAGCTGGATCTTGAGCTCCGCCCCGTTGGCGGCATTGCCGTCCAGATCAGCCTGCACGTAGGCCTGGCCCGCGTCCTGATACCAGGTGACCGCTTTCGTGATGGACCGAGAGGCACGATCGCGGCCAGAGCATTTTCCGACGAGGTGGATGCCGGTTCGTCGCAGAAAATGCGGCAAGATCAAAGACCGAGAGCAGTACCTGATTGCAACGTGATCGGGTGCTGCTCGAGCGCAGGCGATGCAGGTCGTGCCGGCAGCGCGGGTCGAGGCACACGCCGAGGAGCAGCGCTCGGTCCACAGGCGCGTTCCGCGCTCCTGTGTCCATGCGTTCAGCCGGCTACTCGCTCCCGCGCCGCAGCGGCGCGTGATTGCTTGGCTTCGGCCTCCGTGGCCCAGGCCGCCAGCGCCACCTGCTGGGGTACCGTCTCCTCCATCCCCCACCAGATCGTTTCGCCGTTGCTCATCTTGGCGTAGCGGACCAGCCCGTACGTGCCCATCTCGACGATCCGTCCGGGACTCCATGCCTTGTCCAAGATACCCATCTGCACGGCTCCTTGACTGGGACCCACCCACGAACGGCGAACCCGATCCATAAGTTCACTCGGGCTTGGGATTTTTGCTCTTCATCAAGTCACGGCCGGTACCCGCAGGATCTGCCGCCGAATTTCCTGTCGATCCCAGATTCACCGCATTGACCAAATGCTCTGTCGAGTCCAGGAGTTGGTGTCCGCCAGGGATCAACAAATGACCGGCCCCGTCTCCAGCAGCTCTCTAGAACTCACGAGCGACATCGTCTCTGCGTACGTAGCGAACAACAGCGTGCGGATGACTGATCTGCCCGCCCTGCTCACGCGCGTATACGAGGCACTCGGCAACGTGCTGAACCCGCCGCCCCCGGCCGTTGAGGAGGCGCCGAAGGCGACCCCTGCCCAGATCAAGAAGTCCATCACGCCAGATGCCCTAATCAGCTTCATCGATGGCAAGCCCTATAAATCGCTGAAGCGGCACCTGACCGGCCACGGAATGACGCCCGCCGAGTACCGGGAGAAGTTCGGGCTGCCGCCGACGTACCCGATGGTGCCGGAAAACTACGCCAAGGCGCGTTCCGCGCTCGCGAAGGCCCTCGGCCTCGGCCAGATCCGGCGCGATCGGGCCGCCGCGAATGCAGCCACCTCGGATGCAAGCGGGAGCAAGCCGGCCAAGCGCGGGAGGCCGCGCAGGTCCAAGGCCGGCAGGTCCAAGGCCGCAGTCGAGTAGGTGCGGAGCTCGTTCCGATCGCGACAGGCCGCGCGCAAGCGCAGCCTGTCACTCGTCTCGGCCCTCCTCGTATTGGTCGGCGTGCTGATCGCGACCGTTGGGATGGTTCTCGCAAGCCAAGACCTCGTCGGCGCGTGGCTGGCGGTCCTGCGCTGATCTGCTGTGGCCTCCCGCCCGTCCTTGCGGATCGTCGGCACCTTGGAGAACACCCAACCGCCGCGTCCCCCGGAACGTTGCCGAACGTCTCCTGTTGGTCACGCAGGACAGCAATCGCAGATCACCACGATCGGGAGCGGACGCATCATGAGAGCAACCGGACGGGCAGTCCTCCTCGGCGCGGCGCTTCTCACCAGTCTGGCAGGAAGCGCTGGAGCGGCGGAGGACCAGGGAGCCGCCAAGTCGCCGGCCCGAGACCGAAGCGAGGCCGGCACGCCCACGGGGAGCGTAGGTGCGGGCGGCCTGTCCGGCTCGGGTGCCACGAAGAACGGCGCCCGCACCGGCGCCCCGGACACGAACCGCCCCGCCGGAACCCCCGCCCCAGCCGCCGGAACCGCGCGCTAAGCGCAGCGGCGCCCGCGGTGTCCGGCGCCTACTGCGAGCGTCGGCTGAACGACACTGCGTAGGCTTGGACGCGCGCATCGATGAGGGGATCGTCCGAGACCTCGATACCCTCGGTGAGTGCGTTCGGCATGAACAGCAGCGCCTTCTCGGCCTCTGCGCTGTCCGGCACAGCCTTGGTGACCGTCAGGGTGCCAAGGTCGACCATCTTCCGGCTCTCCGGCCACGGCTTCGTGGCGTCGTTGGTTGGGTCCCCTGCCTCGGCAAGTTGCGCCAGTACTCGGAACTTCGCGGGCTCCTTGGCGATGCGAGGGCCAATCTCAGCCATCAGGTAGTTCGGATCTCGCTTGGCCGCCTCCTCAGCGGACAGGATCTCCTCGCCCTGGGCGGGCACGAACCGGAAGCGGAACGGCTGCCGCGTGCCGTGCTTGTCCACGAAGATGAAGGCGTTCACGCCGTTGTATGTCTGTCGGGCGAAGCTCGACGGGGTCTTGGCCGTCTTGCCGGCCGTGGCAGCGGCGGGGTGGGTGGCGACGAAGCGCTCCAGCGCGGTCGGCTTCTTCGCATCGGGCCCGCTCTCGGACACCGCCTTCAGCAGGTCGCGGAACTCCTCACCTGTAGCAACAGGGAAGTAGGCAAGGGAGTTTGCGACGACGTCCATGTCCGACCCGTCGCCGAGCTTGAACTTGAGCGCCATGCCATGGGGATTAGCGTTAGCCGCGCCATCCGCAATCGTTGGGACGCCGGTCGCGTCCGAGAAGCGGATGGTCACTGGCACGGCCGTCCCCTTGAAGAGGGACGCCTTGCTGATCGTTGCCGCGTCGGCCGACGGGGTGAAGCTGCCCTCGGCGACCACGCCCTTGGCGTGGTTGGCCCGCTTGCCCGGGTGCTTGCCGAACAAGGTGTTCATCACGTCGATGGTCTGCTCGGCTGTCGAGGCGTCCTGTGCCACGGCCGGGAGGCCCATGACGAGAGGCAGCATGACGCCCGCGACCAGGGCATGCCCGCATCGTGAGACCAACATCCGTTCCTCTCCGGTCGTGAGGCGACCCGTGCGATGGGCCGCCCCGGCGAAATGGAACCCTTACGATCCAGGGCAAGCGCACGTGGCTTGAGTTTCGGTGGATGCACAAGCGGTTACCACAGGCCGGATCGCGACGTTCGCCCAGCAATTTGCATCCGTAGAGCGGACGGTCGCAAATCCATCTGTTCCGGTCTCACGTCTCTGGTTCACCAAGCAGCCTGAAAGCGGACCTCCTCAGGACCGCCTGGGGTCGGAAGCAGCCCCTCGCGGCAGGTATCAAGCGTCAGATTTGGACCACTAGAGCAGTACCCGATCACGTTGCAATCGGGTACTGCTCTAGGTCTTTGATCTTGCCGCATTTTCTGCGACGAACCGGCATCCACTTCGTCGGAAAATGCTCTAGCAACATTGGTGAAGTGAGGTGCTTGCCAATCTGGGCAGCGATGCTGTCTCCCTGGCTTCTGCTGCAAATTCGAGACGCAGGCGCCGCTTCACCTGAGCGTTCTCGTCTGCGAGTTCGATGAGGATCTTCGCGAGGCGCTCGGCGCCGAGTGCCGTCAGATTGGCAACGCTCACCGTCTTCTTGGACGCCATGCCGTTCACCTCCTCGCTCAGGCAGGAGGGTAGCGTGGCTTGAGCAGCCCGCGTCTCGGCCCACCAAGCAGGGCAGAGTGCCCCACCGCTCGCATGAGCACGCACTGGAGAGACGGCAAGGAGCAAGTGCTCCCTGGGGCTCATCACGCTCCCAATGTCGACGAGCAACTTGGTGCCTTGGAACGGCGTCGCGGCTTCCGGTTTGATCTGCGGCTCCGTCCTCCCCGTGTGCGCGGTCCGGCGCAGATCTCAGCACTCGCCTCCGCCCAAATCTCTGGTAGGAAACCACGGAGTCTCAGATCTGCAACAATACAAGAGCAAGGGAGGGAGTTCGTCATGGAAGAGATCGAGACCAGAGCCATTCGCAGAGTCATGTGGCGGCTGATGCCGTTCCTATTTGTCTGCTATTTTGTCGCTTACCTAGATCGGGTGAATGTTGGCTTCGCTAAGTTACAAATGAATGCGGCCATCGGGCTGTCGGAGTCTGCTTACGGCTTCGGGGCCGGTCTCTTTTTCATTGCCTATTTCCTGCTGGAGGTGCCTTCCAACCTCGCTCTGGACAAGTTCGGAGCGCGGTTGTGGATCGCTCGCATTATGCTGAGCTGGGGCATCATCTCCGCCATGTTTGCCTTCATTGCTCCGATTTCGAAGGCAACTGGGGTCTCAAGCGAGTGGGTGTTCTACATCCTGCGCTTCTTGCTCGGCATCGCCGAGGCGGGCTTCTTCCCCGGCATCATCTTCTATCTCACGCTCTGGTTTCCCTCCGTCTACCGCGCCCGTGTGGTGGCGCTGTTCATGCTGGCCATCCCCTTCTCCTCGATCGTCGGTGCGCCAGTATCGGGGGCCCTGCTGAACGTCACCGGCGCCGGGCTCGACGGTTGGCAGTGGCTGTTCATCCTCGAGGCCCTGCCGTCGATCGTGATGGCGCTCGCGGTCATTCTCTACCTCACTGATCGGCCGGCCCTCGCGGCTTGGCTGCCGGATGACGAGAAGGCATGGCTCGAGGCGCGCCTCGAGGCAGAGCGCAAGCAGAAGACCGCCGTCGAGCACCTCAGCATTGGCAAGGCGCTCTCCGATCCGCGGGTGCTGGCGTGCTCGTTCGTCTACTTTTGCCTGAACGCGGCCAGCTACGGGGTCGCGTTCTTCCTGCCCACCATCGTCAAGGGCTTCGGCGTCAGCAACTTCCAGACCGGCCTGCTCTCCGCGCTGCCGTTCGTGTTCGGCGCGGTCGGGATGGTTCTCCTGGGCCGCAACTCCGATCGCACGCTGAAGCGTCGGGAGCATGTGTGCTTTGCCATGGTCCTCGCCGCTGTCGGTGTCGCGGGCGCAGGGCTGGTCTCGAGCCCGGTCCTGGTGCTTGGTTTGTTGTGCCTGAGCCAGATCGGGGTGTCAGCGACGCCACCGCTTCTGTGGCCGATCCCGAGCGCCTTTCTGACGGGCACCTCGGCCGCGGCCGGGATAGCGGCAATCAACTCGATCGGGAATCTGTCCGGCTTCGCGGGGCCTTACGTAATGGGCTATCTCAAAGATCTGACGGGCAACTTCACCGCCGGGTTGCTTGTCCTGGGCGGCTGCACCCTCGCCGGGGGCATCGTCGCGATGACGTTGAGGGTCAACAGGGATTTGGAGGCCGCCGAGGCCAACAAGCCCGTCCTGGCGGAGTGACCGCGGGAGGGCTGAGGCCGAGGCCGGGGGCCTTGCTGAACCCGCCCAGGCCGGGCGCGAAGAACCGGTCGCGGATCCCTGACGCGGCAAGCGTTGAGAGAGCGCCGCCGCGATCGGGCGCCCTGGCCACCGGCTTGAGTTGATGCTGGTGGCCAGGGCCAGCCTATCGAGCCTCGCAGGATGCGTGGACGATAGAGGGCTGCGCGGCGGAGACGAGCGTCGGCCGCGCAGTATCTCTCAGGTCTAAGTGTAGGCTGGAGCGTCGACGGCGACCGGCCCGACCGGCCGCCAGGGGGCGCCGCGGCCGGTGAGGCGCCGCTTCAGGTCCTGGAACCCGAGATAGAGCGCGAGTCCGCGGCCCCGCAGCCCCGGCAGCGCCTTCGAGCCGAGGCCGGTCCAGGGCAGGAACGGGGTGCGGCGGATGCAGGTGTGGACCCTCGGACGAGACTGGCGTCCGGATCGAAGGCAGCAACGCGTACCGTCGGGTGTTCCGCTCGGACGAAGCGGTGGTGCATCAGGCCGCCCCGACGCGGGCTGCCTCCATCGTGCACGCGATGATGGACGGGCACCGGCCCGCGGTGTGGATCTCTGACCGCTACACCGCCCAGCAGGGCCACGGCGTGCGGCACCAGACCTGCCTGGCGCATCTGGCTCGTGACGTCGCCTACGCGGTCGAGGTGAGCGACGACCCGGTGCCGCTGCGCCTGCAACTGTGGCTCGGGTCGGTGTTCAGCCTGGCCGAGCGCGTCACCGATCTGGCCGCCTCGACGCTCTCGGCCAAGCGCCGGTCGCTGGAGCGGCCGGTCGCTGGAGCGGCGGCTGTCGGACATCCTGTCCGCCCCGAGCCGGCGCGCGATGTGGGCGGCCAAGGGTGAGGCAGACGTGCGCACGGTCGTCGACACCGCCCGCCTCTCGGGGACCGGCACCTTCGCCACCCTCCTCAAGACCATCGGCGCCTGATCGCCTCCCGCATCGGCCCATACATCGCAAGCAAGCTCAGCCGGCTCCGACACCGGGCCGGACCCCCCCTGGGTAATGACCAGCAGCCAGGCGAAATAGCTCTCGGCAGCGCAACAGGGGCAGCGAGCCGGGTTTGCCATCGAACGTTAGAACCCCCGGCCCGCCGGCAGCACTGGCTCCTGATGAGGTCAGAAGACGCAGCGCTGCGATCCGATCATGCGCGCAGCCGCGACGTCGTCGTTGAGCTAGAGCAACGGTCGCGCCCGCGATCGACGCGGCGCGGGTGCGCGCTGCAGGTGGAAGGGCTCGGCCCAGCCGAGATCGCCCGGCGGCTCGGGATCGCGCGAACCGGGACCTATCAGCTGCCTGGCCTGATCCGGGCTGGACGCCGGCTACAGACCTCAAGGTTGGCCGGAGACGGGCTTTTCGCCTCGGGCCGCCCCCTTAATCGGCAGACTCGCGGGCTTCCTCGTGGATCAGGTCTGACGCTCGATAGCCACGCGCGAGGTCCGCTACGGCTGGATTTTGTTGAAAAACTTAGAGGCGACGTCTGAAGCGTCGCCCTATGCTGCGCACAAGGCACCCATAAATTCGGACGTAAAACGCAAGCCCATCCGTGGTCGACCCATGAGAGGTAGAGCATTTCGTCTTGAACAATGACAATACCGCCAACCCGGCCAGCGGATGGGTGATGAAGAGGCTTCGAACGTGCCACAGGCTGTAAGTGAAAACTGCCTCACTCACTTCGGTGTAAGTGCCGTGACTTCCCAGAAAATAGTGTCCGTTTACGATCTTGCCATTTCCAGCGTCGCCCCCGAGAAAAGCAGCTGCGATACTAAACGCAATGAAATTCGTTGCGCCGACTGCGATAAAACCGAGAAGCACGGCCAATTTGATCTTTTCATTGCTCTGGTTCATACTGTCAACGGTGTCGATCCGCGCTGTCTCGGGGGAAATCTGTTTCATAACCAAAGTATGCACACGATACGCGTCGGTGAGCAAAGCCGCTGTGATCATCAGCACAAAGGGACGTCCGCGAATGCAGCTTCGTCCCGTGCTGTACGCGTGGACTGAAGCAGCCTTGTCGTCTTCCGTTCTTATCGGCCATCTCAGGCAGAAGCCTGGGCCCGCGAGTCTTCCCAGTACCCGATAGAACGCGAGGGAGGGGCCATCAGGGCCGCGACGTGGGCCTCCGCCGACCTCGCCAAGCCGATCAGATCATAGCCGCCCTCCAGCAGTGATACCATGCGCGCCCCACTCACCTGGTCGGCGATGTCTACGAGCCGCTGTGTCGCCCAGCCGAAATCTGCTTCTGTGAGGTTCAGGTCCGACAACGGGTCCCGCCAATGCGCGTCGAACCCGGCCGAGATCAGGATAAGGTCTGGGCGAAAGGCCCTGATCCTGGGCAGCACCGCCACATCGAGGGACTCGCGGAACATCGTGCCGTCAGCACCGGGAGGGAGTGGCACATTCACGATCGTGTCGTGTTCGCCGCGCTCGGACACAGCACCCGAACCCGGGTAGAGAGGCCACTGATGCGTCGAGCAGAAGAGGACGCTCGCGTCGCTCCAGAAGATCTCCTGGGTTCCGTCCCCGTGATGGGCATCCCAGTCCACGATGGCGATCCGCGCGGCGCCGTGGACGGCCTGAGCGTGGCGGGCTGCGACGGCGACGTTGTTGAAGAAGCAGAAGCCCGTGGCGCGCGCGCGCCCGGCATGGTGGCCAGGCGGACGCATGGCCGAGAAGGCGTTCCGCACCTGTCCGGTCATGACCTCGTCGACCGCTTGCACGGCAGCGCCGGCACTGCGCAGGACCGCCTCCAAGGTGCCCGGCGAGGCAGGCGTGTCGTCATCCGCCAGCACACAGTCGCCCCGCCTGAGGCCCTCGATCATGGCTGCGACATAGGCTTCGTCATGCGCGCGGATCAGGGCCGTGCGCGCGACGAGCGGCGACTGCTCTCGGACCAAGCCCGCGAAGCGCTCCTGTTCCAGGGTTCGCTCGACGACCCGGATGCGATCCGCTCGCTCGGGATGGCCCAGAGGCGCAAGATGAGCCAGTGCGGCTGCATGCGTCAGGTGCAGCGTCGTCATTCAGACCCTCCCCGGTTGCCTTCGCCCTGCGCTTTTCCTCACGGGGCGCTCGTGGCCGTTTGCCTTTGCTCCGTAGGCCGAGAGCTTCTCATCGCTCAGCTTCGGGGCTCGACCGAGTAGCACTCTGACAAGGCGTCACGGCACTGTCGTTGAGCTGGGTCAGCCCCCCGAGCGCGTTCCAGCCTCGCGCTTACGCGAACGGGACGCCTCGCGCATGAGGTCCGGCAGGATGAAAGAAGGCCGCTCCTGAGGAGCGGCCTGAGGTCGGGGAGGAGATCGCGAAGAGCCCTGCCACGCTGCGGTGTGCGCCACTTGACCCGGTGGGCCTCTGCCTAGACCAGCGGGGACGACGGCGGCTTCTGACCTCAGCCGCCTCGAAAGCCTCACGATCCCAGCCACGCTTACCGACGGCTCAGCAGCGGGGAGCGCTCGTGGCCCAGGTCCGCGTTCTCGACCCGATCACCGCCTGCGTCGTGGTCATCGTCGTCCCGGACTGGAGCGGCATCGACGTTTCGGTCTGTCTCGGCGGCCTCGCCGCTCCTGGGTTATTCCAAGGGACACGATCTCGACGTGAAGCCCGGGGCGGCCCGCGCCTAACCAACCTTTCAGCTGTCAGCTCGGATTTCCTGGATATTGCGTAGTACCGTCTGGGATAGATACCCAGGGAAGCTTTTCGGCAACCCAAATGTGCACCGACGGGGCGAGCCATGTCGCGTCATCAAGCGTTCCTGCCTTGATGAATGCAACCGGTCCATAGGCTGCGCCATGACTGTAGATATGCGAGCCGCAGCTACTGCAGTAGTAGCGGTAAAACGGCTGCCCGCTCGCGCCGCTGTGGTCAATATAGGGCCGCAATGCGTCACCCTGTGTGGTGAGACTATCTTGAGGTATCGCCACGTTCATGGAGAAGGCTGATCCAGAATTCTTCTGGCAGGTTTTGCAGTGACATATGACCTGCATGGCCGGTTCAGCCTCGGACCGGTAGCGAACGGCACCGCAGAGGCACCCACCTTCGATCCTAGCCATAGCCTTCCCTCATCGCTCTCTGCGGCGCAAAAATCGACCTACTCTCAATTCAACTCTGCAATGTTCATAGTTACAAGACAGGGCCTCTGACCTAATTATCGGCCGCGGTCCGAGTAGAGTGTGTCGGGCCGTCCCACGAGAGTCCGCCGCGGGCCCGCTGAGCGGCTGCGTTGGCCGTAGCGAAGGCGGGCAAGGGAGTCACGGCCGAACCGCCCTTGCACCGGCCGGCACCGTAGCCCGCGCGGTGGCCCGGAAGGCCGAGCCGGGGACCTCGATCCCCTCAAAGAACCCGGGGGCTTCAAGAGCCGCGAGCGCGACGCGATCGACCACGAAGGCCCGCCCGAGCTGGCCCGGGGCGGAGTGGTAGCGCGCCAGGACGGCTTGCGGATGTGCTGAAACAGTGCAGCGGCCGGGTCCAGCCTGCACAGCGAGCTCGGCCGCCAGCTACAGCAACCGGCCCGCCTGAGGTCTTGGGCGGTCAATCGGTCGCTGTCTTCGCACGCTCGAACCTGCGACGACGCGAGCGGGCGGTCTCGGAATTCGGGGCGGCGGCCCGGAGATCTCATCCCGGAGCATCGGGCCGCCGCCGTGCCGGCTGGGTGTTCAGCCTAGCAGGTGAGAGGGTTGGCTGGGATGGTTAGCGAAGTCTTACCCGCAGCAGAACGCCCGGCGGCTGCGCCCTGCCGCCGGGCGTCTGTTCGGACCCAACTCATGAGACACCACAGTAGCCCAACCCGCGCCCGTTTGAGCCGTTCAATCGGGGCTTTTCAGACGAGCGTTAAACGACGTGAGCTAGAGCATTTTCCGACGAAGTGGATGCCGGTTCGTCGCAGAAAATGCGGCAAGATCAAAGACCTAGAGCAGTACCCGATTGCAACGTGATCGGGTGCTGCTCTAGTCGAGATTATGCGCAGGACCGGGGCATCAAAGATCTGCGTCTGGCGCTGGCAGAAGCGGTCCGCCGCGGCAAGGGTCTAACGCTTTCCGGGGGACAAGACCCGGCCCTCTCGCGTGCCGCCCAGCGGGCAGGACGTCATCAACCGTGTGGTGGCGGTGACCGCGACTGAGCCCCCGCAGGAGGCCACGCACTGGACGGCCGCCGCCATGGCCAAGGCGATCGGGATCAGCGTCTCGTCCGTCCAACGCATCTGGAAAGCGCACGGGCTCGCGCCGCACCGCTTGCAGCAGTTTAAGCTCTCCCCCGACCCCGACTTCGTGCCAAAGCTGCGCGACGTGGTCGGCCTCTCGGTCGACCCGCCTGCCCATGCGGTCGTGCTGTCGGTCGACGACAAGAGCCAGATCCAGGTCCTCGACCGCAGCCAGCCCAGTCTGCCGATGAAGCCCGGCCGCGCCAGCACCACGACCCACAACTACAAACGCCACGGCACGACGATCCAAGGCGAATTATTTTATACTTGGTGCTCTAGAGGCTGGCTCGGTCAACATGAGGCTGCCTCTCAATTCTTCGACACTTGGTCAGCGTATTTGTTATGGTGGCGTTTCAAGGAATGCTCTTTCGACATTATCGGAAACGTTAAGTTCGTTAAGGAACCAATCTGCTGCACTCGTCACACGATCGATTGGTGAGATCTTTGGTGTAAGAAGAGTGTTTATGCTGTAAACCTTGAGTTAGGCTGCATCAGGTGGCCCTTTTCTGCGCAGTCGGGAGTGCGCGGCTCCGTCCGGCAGCCTACGTATTCGACACCGAGCTAATACGCATGTTTGGTTTATGGAAACTTAATCCTTATACCGAAGTTTCATGAAATTAACTGCACGATCAAATATGGCCATAACGACTGCCTGACTTTGGGAGCGTTGCACTATGTAGCAGATTTACGGCAGAGTAGGTTGTGTAGTCACACCGACATGCCGTCCTACCTAAGAGGCTGGGCTACTTGTTGAGTATGCACGCTCTCTGGCGCCGGGAACCCTATCGATGCACGATCCGATCAAGGCTGAAGCACATGACGCGACTGACAATTCATCAGAGCGAAGCGAGAGAATTCGAGAGCATATTAGAAAAATTATAAGAAAAGCCATAGATAAACAAGACAGAAATGCAAAATAATAACTGCGAGATCGACAAAATTTGCCATGCAGTGTGTCGATCGATCTCATCATGGAGCCATTGCGGAGATGACTGCCCGGCTCCCGACATACCCGCATCGGTTCTGGATGGGTCTGCCCCCGGAGAACCAGCCCGGAGCTGGTTCAAGAAGGCCCGCTTGACCATTCAAAGCGAACCGCCGCTCAGTGAACCATCCATAGCGGACCGATCGGCCCGCCTGTGCACCTCCTCCGGGCCTCCACCGACGAGCAGGACGCCCAGCGCGCCCGTCAGCAGCTCGAAGCCTTCGCCGCCGAGCGGGGGCTCCGGATCGCCGCGTGGTACGCCGAGACCGAGAGCGGCGCCTGCCTCGAGCGCCCGGCCCTGTTCCGCCTGCTCGCCGATGCCCACCCCGGCGACGTGCTTGCTCACCGAGCAGGTCGACCGGCTCTCCCGCCTCACGGTAGCGGACTGGGAGCGGCTGGAGCGCGAGGTCGCTGACCGGCGCATCCGCGTGGTCGCCCTCGACCCGCCGACGAGCTGGATGACGGCGGCGGGCAACGGCAACGCGTTCACGGCCCGGATGTTCGAGGCGGTCAACGGGATGATGCTGGACGTGCTCGCGGCGGTGGCGCGCAAGGACGACGAGGACCGGCGCCGCCGGCAGGCTCAGGGGCAGGCGCGGGCGAAGGCGCAGGGCCTGTACCGGGGGCCGGGTCGAGGACACGGAGCGCAACGCAGGCATCGCCGCGATGCTCACCGCCGGGCTGACGTGGTCTCAGGTTCAGGCGGCGGCCGGGTGCAGCCGGGCCCGCATCGCCAAGATCGCCAAGCGGGTCGCGGCGGGGCGACGCCGCCCCGCGGCCCCGCCGTGATCGCCGCAACCTACTGCGTCAGATCCCGGTGACCGCGCAGTCCGCTGCACTCAGAAGCCGACGGAGTCGCCCGGCCGAGGCATGCCGCACCGCTTCGACCAGATCAGCTTACCCGATCCGTCCAGCAGCATGACCACCCCGTCAGACTGCGAGAACAGTTCGCGAGCCCGGGCTGCGGCGGCTGCAAACGCTTCCTCTTTGGTGGCGACACCCAGATCCTCATGATCGGTCACGACACCCGCGCCGTCCGGCCGCGGCCAGAGGAGCCAGAGCTCGAAGTGCGACGTGGGGCAACCACAGGACATGTCGCCAGTGTGCTCACAGTGACACACTGGGGGCAACGTTCTGTGCTGAGTTTGTCGCACCGACCGGGGTTGATCCACAGCCGACTGCACCTCACGGTGCGTGATCGGGACAGCTTGGCAGTTAATAATCCGAGGCACTTAAGGTCGTCGATCGGACCGTGTGCAACCTGATTACTGACCATGTATGTGTGCGACCTGATCATGAATTAGGCCGCCAATCCGAGTTGCCAAATCACCCGACGACCGGTATGGCCAGTCTCAAGAAGCACAAGGGGGCGGAGATGATCGCAGAAACGATAGCAAGCATCGGCCTTCTCAGCACCGCGAGTGCAAGCCTTGCTATAATCATGCTTCTACTGCACTAAGTATAACCGTAGCTCATCTGTGTTTTAACCAAAGTTTAACGGGTCGAATTGGCGCGCTTACCGCCGCGTTTGTCTTCCCCGACCGCGTGTCGCGGCAGCGTGGCTTTCGTGACCTCCGCCCGCCGGACCACACGCCACGTGCCGCCACCGGCCGACCCTGCACCGCCGGGGCTGCTCCTCGACGATGCACCCCAGCGATTGCTTCGACGGTTCGCCGGCCTGAGCGCCCGCGCTCGACGGGAGCGTGAGGATGAGCTGGCGCCTTACCTCGACCGCGCGGCTCTCCTCGCGGTTGCGCTCTCAGCACGGGCCGATCCCACTCCGCGCAATCTCGGTTCGCGCATCCCCGCCGAAACCGCTCCAGGGCGCCCTGCAGGCCTCAATCGGCCGTGCCGAATGACGTGGTCGCAGATCCAGGCGACCGGGTGCAGCCGGGCGCACCTCGCCGAGATCGCCAAGCGGATGGCTTCATAAACCCGCTTACCCGTCCCGCGCCGCCTCGCGCGGGGATGAATACAACCGTGTTCCGAGCGAGACAACTCATCGTTGGTGAAGGCGGGTGTGATGGGCCGGTGGAGCGCAACTCAGCTTGCCGCAGTCACCGGCATGTAAAGCGCAACCTCGTGTGACCTGCAGGGCCAAGTCGGTCCTGCAGGTCACGCGTGAGATGAATTAGGCAACAGCAGTCCAATTCGAGGCGATCGTCCCGATATTTGGCGCTGATGCGACCTGACCACTGCTGTTGAGCTGCCACTCGTTTACGTGCCCGGCTGTGTCCCGCCACATCAAGTCAGTTCGGCTGTCACCGTTATAGTCGCCCGTCCCGATCAGCGACCACTCCGAGCCAATCGTGCCAATATTAGGTGCCGAGGACGCCCGACCGTTGCTGCCCATCAGCCACTCATTCACGTGGCCGGCCGCATCTCGCCAGAGCAGATCACTGGTGCCGTCGCCGTTGAAGTCGCCCGTTCCCAGCAATGTCCACTCGCCGCCGATCGTGCCGATGGTGGGTGCCGAGGACACCTGACCGTTGCTGCCCATCAGCCATTCGTTGACGTGCCCGGCCGTATCCTGCCAGAGGATGTCGCTGATGCCGTCCCCGTTGAGATCGGCCACGCCTTTCACGGTCCACTCAGAGCCAACAGTTCCGATGTTGGGAGCCGAGGTGACCTTGCCATCGCTGCCGAGCAGCCATTCGTTGACGTGCCCGGCCGTATCGCGCCAAAGGATGTCGGACCGGCCATCTCCGTTCAGGTCACCGATACCCTGCACCGACCATTCGGAACCGATGGTTCCGATGTTGGGCGCGGACGTGACCTGACCGTTACTGCCCATCAGCCATTCGTTGATGTGCCCGGCCGTATCCTGCCACAGAATATCGGTTTTATCATCCCCGTTGAAATCCCCATTGCCTCTAATGCTCCACTCAGAACCAACGGTTCCGATGTTTGGAGTTGAAATAATCTGGCCATTGCTGCCGAGCAGCCATGCGTTAATGTGACCGGCTGTATCGTGCCAGAGCACATCGGTTGTTCCGTCGCTGTTAAAATCACCACCTAGTCTGGTCGTGGTCGTGAGAGCAGCCCCATATAGCGCCCTGATAGCATCTATATCTGATGTCACAGGATTTGTGACAGACGAATTTAGAAATGTGTTCATGACTGCCGGTGAGGCGTCGTAGTGCCCTATGCCAATGGCATGCCCAATTTCGTGCAAGGCAACATCATAAAGGTTAAAGCCGTCGCTGCTCAATATACTTCCGTTTGACGCGGTCCAGTGCTCTCCGCTGTCGAATTGAATTGTTGCCGACTGAAAATTCTGCCCGGAAAATGTGTAATTTGTCTGTCCAAGAATCCTGTCTAGCCCATCTATATAGTTGTCGCTAATAGCTATGTTGGCGCCAGCCATATGGTCAACCTGCTGGAAGCGAATGTTTCCGTATTGAGACCACTTCGAGAAGGCGGCTTGTATTACGGGAGCAAATGAACCTGGTACAGTATTATCAACTGACCAAGTTACGATACCCCCGCTTGAGCCGTATGATCCGCCGCCCCATCGAGGACCTTCCAAAACGTAATCAACCATAGGGTACCCTCCACGGCCTCCAGAAATGATGTCATCTCCGCCAAATTTTGCGTAAATTTCATGGCGTGCGGCTGCGTTTGGCTGTCTCGGCCGGTCTCACGCCCCCTGTACTTCCATCGCTTGCGCACGTCACGATGATAGGGCGCTTCCCACATGAGGATTGCCCTTCGTGGGCGTTTCCTCCCTAGACTTCGGGCCGCTCTTACCAGGGCGGCCTCTTTCTTTGGGCGGCGTGCGGCTCGGCGCGAGTCACAGCATTTAACGCCGTCCCGAAAAGCCCTGCTCGAACGCTCAGAGCCTGCCGGAATTGGTCCGGCAGACAACAGGAGCGATTAGGACGACACGACGCCCGGCTCACGGTCCCGACTCCGTAGCCGGGCGCTCTGCTGTTGGCAGCACTTCCTCAACCATCCTGCGGCAGTCTGTTGCTCACCGAGTTGTCCCCAGCACGGCGACAGTGACGGCCTATCCCCTCGCAAGATCGCAGGGCCGTCGCCCCTCTTGGATTGCGAGATCGCTGGCCCGCGTTGCGTTTCGGGGCAAGCGAGTGCGCGGCCGAGTCTGACCCGACCCGTCGGCTCGGCCGCCTTCACCTCCTGATTGGTCCCGGCCCAAAGCGACACATGCACGTCTACTGCCGGCTGCGGGAGCGCGGTTTCAGCCCCGTCCAGACGCTCGCCATGATCGGCGTCAGCGTTCTGTTCTTGGTGGTCGACGTGAGCTTCGCCGTCCTTGACAGCACGATCACGTCGGATGCGCACGATCTGTTTTGGGCGAGCACTCACCGCAGGGATGGCCCCTAATCAGCCCCAAGGTCCGTATTCACCGCGCATGGGGCGCAGACGCAGGCGAGCTACCTCCTGGGCGTGGCACTCCAACCCTCCGCCCCGAGCGCTCGGAGCGGAGGGGCCACCGGCGGGCCGAGGGTCTCCGTCACCGGTTTCCTTACGGCCCGCTGCCACGCCCACCCGCCACCCAGCACACGGTGGATCTGTACGTCCCGCCAAGCCCCACCGCGCGGCGCCAGGATGCCGCGCGCGTGCAGCGCCGCGGCGATCCCGTCTTGCCAAGTCGGGCCGGCGGCCCGGATGGCTGATACGCGCCGGGTGGCCTTCCAGCGTTCGATCCCGAACCACTTCAGCAACATCGCGTTCCTTGGTCCCTGGGAGAGTTCCCATGAGGAGGAACGACAATGCGTGCACGCACCCTGTTACCCTTCATCGCGCTGCTCGCGCTCACCGCGTGCAAGGATGAGAAGAAGGCCGACACGACCAACACGGCCAACCCGCCGGCAGCCACGACCGCCGCGCCGGCAAGCCCGCCGACCGGGAGCCCGGCGGCTCCGACGCCACCCTCTCCCGCCACGCCGACCAACCCCTCGCCCGCGACCAAACCGTAACGGTGGCGGCCGGGCCTCCTGAGGAGCGGATCAGGCCGCGCACCTGCTCGCGGGCTTCTGACGCTTCGGTGGGCGCTCCATCAGGACGCCTCCGCCGTAGGCTGCGGAGAGGACGCGAAACCCTCGGCGCTCGTAGAACCGCACGAGCTCGTACGTGCCAAGGACACGGCGCGCTCCCTTCGGCGGGCAGCCCTGCGCCTTGAGGATCAGCAGCACCCCGGCGGCATCGGCTGCCTGGGTCATGATCCCGATCGCCTGACCGGCATGGCCTTTCCGGCGCTCACGAAGCGTCGCGATGAACGAGACCTCGAGCGTGACGTCGTCCCGAACCGTCAGGATCACGTCGACGATGCCGGCCAGCCCCGCTGCCTGGACGCCGGCCATCGTGGCTCTGGCGGCCACCAGGGCAGGTGCAGAGGGCCCGGAGCACCTCCGCTCTCCGTAGACCAGCAATCGACCGTCCGACGGGCTCCGCGATGACATGGGCGCGGTCCCTATCCGACTCGGGGCCGGAGCCGAACCAATTCTGGGCGGGAGCGACGGCGCGGGGTCCGATCGCGATGCACGGCGACCGCGGGTCGCCCGTCGCGGCGGCTGTTTGTCTGACTTGATCGCCTGAGCACTCGGGATGGCCGGGTTCCTCATCGACCTGAAGGCCGGCACGGGCGCCAAGCCGCGCGTCGAGAGCATTTTCCGACGAAGTGGATGCCGGTTCGTCACAGAAAATGCGGCAAGATCAAAGATCGAGAGCGGCACCCGGTTGCAACGTGATCGGGTGCTGCTCTAGGCCTCGTCTGGCCTCCCGCGGCTTGGGCTCGGGGGCGAGGCCAGGGCTCCCCGAACGGTCCCTTAGTCATGAGGGGGTCGGAGGCAGAGCGACCGGGCCCGGTCGCTCTGCCGACTATGGCTTCGATGGCGCGTTCCCGGATCCCGTGTTCGCGCTTCCCGTCACTGGCAGCGACCGCGCTTTGTCGAGCAGGGTAGTGGCGGCGTCCACGCAGTCCTTCAGCGTTTCGCGAGGGCCGCATCTGACATGGATTTTCGCGTCACCCATCCTGATGTGAAACGAAGAGCCTCCCCCCGGCGCTTCGGCTCCATAGCCATGCCAATAGGACCGATCCCAATCCTCATTGGGGCGGTATCGCGTATCATCCCTTCTGCTGTTGCCGCGGTCGTATGACCTGCCTCTGTCTTCATCCCGTGATGAGCTTTGAGCGATCACCGGGAGCGGCAGTACAAGAAGGCAGGTTGCAGCAATGAGGGCCTTGCGCATTTGGGCGCTCCACAGATTGAGCCTAGGGAACTCGTGTGGACTACCGGCAGGTCTCGCGATACTGACGGCAGTTGCCGCGTCCACGCTCGCCTAGCTCATCCTTGTTGAGGCAGGCTTGGCGCAGTTCCGCGCAGAGATCGCGGCGCGAGCGACGTCCACACTCTTCACGGTAGCGCCGGCAGTTGCCCTCGCCGCGCTCACCCAATTCGTCCTTGTTCTCGCATGCTCGCCTGAGCTGCTCACATCGACCGCCCCCGCGACCTCCATCTCCGAAGCGAACACCGCCCGGCCCGATCTCGATCCCCTGTGAGAAGGCTGTGACCGGCACAATAAATAGTGCCGCCGCGGCAGCAATGCCCAATGCATACGGGCGCATGACGTCGCCTCCCTCTGCTTTGTGAAGGACGCAACAAGGTGCTTGCGGAAAGGGTTCCAGCCCGTTGGCAAGCGCACCTTCGCCAAAACCTTCATGGGCGTGATGGGGTGTACGGAGCAGCAAAGAGCCCGCCGCGGTCGGAGCCGGGCAGGCCGAGGAGATCCCCACGGATCGAGGGCACCCTGCATGGGCAGGCGGGAGGCGTCCCGCCGGTGAGCTCTCAGCCCAGCTGATCCTCGCCCATTCTCGGTCGAGGGCAGCCGGACGGCTCACCGCTCCAGGCTGGCGAGATAGCGGATCACATCCTCCACCAGACCTCGGTCAAGCTGGAATTCCGGCATGCTCGGGTGACCGGTCCGGATGCCCTCGGCCAGCGACTCGGCGAGTTCTTGCTGCACTACCAGCCGGCCCTCGACGTTGCCTCCCGGGCGATTGTCGCGGTCGAGGCGCTGGTGCGCTGGAACCACTCGACCCGTGGCCAGCTCGGCCCGGGCGTGTTCGTCCCCCTCGTGGAGGAGACGGGTCCGGTCGTGACGCCCGGCGAGTCGGTGCTGCGGCTCAGCATGACCGTGACGGCCGAGGGTGTGGAGACGCCCGCGCAGTTCGCCTTCGTGGAGGTCGAGGGCTGCGCGCAGGGGCAGGGCTGCCTGACCGGCAAGCCGCAGGCCCCTCTCGGACTTGCTGCCGGTCCTTGAGGGCACACCGCTCTGCCGGTCAGACCCCCACAGGTGTGGTTTGTAGCATGCGGGGCCAGCGTCAGGCTCGATCGCATCGAGCGGTGCCGTCAGGCGGCCTGAACCCAAGCGCGACCCACCGCCGCAACCATCGTTCGCGGGCACCCATAGGCGTCCGCCTCAAGCCGCCGATCCGATGTGGGTAAAATCGTGGATGTGTAAGATGTAATTTTTACTAAGCCGTTCTAAAGATTCATTAATTTACCCCAGATTGGCGAGAAGATCCGCGAGCTGACCGTCCGTACTGGTGCGCATGTGACCGCTAAGTCCCTTGAATGGCCGAGGAAGGCACAGCCCGTCGTCCGTGATGCGCCGCAGGAGCTCGCCGAAACGCGCGATGACGGTGCGGGGAGGAGCGTGAGAACAGCAGGCATGACCGGGACGCTTTCCACCGTGAGGGTCGCGACGCTGAGGACGCCGGGGATGTCCGGCGACGGTGGCGGCCCGTGGCTACAGGTGACGGGCAACGGAGCCAAGAGCTGGATCTTCCGCTTCACCCTGCGCGGCAGGGCGCGAGCTATGGGGCTCGGCTCAGCCTCGCCATTCTCGCTCGCGGAGGCCCGCGACAAGGCACTTGTCCGCCGAAAGTTATGCGCGGAGGGGATCGACCCGATTGAGGCGCGAAAGGCGAAGCGCCAAGGTCTTGCGGCTAGGGCGCGCACGCGTTGGCGGTCCGCATCAAGCCCCTCCGTGCCTCCCCCGACCTGGAACAGGTCAGTCCTTCAGCGCGGCGGCCTGAGGAGCGGGTGCGGCTCGTGGAGATCGGCCTCGACGCTGAGGAGAAGCGGGGAAAGCGCCCGTGATCGCTGCCTCCGCGCGGGCAGGGAAGCTCACCCACTGAGCGAGATCAACACCGCCCCGCGCCGCCGTGACACTCTCGTTGGTCCAGTCGGACCGGGGAAGGCACGGCCTCCACGGCTGGCCCTGGGCCGGTCCGCGCAAGCCGCCATGCCCGCGAGGTCCCATGGCGGGCTGTTGCGTGGAGGTGCGGCGGCCGGGCCCGCTGTGGGGGCGGAGCCCGGCCGCTGGCTGCAACGACCGACCGCTGGATCGGGGATGTCAGGCGGTCGCTGCCTTCGCCCCCGCCGGGGAGCGAGGTCGGTCTCGGATAGAAGGGCACCGGCCCGGGATCCCTGCAAGGCGAGAACGAGGTGAACCCGGGCCGCCGTGCCGGATGGGGGTTCAGCACGGCAGGCGAGAGTGTGGGCCGGAATGGTTAACGAGATCTTAACCACGGCGGGATGCCCGACGGGCATCCCGTGGCGCCGGGCGTCGGTCCAGATCCGGCCCGTGACCCGTCCGAGGCCGAGATGCGCATGGCCGTCCGGACCGCGATCCTGCAGGCGCGGCCCGCCCAACGACGCTGCCTCCGCAGCGCATCCTCCGGGACTGAGTTAATCCTTCGGATGGTGTGACGGATCCGAGGGGCGGCCCATGATGACGAGTGCCGACGCGAAAGCCCTGGCCCGCATCCAGCACGCCGGGCAGGTCGACGAGGCGGGCGAGCCCTTCATCGAGCACCTGGATCGCGTGGTGGCGGTGGCCGAGATCCGGGCTCGGCACGCCCGGCAGGCCGGGCTGAGCACGGATGTGGATGCGATCGTCCAGGCTGCATGGCTGCACGATGTGGTCGAGGACACCCCCACTACCGCGGAGGACCTGAGAGCGGCCGGCTTTGCCGAGCCCGTGATCGAGATGGTGCAACTGCTCACGCCGTCGGACGATGGCCGGACCTGCGCCGAGCGGGTCGCGGCCCTCATCGCGAGTGGCAATCTCGGGGCGATCCTGATCAAGCTCTCGGACGACGAGGACAATGCCGACCCGTACCGGGCGCAGCCGGAGGAGGCCGAGCGCCTGGAGCGGCGCTACGCGGCGTCGATGGTGCGGCTGCGCAAGGCCGCGGCGGCGCTCGGCTACACTGGGCCGTGAGAGGCAATCCCCGTCGCGGCGACGACGCGCAGGGCCGTGAGATCCCGCCGCCCGCGCGCGGCCGGCTTCGTGCCGAGGGCGACGGCCTTCGCTGCGAGGCGCGGGGCAATGTCGCCCGGCGCGCCGGCGCGGAGATCACCGCCCGAGCGGGACGCCCATCCGGATGCCTCCGGTGTCGCGAGGTGGCGCGACACGGCGGGACGGCGTGCCGAAACGGGGAGCGAGGACTCGTGGCACGGGACGCTGACCAGCCGGCACAAAAGATCCTCGAACGAGACCCGTTGCGGTGTTTCCCCGTGGAGCCGGCAACACTCGACGACCCCCTCTCCCGTCCGAACGTCGGCGTGACGTGGGTCCGCCGAGGATCCACTCGCGTTGTTCTATCTGTGATCCGCGGAGGGACAGTGAGATGGGCTGTAATGAGGAGTTTGCCGCCGACCTCAAGCGAGAGCACGAGCGCCTCGGTCGCCTGCTTCAGACGGTCGACGGGTGCCGCTGGTGGACGGATGCCGAGCCCGGGCCCGAGAAGGTCGCGGCCCTGCAGGAGCGGACGGCACGGATCCGCGCCGCCATCGACGACATCGAGCGTGTCGTCAGCGCGATCGGAGGCTGAGCGGGCCTGGCGAGGAACCGGTCGCCGTGCCCTGCGCTGCCCCGTGTTGAGGCCTGCAACACGGGAGCACGGCAATGGAGATCGGGTTCGGAATGCTCAGCGCGACGGGCGCGATGCTGGTCTGCAGCGGGCTGGCCGTCGGCATGATGGGGGCGATGGGCTTGGTCGGGCGCCTCCTCTCGGGGGGAGACGCGAGGGAGCCGCCCGTCACCGACCCGAACCGCGAGACGAATGCGCGCTGACGCGACAAAGGCCGGGCCTGGCAAGCACGAACGCGCTGCCGCTCCGGGCCGTGAGGCAGACCCGCCCAGCGTGCCGCCTCCGCCCCGGGCCCGGCCCGCGATCTCCGGTCCCGCCACCTCGCGCTGGAACTCCCGGGCTGCCTCGGCCGTTTGGAGGCATCTCATTGGAAGCCCCCGATGACACTGACTGGAGCCGGCCGAGGCTGATCCTCGCGCCGGCTTCGTTTTGCGCACCGCGCGCTGTCCGCGAGGTCTGCCGCGGAGGGATCGCGTCTCCGGCGGCCAAGGCGCCGCTTCAACTCTTCATTGTGGGATTGCGTTCGCAGGTGCCGCCCACATGCTCCGCGATGGCTTCGAAGGCGGCGTCGATCGAGGGATGGTGCGCGGGGATGCCTTCGAGGGCGCCCTGGGGGTTCACCACGATGCTGACCTTGGGCGAGTCCATGATTCTCTGAACCGCACCCAAGGAATATCCCGAGCGGTCGGTGAGCCACCAAGTGCTTTCGTCCTCCACGGGCGTGGCAATGACGTCCACGGTCCGGATCATCACAGCATGAACTCCAAGCACTCTGAGGAATTGGCCAAGGGCTGGCCGTTCTTGGGTGCCATCTCAGGCGATGCGACCAGTTCAGCGCTTGAAGGGCAGGCACAGTGTGTGCCGGCGATGCTCTCAGCTCTTGCGAGTGCAGGGTCAGCGAGGCCGCGACGGTAGATCAACGCCACCGCATACCAGAACGCAGCACTGTCACCGCCAAGCCGTGCGATGCTCTCCTCAATGCGTTCTCGCGCTTGCTGGGCAAGATCCTCTATCTGGGCAAGAGGCACCTCAAGGTCGGCCATGGCTGCCTTCCGAATGTTAATCGCTGTAACATCAACGTGGCAAGCAGCCATTGGTGCCGCGTGCATGGGGGCACGCAACCGGCACGTGAGGTTGATGGGAAGGCGATCGAGGCACGCCGTCCCCGTGGCGCGACGCGTGATCGCCCCTCCCGCGATCCCGGCTTCCTGCGGACCTTCGCCGAACCTGGCCACGGGGTGGGCAGGAAGGCCGGAGGCGACCGCAACGCGGCGCGCGTCGTACCGGTCAATCGCGGAGCTTCGCGCGGCCGGCATCTCCTCTGCCAGCGGCATCGCCCGCGCCCTCACCGAGCGGGGTATCCCGACCGCGCAGGGGTCGCCACGCGGGACATCCACCGCGGTGCAGAGAGTGCTGAACCGGCCTGCCCGCCGCCCGAGGCCCGCCGCTCTCGGCCGCCTGCGGCAGGGACTGCTCGGTGATCCGGCGCGCGCGAGTTCCCTCGGCCGCCACGCCTGCGCGTCGGTCGCCGCCGTGTCCCCGCCCGTCGGATCAGCTTTGAGCGCGAGGCCGCAGTCGCACCGTCCTGGCGTCCGACGCTCTCGTGCGGACACGTGCCCTGAAGCACAGATCAGTGCGGCCGTGTGGTGCAGTAACAGCGCATGAAGCGGCGAATAGCGCTACTTCGAACCTGATATTGAAGGAGAAACGACGATGACCCACTCGAATGACGATCAGGAAATCATGCCGCAGCAGCTGTCAGAGCAGGAGCTCGATGATGTGAACGGTGGAATGAAGTGGACCCGCGGTACTGTAAACTCAGACGTCGTTGATGCTCGCGGAGGATCGTACATGATCGCCGGGGTGAGGGTCAACTTCGGTGCGGATGGTAGCTTCACTTTCGGCTGAAATACTCAATGCACCTGCATCCGAGGTCGGCTGAGCTCTGAATCATTGAAAGACACGGTTAGCGTGGTGCTGGCTTCGAAGGGGGCGGGACGCCGGGGCCTCTCGCAGACCCGGCGCCGAGACACGGGGACTCGGCCGTCCCGCTTCCACCCCGTCTTCGCGACGGCAAACCGCAACACCTCGCGAGCGGTTGGTTCTGCTCCCGCACGGTCCAGGCGCCGGCCAATCCGAAGCTGTTGCGCAGCCACGGCATCGCCTCGAAGCCCGGGATCGCGCGCCGGGCCGTATCGAACGACCGAAACCCGCTCACCCGCGGCATGGACCGCTGCACCCGGAAATGGTCGCTCCCGATCCCTTGCTGCCGGTGGAGGTCTCGTCCAGGCGCACGGCGCCGCTTTGCGGCTCGCGGAACCGGCGCGGGCGGCGCTCGATGGCGGGCGTGGAGGCGAGCGCCCACCGGATGATGGTGGATCCACCTCCATCCTCCGCTCCGGGAGTATCTCCTTTCTCTCGCGGCAGGTGAGCGCGGCGCAGGGACCGATCGGATGGAGCGGTGACGCTAGGCCACGTGAACGCCAAGCGCGACCGACCGCCGCAATCCGCCACGGCCCCGCCGGCGCCGCGCCGTCGCGCGGGACCCGCCGGGAGCCCCGGGAGGAGGGGAGCGGTGTCGTCACCGTGGCGGGCCCGGGACCGGGTCGGTCTCCCCCCGCCCGGCGCCGCGCCGCGGTCGATCCGGAACGCCGGGCGGGTCCGGGCCGTTCTCGGGCGACACGCCATCTCGGGAGAATCCCATGCGCACCAGATTCCTGCTCGCCGCCGCGCTCGCCGGCTCCTGCCTCCTCGCGGCCGGCGGGGCCGAGGCCAAGGGCTGCCTCAAGGGCGCCGTGGTCGGCGGCGCGGCGGGCGCCGCCGCGGGCCACGGCAAGGCCGGCGCGGCGGCCGGCTGCGCCATCGGCCACCACAACGCCAACAAGGCGAGCCAGGGCCAGAAATAGGGCCCCCAGGCGCCTCGCCCCGCGCCGCGCTCTGCGCGGCGCTCGGGCGCGGGTTGCCGCGGGCGCATGCGGCCCTCGTTGCCGCTTTGCGCCTGTCATGGACGCGTGCTATCGGCCGGTGCCAACTCGTTCGAGGCTGGGATGCTGCCGCGCCCGGCCCCTTGCCGCATCCAGGAGTTGGTTCATGGCCCCCATCGTTGGCGACCGCATCATCGAGGGCCTGACCTTCGACGACGTCCTGCTGCGGCCGGCGGCCTCCGCGGTGATGCCCGCCGAGGTCGCGATCCACACCCGCCTCACCCGCTCGATCAAGCTCAATCTGCCGATCATCGCCTCGGCGATGGACACCGTGACGGAGGCCCGCATGGCCATCGCCATGGCGCAGAACGGCGGGCTCGGGGTGATCCACCGCAACCTGGAGCCGCACGAGCAGGCCGAGCAGGTGCGGCAGGTCAAGAAGTACGAATCCGGCATGGTGCTCAACCCGATCACCATCCACCCGGACGAGACGCTGGCCGACGCCCACCAGCTCATGCGCCAGAACGGCATCTCGGGCATCCCGGTGGTCGAGCGCGGCCCCAACGGCTCGAAGGGCAAGCTCGTCGGCATCCTGACGAACCGCGACACCCGCTTCGCCACCGACACGAGCCAGCCGATCTCCGAACTGATGACCCGCGACCGGCTCATCACCGTGCGCGAGGGCGTCACCCAGGACGAGGCCAAGCGCCTGCTGCACCAGTTCCGCATCGAGAAGCTGCTCGTCGTCGACGACCATTACCGCTGCATCGGTCTCATCACCGTCAAGGACATCGAGAAGCAGGTCGCCTACCCGCACGCGGTCAAGGACGAGCAGGGCCGCCTGCGGGTCGCGGCCGCGACCACGACGGGCGAGAGCGGCTTCGAGCGGGCCGAGCGCCTGATCGACGCGGGCTGCGACGTGATCGTGGTCGACACCGCCCACGGCCACTCGGCCAAGGTGCTGGAGAGCGTGCGCCGGGTGAAGACCCTGTCGAACGCCGTGCAGGTCATCGCCGGCAACGTCGCGACCCGCGAGGGCGCCCAGGCCCTGATCGATGCCGGGGCCGACGCCATCAAGGTCGGGATCGGGCCGGGCTCGATCTGCACCACCCGCATCGTCGCGGGGGTCGGCGTGCCCCAGCTCACCGCCATCATGGAGGCGGTCGAGGCCTCGGCCGAGGCCGGCGTGCCGGTGATCGCCGACGGCGGCATCAAGTATTCGGGCGACCTCGCCAAGGCGCTCGCGGCGGGCGCCTCGGTGGCGATGCTGGGCTCGCTGCTCGCCGGCACCGACGAGGCGCCGGGCGAGGTCTTCCTCTACCAGGGCCGCTCCTACAAGAGCTACCGGGGCATGGGCTCGGTCGGCGCCATGGCGCGCGGCTCGGCCGACCGCTACTTCCAGGCGGAGGTGAACGACACCCACAAGCTGGTGCCGGAGGGCATCGAGGGGCAGGTGCCCTACAAGGGGCCGGTCGCCGCGGTGCTGCACCAGCTCGCCGGGGGCCTGCGCGCCGCGATGGGCTACGTCGGCGCCGAGGACCTCGCCGCCTTCCGGGAGCGGGCCCAGTTCATCCGCATCACCAATGCGGGCCTGCGCGAGAGCCACGTCCACGACGTGACCATCACCCGCGAGAGCCCGAACTACCCGAGCCGGACCTGACGGCCGGCGCGCTTCCGTCGACGACGAACCCCGGTGCGGCTGCGCTTGCGCCTCGTCGCGGCGGGTGCGCCGATCCCGATGGCGATGGGGATCACCATCGCGGTGCGGCTCCTCCTCGCGCGGTGGGCGTGAGGCGGAGCCGCGGCGCGGGGATCACCGCCGCGGCGCGGCGCCGGATTCGAGCGTGGTCTTGGCGTCGGCGGGCTTGCGCGGGGGCGGCGTGAGGTCGGGCGCGGCGGGTGCCGCGGCGCAGGCGGCGAGCGCCAGCAGGAGGAGGCCGGACAGGGTGAGCGACGCGAGGCGTGACATGACGGTGAAGCTCCGGATCGGGGTGAAGGCCCTCCATCTCCTAAGGGAAGGTGACCAAAGCTTGGCCGTTCTCCGCCCGATCGCGGGCACCGGCGCGGCCGTTTCGGGATGACCCCGTCCGCCCGCCTCTCCGCCGCGATCGAGGTCCTGGCCGACATCGCCGCGCGCCGCCGGCCCGCCGCCGACGCGCTCAAGGATTGGGGCCTCGCCCACCGCTTCGCCGGCTCGGGCGATCGGGCCGCGATTGCGGGCCTCGTCTACGACGCCCTGCGCCGGCGCGCCTCGGCGGCCTGGATCATGGACGACGACGCGCCGCGCGCCGTGCTGATCGGGTCGCTGCGCCTGCAGCGCGGCCTCGCGGGCGCCACGATCGCCGGGCTGTGCAGCGGCGAGCGCTTCGCCCCGGCTCCCCTGACCGAGGCGGAGCGCGCGCGCCTCGACACGGCGACCCTCGCGGACGCTCCCCTCCACGTCGCCGGCGACGTGCCCGAATGGGTGCTGCCCTCGTTGGTCGCGGCGCTGGGCGACGATCTCCTGCCGGAGCTGAAGGCCCTCGCCCGCCGGGCGCCCCTCGACATCCGGGTCAACACCCTGAAGGCGGACCGCGACCGCGTGGCCGCGGCGCTGGCGCACCTGAACCCCGCCCCGACCCCGCACGCGCCGGACGGCCTGCGCATCCCGGTGCCGGATGACGGGCGCGGGCCGGCGCTCCACGTCGAGCCGGAATTCCTGGAGGGCCTGTTCGAGATCCAGGACGAGGGCTCGCAGCTCGCCGCGCGCCTCACGGGCGCGCGGCCGGGCGAGACCGTGATCGACCTCTGCGCCGGCGGCGGCGGCAAGACGCTGGCCCTCGCCGCCCTGATCGCCAACAGGGGCCGGCTCGTCGCCACGGACGGGGACCCGCGCCGCCTCGCCCCGATCCACGAGCGCCTGCGCCGGGCGGGCGCGGTCGCGGAGGTGCGCACGCCCCGGGGCGGGCGGGGCGCCCCCGACGCGCTGGCGGATCTCGCCGGCGCGGCCGACCTCGTCCTCGTCGACGCGCCCTGCACGGGCTCGGGCACGTGGCGGCGCAACCCCGACGCCAAGTGGCGCCTGCGCCCCGGCAGCCTCGCCGCGCGCCGCGCCGAGCAGGAGGCGGTCCTCGACCGCGCTGCGGGCCTGATCCGGCCCGGCGGCCGCATCGTCTACGTCACCTGCTCGCTCCTGCCGGAGGAGAATGACGGGGCGGTGGCCGGGCTGCTGGCGCGGCGCTCCTCCCTGCGCGCGGTCCCCCTCGCGCTCGCGCCGGATCTCGAGCCCGCGCTGCGCCGCACGGCCCACGGCATCCAGATGACGCCGGCCCGCACCGGCACGGACGGGTTCTACGTGGCGCTGCTGACCCACGGGCAAGAGGGACGGAGCGCCCTTCCCCCGGCCGAATGACCGAGCCCGGGCCGATGCCGCGGTCGCGATCGTTTGGATGACTGGACAAGCTCGCGAGGGGGTGGTTCAGGGAGTCTCGGGGATCGCGGATCGACGGGACATGCCGCTCCATCGCAGGACGTTGCTCACGGGAGCGGCCGCGCTCCCGTTCGCGCGCCCGACGGAGACGGCGGCCCAGGCGGGGGCGACACCGCCGCGCCGGCCGTCCCGCCCCCGGCGCCGGCCCCACCCCGATCCGCCCGGGCGCGGACCTCGACGTCATGGCCCTCTGGCCCGGCACGCCGCCCGGCGGCGGCGGCCCGGACCTCGACGGCCCCGCCTACGACGAGAGCCGCGAGGGCGTGATCCAGAGCGTGGCCCGGCCCTGCCTGCTGGTGGTGCGCGCGCCCCGCCCGACCGGCAGCGCGGTCGTGATCGCCGCGGGGGGCGGCTACCGGCGCATCGATATCGGGCACGAGGCGATCCCGACCGCGCAGTGGCTGGCGGGCCAGGGGGTCACGGCCTTCGTGTTCGTCTACCGCCTGCCCGGCGAGGGCTGGCGGGCGGGGGCGGACGCGCCGATCCAGGACGTGCAGCGGGCGGTGCGCCTCGTGCGGGCGCGGGCCAAGCGCTACGGCTACGAGCCGGGCCGGATCGGCGTGGTCGGCTTCTCGGCGGGCGGCCACCTGATGGGCTCGGCCGCGGTGCGCTTCGGGGCGCCGCTCTACGAGCCGGTCGACGAGGACGACGCGCTCTCGGCCCGGCCCGACGCGGCGGCGCTGATCTACCCGGTGATCACGCTCCGCCCGCCCTTCGACCGCACGTCGAGCCGGCGCGTGCTGGTGGGCGAGAGCCCGACGCGCTTCGCCACCAACAGCTACTCGATCGAATTGCACGTGCGCGCGCAATGCCCGCCGACCTTCCTGGCCCAGGCGGCCGACGACCCGGTCGCGGTGGTGGACAATTGCCTGCTGATGTACGGGGCGCTGCGGGCCGCCGACGTGCCGGTGGAGATGCACCTGTTCGAGCGCGGCGGGCACGGCTTCGCGCTCGGCGTGCCCGGCACCCCGGCGGCGGCCTGGCCCGGCCTGTTCCTGGCCTGGGCGCGGCGGCGGGGCTTCGTGCGGGGGTGACGGCCCGCCGGGCGCGCGGCTCCGTGGAACGGGGTCGGCCGATCGCGCGGCCCCGCGTTGCGCGCCGCCTCCGCCTCGTCTAACTCACCGGTATGACGGCCGACCACGACAAGATCCTGATCATCGATTTCGGGAGCCAGGTGACCCAGCTCATCGCGCGCCGGGTGCGCGAGGAGGGGGTCTATTCCGAGATCGTGCCCTACCAGGCGGCGGAGGCGGCCTTCGCGGCCCTGAAGCCGAAGGGCGTGATCCTCTCGGGCGGCCCCGAATCCGTGACGATCGAGACCTCGCCCCGCGCGCCCCAGGCGGTGTTCGAGGCCGGGGTGCCGGTGCTCGGCATCTGCTACGGCGAGCAGACCATGGCGGCCCAGCTCGGCGGCGAGGTCGAGGGCGGGCACCACGCCGAGTTCGGCCGGGCCGAGGTCGAGGTCATCGCCGACTCGGCCCTGTTCCGCGGCATCTGGCACGTGGGCGAGCGCTACCCGGTCTGGATGAGCCACGGCGACCGGGTGACCAAGCTGCCGGACGGCTTCTCCACCATCGCGATCTCGCCGAACGCGCCCTTCGCGGCGGTGGCCGACGAGGGGCGCCGCTTCTACGCGGTGCAGTTCCACCCGGAGGTGGCGCACACGCCGCACGGCGCGCTGCTGCTGCGCAACTTCGTGCGCGACATCGTGGGCTGCGCGGGCGACTGGTCGATGCGCGCGTTCCGCGAGGAGGCGATCGAGCGCATCCGCCGGCAGGTCGGCGGCGAGAAGGTGCTGTGCGGCCTCTCGGGCGGGGTCGACTCGGCGGTGGCGGCGGTGCTGATCCACGAGGCGATCGGCGAGCAGCTCACCTGCGTGTTCGTGGATCACGGCCTTCTGCGGCTCGGCGAGGCCGAGGAGGTGGTGCGGCTGTTCCGCGACCACTACAACATCCCGCTCGTGCACGTGCAGGCCCAGGACCTCTTCCTGGGCGCGCTCGCCGGCGTCACCGACCCGGAGGTGAAGCGCAAGACGATCGGGCGGCTCTTCATCGACGTGTTCGAGGCGGAGGCGAGGAAGAGCGGCGGCGCGGCGTTCCTGGCGCAGGGCACGCTCTATCCGGACGTGATCGAGAGCGTGTCCTTCACGGGCGGCCCCTCGGTGACGATTAAGAGCCACCACAATGTCGGCGGCCTGCCCGAGCGCATGAACATGAAGCTCGTGGAGCCCCTGCGCGAATTGTTCAAGGACGAGGTGCGGGTGCTCGGCCGCGAGCTCGGCCTGCCCGACGCCTTCGTGGGCCGCCACCCCTTCCCGGGTCCCGGCCTCGCCATCCGCTGCCCGGGCGAGATCACGGCGGAGAAGCTCGACGCGCTGCGCAAGGCCGACGCGATCTACCTGGAGGAGATCCGCAAGGCGGGCCTCTACGACACGATCTGGCAGGCCTTCGCGGTGATCCTGCCGGTGAAGACGGTCGGCGTGATGGGCGACGGGCGCACCTACGACCACGTCTGCGCGCTGCGCGCCGTCACCTCGGTGGACGGCATGACGGCGGATTTCTACCCCTTCGACATGGGCTTCCTGGGCCGGGTCGCGACCCGGATCATCAACGAGGTCAAGGGCATCAACCGGGTCACCTACGACATCACCTCGAAGCCGCCCGGGACGATCGAGTGGGAGTGATTCGCTATGTCCCGAGGGCGTTTGGAGCCGATCGCGAGACTGTACTCAACCCAGTGACCTGTGCCTCTTTTTCTCCCGATGACTATAGCGAGTTACCGGTGGGTAGCAGTCGCACATGACGGCATAATGGACGAATACGCTAGCGCTTGGATTCGCGCGCAGGCTGATGCCGTCAACCTCGTAAGTCTGGACGACGGTAGTTCTTCAGCGTAAGTGCCTGTCAGTTCTGGGGAAATGAGGATGGTGGCGCCGCTCCGGGCTGACGGTATCCTAAAGAGGAGCCCGTTATGCTCACAGATATTGCGCTCAAGAACCCCAAACCGAAGGACAAGCCCTACAAGGTCACTGATCGGGACGGCATCTACGCCTACGTGTCGCCCGGAGGGTCAATCTCACTCCGCTTCGACTACCGAATGAACGGCCGTCGCGAGACGCTGACGCGCGGTCGTTACGGACCAGCTGGGCTATCTCCTCTGGCGCGGGCAAGAGAGAAGTGCATCGACGCACGCCGCGCCTTCGCTGAAGGGCGCTCACCGGCGCAGGAGAAGCAGCGCGACAAACGTCGGCTGCTAGGGCGGGTCCCGAGCCGCTAGAGACGGATCTGCGGGTTGCGCGTTGAGGGGTGAAGGAGCTTGCCGGCAGGTGTTCGCGAAGCTAAGGCGCTGTTGCGCAGTGCGGCAGCCCGCACGATCCCGGATCTCTGGGCGGCGATCCGACAGGCCTTCACCCGCTTCACCCAGGAGTGCCGCAACTACCTCACCGCAGCCGGGTGCGAGAACAACTTGGCCGTCGCTACCTGACCGGGAACAGCTCTAGCTTGCACCTTCTGGCGGTCTAGCGTGTCACGTGGAGGTGCGCTCCGCAGCCTCGGCGGCGTGCGGGTTCAGAGCCATCGGACACGTCCGTCGATGTCACGGATGCCGAGCGCAAAACCACCTTGTCGACGCGACTGGCCACAGCGCTCCAGGTTAGCGATGCGCTTACGGAGTTCGTCGAGGACACGATCATGGCTCGACTCGCGCATGCACCCCTAAACACTGGAAGAGCAGTTTCGTTCATGTTATGTTCGCGTATCGTGGCTGAGTCGATCCCTCGCAGCAGCGATCGGGAGGTTCAGCCCTGTGGATACCGGGAATTCCCGCCGATCACCGCCGACGGCACGCACCTTGTGCTCAGCGGTTAGGAAACCGTGGCGCGGGTTGGGCCATTTGGTTAGGGTTCGGTCTTAAAATCCACGGCTGAGGCGCTAAGGCGGTCTGCAGACTGAGGCATCTGAGTCGAGAAGGGAGGCGCGAATGTCGACGAAGCATCTGCTCGCGCTCCTCAACTCACACATCCAGGGTGATGAGGAGCAGTTCCTCTCCATCGCCCTCCAGGCGGCAGCTCAGGAAGCGCGGCAAGGCCGGACCGAAGACGCCGATAAGCTGAAGCGCCTGGTGCAACGGGCGCGCGACCAGCAAAGGACCGGCCGACCGGCTGGGGGCCAAACGCCCATTCCGTTGGCCCGCCCACGCGGCGAGTTGCAGGAACTTGTCGAGAGCACCTATCCCAAGGTTTCGCTCTCAAGTATGGTCCTCGCGGATGATGTCCGCGATCGCTTGAGCCGCGTGGTCAGACAGCAGCAGGAGCGGGCGACGCTGCGCGACCATGGACAAGCGCCCACGACTCACTTGCTGCTGGTCGGGCTGCCTGGTACGGGTAAGACAATGACAGCATCGGCGCTCGCTGGTGAGCTGCATTTGCCGCTGTTCACTGTCCGCTTGGAGGCGTTGTTCAGCCGCTTCTTCGGTGAGACGGCGGGCAAGCTGCGTCTGCTGTTCGATCAGATCGCGCAGGTCCGAGGCGTCTACCTGCTCGACGAGTTCGACGCGATCGGCGCGCGCCGTGGCGATCCCAACGATGTTGGCGAGATCCGCCGCGTGCTGAATTCCGTGCTCGCCTTCATGGAAGAGCCGAACACGACGGACAGCCTCGTCCTGGCGGCTACGAACCATGTCGAGATCCTCGACGAGGCGCTCGCGCGCCGGTTCGACGAGGTCATCGAATATGGTTTGCCGGACCGGATGGCGGCGCGCGCGATCCTTGAACGGCGCCTCGGCAAGTTCAAGCTCACCGCGCGCTCCTGGTCCTCGATCGACCCCGCGCTTGACGGGTTGAGCCAAGGCGAACTCGTTCGGGCAGCCGACGCTGTCGTGAAGGATGCCATCCTGGAGGGTGCACCCAAGGTATCCCCGGATGCGCTCACCCGGGCTCTCCAGAACCGTCAGACCTTGAAGGGCAAATTCCGCCGCTCGACCGGCCGTTAGACAGGCTCGCCGGCCGGACAGATGAAGCAAGCTCGTTCAAGGCAGAGGCAATATGGTGGAGCCTGAAGATTACGGGGCGCGTGATCGCCCGCACATCTCCATCGACGCGTTTCGTGAGGCCGCGCAGTACGGTTATCCGTCGCGAGCGCAGCAGCGCAAGCCGCTGCGCGAAGACTATGGCGCGCACGCTGACTCGCTTCTCGATCAGCTGAGCAAGGCGCTGGGTGAGCTGCCCGTGGTCGCCGCGGACACGCGGCTGCCGGTCCAGGGACTCAAGCCGGGCACGATCGTCGAGGTGTCGACCGCGCCACCGCCCAATGGGTCGCGCTCCAAGGCGGCGAAGGTTCCGGCCGCGCTCGAGTTCCCCGGTCAGGATATCGTCCTGCTCCGCACCGAACGCCGGGATGATCGCACCGAGAGCGCGTTGCTGTTCGTTCCAGACGAGGCTCGCGGTTTCCTGCGCGATCGCATCGCAGCTTATGGCCGTGACCCGGGCAACGCGCGCCGGCCCGATGTCGAGCGGTTTGAGCCAGTCGAGACCATCGCCGCCGCGCCGGCGTGGACGCTCTTTGTCGGCCCGGTCGACTTCTCCGCGCCCGAAATCGTCTGGTGGGAGCTGTGGGTGCAGGGCGGCGCGGCGCGCGCCGAGCGCGTGGCTGTGCTTGCGCGCGGCGCGAACCTCGATGTACATGCCGATCGGCTGCTCTTCCCGGACACGACGGTGGTCTTCGTCCATGCTGCGGCGGCGGGCTTGCTGGCATTCGCCGAGCGCTTGCCGGGTGCTATCACCGAGGTCAGGCAGGCCACCGGCACGATCGAACCGTTCCTTGACCGCGGCGCGGGCGGTGTTGGGCAGCATGACTGGGTGGCCGAACTCGCAGAGCGAATCGTGCCGACGCCGGAAGACGCGCCGGTCGTGTGCGCGCTCGATACTGGGGTCGCGGGTGAGCACCCTCTCATCCAGCCAGGCCTGAAGGGCGCGTGGGCCTATGATGCGGCCTGGGGAACGGATGATCATGCGCCGTATGGCGGCCATGGCACGGCGATCGCTGGGCTGATCCTGCATGGCGATCTCGAGCCGCACATGAACAGTGTGGGACCAGTCGAACTCTACCACGGGGCGGAGTCGATGAAGCTCCTGCCGCCCGGCGGCTTTCCGGCGACCAAGCCGCCAAGCTATGGCGTGGTGACCCAAGGCGCTGTGGCCCTCGTCGAAGCCGAACGGCCGAACGTGGTCCGCAGCTTCTGCCTCGCCACTTCGGCGGCTGACTTTCCGCCGAGCCGTCCATCGAGCTGGAGCGGCGCTCTCGATCAGATCGCCGCGGGGTCGATGCCTGGGGATGAAGCCGATGACGTGCCGGCGGCAGGCGCGCCCAAACGGTTGGTGGTGGTTGCGACCGGCAACGTGCCGGGCGGCATGATGCTTGATGTCATCCCGTCGCAGCCGCTCGAAGATCCTTCCCAGAGCTGGAACGCGCTGACGATCGGTGGCTTCACGCAAAAGGAGCAGGCGCCGACACCCCCGCCCGCGCTGGCGCCGGTCGTGCCCGCGAACAACCGGAGCCCGTACAGTCGCGGCTCCCAGACACTTCCCGACGATCTAACGCCGATCAAGCCCGAGGTGCTGTTCGAGGCCGGCAACATGGTTTCCAACGCGACTGGCTTCTGCGCCTGGCATGAGGCCGTGTCACTGCTTGCCCCAGGCTCGGACGTGGCGACCGAGCCGCTCGTGCCGTTCTGCGCGACGAGCGCAGCGGCCGGTGTGGCGGGGAACTTCATCGGTCGGTTGCAGGCGAGCCTGCCTCATCTCTGGCCCGAGACGCATCGCGCACTGACCGTGGACTCCGCGGATTGGCCGCAGCCCATGCGCAAGCTGCTGATCGGCCGCGGCGCGCACTGGAAGACCGGATCTAAGGCGCAGAAACAGCAGGCGTTACGCGAAATAGGCTACGGTGTGCCAGACATCGGGCGCGCGATCTTGTCAGCGCGGAACAATGTTACGCTGATCGCCGAAGCCGAAATCCAGCCTTTCGCGCTCGGCGCGGACGGGCGAAGTGCTGTTTTCAACGAGATGCACTTCTACGACCTGCCCTGGCCCAAGGCGGCGCTGGAGCAGCTTGAGAACGAGATCGTCACGATGAAGGTGACGCTCTCCTACTTCGTCGAGCCCAACCTCACTGGTAAAGCTGCGACACGGCCCGACACCTATCGCTCGTTCGGGCTCCGGTTCGACATGAAGAGGCGGACGGAAACGAATGCAAAATTCCGCAGCCGCATCTCCTCAGCACAGGAGAAGGACGGCTCGGAAACCGAGGCCGAGACCAGCTGCTGGCTCCTCGGCCCTAAGGCCGTTCAGGCTGGCTCGCTGCATTGCGACCTGTGGCGTGGCCGGGCCATAGAGCTCGCCGGTCATGACGCGATCGCGGTCTAGCCTGTCGGCGGGTGGTGGAAGTCGCACTTTGGACAGCGGCGCTTCGCGGACAAGGGCAGATATGCCCTGGTCATCTCCTTGTCCGCTCAAGGACACGCCGTCGATCTGCATGCCGAGGTGTTGAACCTTGTTGAGGTGAAGGCGGCCGAGGTCCTGATCGGCTGATGCGTGGTCCTGACTCGGCCAACTGGTCCAGGCCGAGCGCAAATTTTCGGGCATCCTGAACTCTGACAGAGGGTGGATGCCATGCCTCGCAAACGCTTCACGAACGAACAGATCGCCTTCGCCCTCAGACAGGCGGAGAACGGCAGCACGGTGGACGAGATCTGCCGGAAGATGGGTGTGTCCGAGCCGACCTTTTACAAGTGGAAAAAACAGTTCGTCGGCATGGGCTTGCCGGAGATCCGGCGACTGAAGCAGCTGGAGGACGAGAACAGCAAGCTCAAGCGGCTGGTCGCCGACCTCACGCTGGATCGCTCGATGCTGCAGGACGTGCTCAAGCGAAAGTGGTGAGGCCCGCCGTTCGCCGCGAGGTCGCCGGTCACCTGCAGGTGGCCTACGGTATCAGCGAACGACGGGCCTGTCAGGCCACCGGCTTCGGCTGCTCATCTCAGCGCTACCCGCAGGCGGTCGGATCCGCAGGTGGCGCTGCGCAGGGGTTGAAGGAATTGGCGGCCACGCGGGTGCGCTACGGCTACCGGCGGCTGCAAATCCTGTTGCGACGGGAGGGCTGGGCCGTGAACCACAAGCGCACGTACCGGCTCTACCGGGACGAGGGCCTGTCGATCCGGCCCAAGCTGCCCAGGCAAAAACGGGCTTGGCGCTACCGGCAAGGACGTCCCGCAATTGGCGGTCCCAACGAGGTCTGGGCAATAGACTTCATGTCCGACCGTCTCTTCGACGGACGTCCGTTCCGGATCCTGACGGTCGTGGACTGCCACACGCGAGAGGCGCTCTCGCTGGCGCCGAGAGCCAACTTCCGGGCCTACCAGGTAGTCGAGGCACTCGACGCTCTGGTGAGGCTCCGCGGCCGGCCCAAGAGCCTACGGGTGGACAATGGGCCGGAGTTTGCCGGTCGTATGCTGGATCGATGGGTCTACCTGAATGGGGTAGAGCTCTACTTCTCTCGGCCCGGAAAACCGACCGATAATGCCTACATCGAGAACTTTAATGGCCGCCTCCGGGCAGAATGCCTGAATGCCTCATGGTTCCTGTCCCTGACTGATGCCCGCGAGCGCATCGAGGAATGGAGGCCCCACTACAACAAAGACCGGCCTAGACAGAAATATACTACCTAAAATTGATCACGACATCGTGAAGCAAATCGACGGGTTCGCCATCCTCCATGGCGAGCGCGTATCGAACCCCGCCGATGAGGTCGGCCCGTCCTCCGTCTGGTCCTAGCCCCGCGTAGCTGCTCCGAGTCGAAGACCGATCGGGTGAGAAGCGCGCATGGCTGCGTCGCGGTCCGTCCTACGGAGATGAACCCCCGACCAAGTTCAAGCCGCTTTTCGAGCTGGCCCGCTCAGGCGAACAGCAGGGCGATCGTCGTCATTGGCGAGAACGGCCGCCGCCCGCCGGCGTCCAAGGGCACGAAATCGTACGCACGGTAGAAAGCGGCTGCGCGGTCGTCCTTCGCATCCACGACGACCGCGAAGGTCGCGATGTCGCTGCGCAGCGCCCGGGCGCACGCGTCCAAAAGCATATGCTCCCCGAGGCGCCGACCGCGGTGACGGTGATCGACGGCGAGGCGTCCGAGCAAGGCCGCCGGGACCAGCGGATAGCGCGGGAGGCGCTTGATTAGGGATGCCGGCAAGTCGGCAAGCGCGATCTATGTCGCAGCGAGCGTATAGTAGGCGAGCGGGGTAGCGTCAGCCTCCACCAGGACGAAGCAGGAGGCCACCCGGCGCCGGGTCGCCTGTCCGGCTTGAGCGCGGAAGTGGCGGTCAAGCGGGTCTACGCCGGAGGTGAAGCCGGCGCGGTCTGATGATCGTCGAGCGGTTCGATCCGCAAGGGTCAGCGAGCGCTCGGCTCGCCCGTCTCCGACACGATGTAGCGTTGCGCCGCGGCCTGCAGACGCCCCCCGGGCTCGCGCGGGTTCAGAAGCGCCTCAGCGAACGCGCGGTTCTCCTCGGCGGTAAGCTTCACGGTCTGCAGGTCCTCAAGGGTGCGGGCGGCGGCTTCGTGAACGCTGGCGATCACGAAATCGGTCAACGTCCGGCCTTGAAGCTCGGCTGTGCGTTGGAACAGGTCCTTCTGATCGGAGGAGATGCGGGCTTCCAGCCGCTCTCTCCGGGCAGCCACGCGCCTCTTCACCGCCGAGTGCTTCGCGGCTATCGCGTTATTTCTCGTGACGCGTCCAATGTACGGCTGGCAGCCGGACATCGCAAGGGTCGGAGGCAGGCCATCGTCACGGTCCAGGCGCTTCGTGGGGCACCGTCTCGCCGCCTCGCTCGCCGCCTCGGCCGCGGCCGATGCGCCGGTCCGCCGGCGCTCGGCGGCGTGAGGGGGCGCCCTTCCGGCCCGCGGCGGCGATCCGCGGCGCCGACCCGCTTGACGCCCGCCCGCGACCCGCCTAGAAGCCGCCGGACCGGGCGCGTAGCTCAGCGGGAGAGCATTCGCTTCACACGCGAAGGGTCACAGGTTCAATCCCTGTCGCGCCCACCATTCCACCGGTTCCCATGGCGTCCCAGGACAGCGGCCGGCAGCCGGGCCCCGCCCTGACCGAGGATCCGGCCAGACGGACCCGGGTCGCGTGACCGAGACGCCCTTACCCTCACATCCCAGGCAGGACCGGGCGGCGCTCCTGGCCGCGTTCTACCAGTATCTCGGCGGCCGGCTCGACTCGGTCGCCCGCCGCTCCTCGCTGCTGATGGCGTTCCTGGCCTCGTTCCTCGGCTTCGCCGTCTCCCCGCTGATGCGCGGCGGCACCACGCCGATCCTGGAGAAGGCCGCCTTCGCGGCCTCCCACCCCTCCCTGTGGGCGGGAGTCGCCGGCATGGTCGTGCTGCTCTGGTCGGAACTCGCGCGGGTGCGCCGCTCCGCCGACCTGTTCAGCCGGATCGCCTTCGCGGAGGACGATCTGGCGGCGCTGCAGGAGCGCTTCGTCGCCTCCCCGATCGACACCCTGTTCCGGGAGGCGATCGCCAATCTGCGCGTCGTCGGGGGGCTGCTGCGGCGCAAGATCCGGCTCTACAATGCCGGCGTGGCGCTGTTCGTGCTCAGCGTGACCCTCTCCGTCATCGGCCTGTGAGCCGGCGCCGCCGGGCGGGGCCGCCCCGAGCGGCGGTCACGCCGCCGAGCGGCGGTCACGCCGCCGAGCGGGTGCGGGTGCGCAGGTGCTGCACGGCGTCGAACAGCGCGTCGAAATGGCCGATGACGAGGTCGGGGCCGAGATCCTCCACCGGCACGTCCGTGTAGCCGAAGGGCACCGCCACGACCGGGATGCCGGCCGCCTGCGCGGTCACGATGTCGGTGCGGGAATCCCCCACCATCACCGCCCGGGCCGGGTCGCCGCCCGCCCGCGCGATCGTCTCGGTGAGGTGGCGCGGGTCCGGCTTGAACCACGGGAAGGTGTCGCGCCCGCAGATCGCCGCGAAGCGGTCCGCGACGCCGAGCGCCCGCAGCAGCTCCACCGAATGCGCCTCCACCTTGTTGGTGCAGACCGCAAGCCGGTAGCCCGCCCCCGCCAGCCGGTCGAGCGCCGCCGCCGCGCCCGGGAACAGGAAGGAGCTCTCGCAGAGATGCGCGCCGTAATGGGCCAGGAAGACCCGGAACAGCGCCTCCAGCCGCTCCGGCGTCAGCTCCCGGCCCGCGGCCGCGAAGCCGCGCGCGAGCATCGCCTTGGCGCCCGCCCCGATCAGGTCCCGCGCCCGCCCCACATCCGCCGGCGGCAGGCCCTCGCGCGCCAGGATCACGTTGAGCGTGCCGATGAGGTCGCTCGCCGTCTCGGCGAGCGTGCCGTCGAGATCGAACACCACGATGGGCGCCAGGGAGAGGGGAGGGGACATGCGAACTCGCGGGGCTCTCAGGAACGCACCGGACCGCGCCGGTCCGGCCCGAAATGTGAGTCATCCTGCGGTAAAGGAATGATGCCGCACCGAAAACCCGTCCCCGGTCTCCTCCGGCCCGGCCGCGGGGCCCGCCTCTCTGGGAGCGCCTCGCCTTGCGGCCCATTCTCTTGGCCGGTGTGGCCGGAAGGACACCCGCCCGGCCGCTCGCCCGCCGGGAGTGGCCCCCGCCCGGCCGGCGCGATAAGGGAGGCCGCGCCGCGCCCCAGCACCACGCCGCGCGGCGTCCGGGATCGACCATGCTCCTCCTCCGCTCGCTGGCGTTCAACGTCGCCTTCTACGCCTTGACCGCCGCGATGCTGATCGGCGGGCTCTTCTGCCTCGTCTCCCGCCGCCTCGTGCTGCGCCTCGCCCAGACCTGGGCCCGGGTGACCCTGTGGCTGCTGGAACGGATCGTCGGCATCCGGGTCGAGTTCCGCGGCCTGGAGCACATCCCGCCGGGCGGGATCATCGTCGCGGCCAAGCACCAATCGGCGCTGGAGACCATCGCGCTCACGACGGTCCTGCCGAACTTCACCTACATCCTGAAGCGCGAATTGCTCTGGCTGCCCCTGTTCGGCTGGTACCTCTCCCGCGGCGAGATGGTGCCGATCGACCGCCGGAAGGGCTCGCGGGCGCTCGCCCTGATGAGCGAGGAGGCGGCCGGCGCCATGGCGCAGGGGCGCCAGCTGATCATCTTCCCGGAAGGCACCCGCCGCCCGCCCGGCGCCCCGCCCGCCTACAAGTTCGGGGTGGCGCATCTCTACGACCGCCTCGCCGTGCCCTGCCTGCCCGTCGCCCTCAACACCGGGCTGGTCTGGCCGCGCAACAGCCTGCACCGCCACCCGGGCACCGCCGTGATCGCCTTCCTGCCGCCGATCCCGCCCGGGATCGTGCGCGAGACTGCCTTCGCGCTGATCCAGGAGCGGATCGAGACCGCCTCCGCGGCGCTCCTCGCGGACACCTCGCGCAGAGGCGGCGAGGTCCCCGCATGACAATTCCGTAATGTCGGAACGCCCTGGCCGGCAGCGACATTCATGCATGTTCGCCCCATGAGGGGCGGAATCATGCGAGACGGCTTGACTGATCGCGATCCGGCTCCGGCCGCGTCGGTGCGGCGGGGTTTCGGATCCTCGACAGGAGGAGACGATGCGCTGGAAACTGGCAGGTGCGGCGGCTCTCGCCTTGGGAACGCTGGTCGGCACCGGGACCGTGGCCGAGGCCCGCGACGGCTGCGGTCCGGGCTTTCACCGGGACTTCTACGGCTTCTGCCGCCCGAACTTCTACGGGCCGCGCTTCTACGGGCCGGTCGTCTATGGCGGCCCGCGCTGGCACCGCGTCGGCTGGTACCGGCCCTACTGGCACCGGGCAGGGTGGTACGGCGGCTGGCATCGGCCCTACTGGCATCGGCCCTACTGGCACGGGGCCGGGTTCTACCACCGCCCGTGGGGCTGGCACGGCGGCTGGCGCCATGCCGGCTGGCATCACCGCTGGTGACCTGAGCGGGTCCGGGGCCGCGAGGCCCCGGGCCGTCGCCCGCCGAGGCCGGCGACCTCGCCCCCGCGGCGGCGTCGCCCCGCCCCCGCATTGCGCGCCCGTCCGCCGCTCCCCATCTCTCGAGGCGACCGCGCGACGCTTGACCCGCGTCGCGCGCCACGGTTAGGATAGAACAAATGGCGAACAGACGAGCCCTGTCCTGGTCGGCGGCGATGCGGGACATCGAGACGGATCGGTCGAGGAGGTCGGAGGTGCGCGAGGAGCGGTTGAGAGCGGCGTCGTCCCTGCGGGGCACCCCGGCCCTGAGCCTGAGCGCGTGGCGGGGGCGGTCGGGCCGCCGCTACGTGGTCGGCATCCACGACCTCGACGCGGACGCGGCCGAGATCGGCGAGGCCGTGGTGCTGGCCGTGCGCCGGGACCGGGAGGGGCTGGCGGAGCTCCTCGACGTGGCGACCACCGAGGACAGCCCGCGCGAGCGGCTGCGCGGCTTCGTCGCCCGGGTGCGCTCCCGGGGCGCGAACGAGATGCACGTCCACCGCCTCGCCGAGAGCGAGGCGGAGCGCCGCGCCGTGGTGGAGGATCTCGGCGGCGCCGCCGTCAGTAGATCGGTCCGGACGACCAAGCGGGAGAATTGAGCGGCAGCGGCGCGGAAATCGCCCGCGCCGCCGGGCCGAAGCCCGGCGCCACGGGCGGCTCCTGCGCGGCGGCGCTGCGGGTCGGCGCCGGCCGCGGCGCGTAGGCCTGCACGGGCGGGGGGGCCGGCGCGCGGACGACGCGGGTCTGGCCCGGGCTCTCGCGCCGGCTCATCGGCGACACGCCGTAGGGATCGTCCTCCTCGACGTCGATCGGCGCCGGATCGGGCGCGGGCTGCCACGCCGGCGGCTTCTTGCGGATCGGCGACAGGGGCGAGCCGGGCGGCGGCAGCTGCGACTGGAACTTGATCAGGGGCTTGCAGATCCGCCGCAGCCCGCGCGGGTCGTGGCGGGCGAGGTCGAGGTGCAGGTGGTCGTAGTGGTAGACGTTCGACCCCGGCGCCAGCACCGTGGTGAAGTGGTTGCAGGCCCCCAGGAAGACCTCGCGCAGGAAGCCCTGCTCGGCCTCGCTGCCGCGCCAGCCGCCCTTCACCGTCACGACGGAACCGTCCGCGAGCCGGAAGGACATCACGTCGACCGCGTTGCCGAAGGAATGCTCCGAGAGCTTCGCACCGACCTGATTGTTGCGGCCGCGGCAGGAATAGGAGCCGGAATTGATCTCCACCACCGGCTGGCCGAAATACAGCTGCGCGGCCGGCTGAACCGTGCCGGCGAGCCACGCCTCCACCTCCGGGATCATCGGGCAGGCGAGCGTCATGCGCTGCTTGAGCGCGACCGTGCCGCCCGCGAGCCGGGTGACGCGGAACGGATGCACCATCCCGCAGATTCCCGGCCCGTCGATCTCCTTCACGGGGACGATGTCCTCGGTCGGCTTGACGAGGCCGCGGGCGAGGCAGGCCTCCTCGGCCTCCGTACGCCAGGGTTCGCGCTGCTCAAAGGGTTTGAGCGCGCATCCGGTGAGCCCCAGGCTGAAGAGCGTGAAGGCTGAGAACGCAACGAGGCCACGACGCATGCCGGGAGATTGCGCGCAGCGGCGTTAACGCGGGGTCAAGGCCGGCGCGGTCCGGCTGGCTCGGATCGGGGCAGGCCCGGCGAAGCAAGCGGGGGCCGCCCGGGATCGTCCGCGTCCCCCCGCCGGAGGCGCCCATGCCCGACGGAGAGGGCGAGGATCGGGCCGAGGGTTTGGCCGGGGCGCGCGTCGGGACGAGCCCGACGCCGCCGAACCGGCGACCGCTTCGGCGAATTTCGGCGAATGCTGCTCATCCGCCAGCCGGTTGATTGCTTCGCCATCTCCCATTTCGGGAATGCGGATGTCGGCTTCGCTCAGGCGCCGCGCAGGCTCGTGATCCGGGACCCGCTTTGATCAAGCGGGTCCCGGATCAGACGGCCGCCGCGTGACGCTCCGGCGCCGGCACGAGGTGCCGGTCGAAGACCGCGCAGACGCCGCGCACGAAGGAGCGGCCCGTCTCGGTCACGGCGATGCCGTCGAGGGAATCGGGCCCGGTGCCGCTCGCGAACAGCCGCACGAGGCCGTCGCGGGCGAACTCCTCCAGGCGGGCCCGCATCGTGCCCGAGACCAGGGCCGGGACGCTCGTGTCGTGCAGCGCGCAGAGCCGGCGCAGGTCGACCGCGAAGTCGCACATCAGCCGCTCGATCACGGCGCCGCGCAGGCGGTCGGCGGCGCCGACCGCGAGCCCGCGGGCGGTGGGCAGGTCGCCGGCCAGGATCCGCTCGCGCCACGCGGGCACGCCCGCGTGGTTCTGCGCGTAGCCGGCCGGAAGATGGCTGATCGCCGAGGCGCCGAAGCCGATCACGGTCTCGGCCGCATCCTCCGTATAGCCCTGGAAGTTGCGCCGCAGGCGGCCCGCCGCGGCGACCTCCGCCAGGGCGTCGTCCGGCCAGGCGAAGTGGTCGAGGCCGATGCGCACGTAGCCGAGATCCTGCAGGCGGGCGGCGGCCTCCCGCTGCTGCTCCAGCCGCCCCACCGGTCCCGGCAGGGCGTGGTCGGGGATCAGGCGCTGAGCCGGCTTCATCCAGGGCACGTGCGCGTAGCCGAACAGGGCGATCCGCTCCGGCCGCAGCGCCGCGACCTGGTCGATGGTGGAGAGGAGCCCCTTGGTGGTCTGATGGGGCAGCCCGTACATCAGGTCGAGGTTGATCGAGCCCACGCCCGCCCGGCGCAGATGCTCGACCGACCACGCCACCATCGAGAAGGGCTGGCGGCGGTTGATGGCCGCCTGCACCTGCGGGTCGAGGTCCTGCACGCCGAGGCTCGCCCGGTTGAGGCCGAGGCCGCAGGCGGTCGTGATCCAGGCCTCGGTGAGGAGGCGCGGGTCGAGTTCCGCCGCGAAGGCCGTGTCCGGCGACAGGGTGAAATGCCGGCGCAGGGCCTCGACCACGGCGGCGAGGTCGCCGGGCGCGAGCAGGTTGGGCGTGCCGCCGCCGAAATGCACGGCCCCGGCGGCGAGCCGGGCCGGCAGGGCCTCGGCGACGAGGCCGATCTCCCGGGTCAGCGTCGCGACGTAATCCTCGATCGGCCCGCGCCGATGGACCACGCTGGTGTGGCAGCCGCAGTACCAGCAGAGCTGGTCGCAGAAGGGCACGTGGAGATAGAGCGAGACCGGCTCGGCCGGCGGGAGGGCGGCGAGCCAGGCGGCGTGCTCGGCCGGTCCCGTCGCGCCCGTGAACTGGGCCGCGGTCGGGTAGGAGGTGTAGCGCGGGACCGGCTGCCCGTAGCGCGCGACGAGGGCCGCCGCGCGAACCGGCTCGAGCCGGGCGCAATCCGGCTTCGCCCGGCAATGCGGAAGCTCGATCGGCGTGCCCTCGCAGCCCGTGCCATCCTGCGCGTCCATGGCCGCTCCCCTTCCTGGCATTCCCTCGGTGCGCCACGATGACGGGGCGGGACGGCGGATGCCCTGATTCAGATCAAGACCCTGCCGGCGGACGGCCCGCGCGACGCGCCCCGCCGGGCGCCTTGAGTGCAGGGCGGCTTGAGTGCAGGGCGGCTTGAGTGCAGGGCGGCTTGAGTGCAGGGCGGCTTGGGTGCAGGGCGGCTTGAGTGCAGGGCGGTTCGGCCGGCTTCAGGGGCCGGCCGGCGCGTCGAAGGCGACCGAGGCGCAGCCGAGCCGCCCGGCGAGGTGCGTCGCGCAGGATCGCAGCGCCGTCTCGACGCGCGGCCCGCCGAGATGGGCGGCGACGACGTCGCGCACGCGCAGCACTTTCTGGGGCGAGGGCGCGCCGAGGCCGTGCAGGCGCGGCGCGTCGTCCACGGCGTAGCAGAATACCGCGTGGGCGTAGCCGCGCACGTCCTCCAGCATCATCAGCCCGGCGCGCCCGGGCGCCCGGCGGCGATAGTGCCGCACCAGCGCGGCCCAGCGCCGCGCATCGGCCCCCGGCTCGCAGAGACGGACCAGGGCGAAGGCCCGCCGCAGGGCCTGCCCGCCGGTCGCCTCCGAGTCGCACAGGAGACGCGCCGAGAAATGGTCGTCGATCTCCACTCGGTCACTCCGGCCACCCGCGAAGGCCATGATTGTCGGGCGGTTCAGGCGGTCGCGTCCTTGACCAGGATCAAGCCCGGCATCGCTGGGGCAGTGCTGCCGCGCGAGCATGCGACGCGCCGTCGGGGGAGTGACGCGGTGAGGCTTGCTCATGCTACAACTCCACGACGGGACCGTCATCCGTGCCACCGACTCGCGAGATTCAATGTCGGCGAACGCCTTTCCGCCCTCGCCTGCCGAATGTCCCGGCTGGACCGAAGGAGCGACCTGTCCGCAGGGCCGCCTCGACACGCGCTGCGCCGCCTGCCGGGTGCGCAGCGTCAGCATCTGCGCCGCCCTGGACGCGGGAGAACTCGACCTCCTCGAAGCGCTGGCCGCCGACGCCGATTTCGCCGCCAAGGCGGCGATCGCCATGCAGGGCGACCCGGCGACGCATGTCTACAACATCACCGAGGGCACGGTGCGCCTCTACCGCCTGCTCGCGGACGGGCGCCGCCAGATCATCGGCTTCCTCCTGCCGGGCGATTTCATGGGGCTCGCCCTCTCGGACCGCTACGCCTTCTCGGCCGACGCGGTGGAGCCGGTCGCGGCCTGCCGGTTCGACCGCGCCGCCTTCACGCAGCTCGTCGACGACAAGCCGCACCTGCTGCGTCGGCTGCACGAGGCGGCGACCCACGAATTGTCCCTGGCCCAGGACCACATGGTGCTGCTCGGCCGCCGGACCGCGGAGGAGAAGGTGGCGGCCTTCCTGGTCGCCCTGCGCGAGCGGCTCTGCCGCCTCGGACGCAGGGGCGTGACGCTCGCCCTGCCGATGACCCGCCAGGACATCGCCGATTACCTCGGCCTGACCCTGGAGACGGTGAGCCGGACCTTCTCGAAGCTCGCCCGCGACCGGGTGATCCTGATCGTCCCGGACGGGGTACGGGTGCTGGACCGCGACCGCCTCCAGGCGATCGCCGCCGCCTGAGCGGGCGGCGTCGGCGGCCGGCCGGCGGGGAAGCCCGGGCCCGGCGCGCGCCTGCGCCATCCGGTTGATGGCTTCGCCATCTCCCATTTCGGCAATGCGGCTGTCGGCGTCGCTCAGGCGCCGCGCCGGGACCGCAGGGCGAACGCGGCCGTCGCGCCGAGGGCGAGCGTCGCCAGGGCGAGCCCCGGCAGGAAACCTGCCGGCCGGTAGCGCAGCGTCAGCACGCCCGGCCCGGCCGGGACCACCGCCGCGCACAGGATGCCGTTCACGATCTCGACGGCGAGGGGCTGCCCGTTCCAGCTGGCCTCGTAGCCCGGGTACCAGGCCCGCGCCCAGACCACGCGCCCGCCCTCGCCCCGCATCTCGTACCGGCCCTCGCGGGCGCCCTCGGAGGCGGCGGTGAGCACCGTCCCGGCGGGCAGGCGCGAGAGGGTGCCGGGCAGGTCCCCCGCGCCGGCCCGCTCGAACACGCTGCCTCCCTCGACCGGCCGCCGCGTCCAGCCGGGCCCGGCGAAGGCCGCGAAGGCGTCCGCCCGGGCGCCGGCCTGCGCGGTCACGCGGGTCACCCGGGCGAGATCGAGGGTGCTGCCCCCGCTCACCGGATCGGGGCGGGTCCAGAGATCGACCACCTCCGGACAGCTCGCCCCGATATAGTCGAGGCAGAGGTCGTCGAAGCCCTTGGCCCGCATCGGCGAGTAGCCGGCGATCGAGGCCGAGGCGGTGAGCAGGCCCATATTGCCGTGCGGGAAGACCCGGAACAGGCCGGACGGGGTGCCGCCGACCTCGCGATGCGTGAAGAGCGGCCGCTCGAACAGCAGCAGCGCCGCGTCGCCGTTCCGCAGCGGCTCGCCCTGGTAGGCCTCCCGGCTCGCGGGCGGAGTCCACTCCGGCACGAGTCCGTTATGCGGGAAGACGCGCGTCAGCAGCGCGAACAGGACGACGTGGCTGATCCCGATCGCCAGGAGCCCCGCCCGGGTCCGCGGGCCGCCCGCCCGCAGCACCGCCAGCGCCGCCGCCAGGACCACGAGCGCGAAGACGAGATTGAGCTTGGCGAGGGCCACGGACTGGAAGGACGCGATCACCGCGGTCGCCAGGACCAGGATCACGGTCGGGCTGGAGGACCAGCGGTGACCGGGCTGGGCCAGGAACCACGCGGCGACCACCGCGCAGCCGATCTGGAAATAGGGCAGGAAGCGGAAGGTCCAGCGCAGCTGCGAGACGCCCGGGGCCGTCGCCAGCAGGCCGAGCGCCAGGGTCACGGCGAGCAGGATGGCGGCGCCGGTCCCCGCCGGCGTCCTCAGGCGGCTCCAGCTGCCATGGAGCAGCGCGACCGGGATCCACCAGCCGACGTAGTGCATCGGCGGGGAGGCGACGATCTCGGGTCCCCAGAAGCTGACCCAGATCTGCGGGAAGAGCGGCGCCCCGATGGCGAGGAGCGTCGGCAGGGGCGCCTGCAGCATGTGCGGGTAGAAGGCCTCGGCGACCCGCGCGGTGCTGCCGATGGCGGCCGCGAGCGGCATCCAGGCCGGGGCGGCGAGGGCGAAGCCGAGGCCGGCCGCCAGCACGACCCGGGCGCAGGAGCGGAGCCCCGCGCCGCTCTGCAGCACGATCAGCACGCCGGTGCCGATCCCGGCGAGCAGGGCCGCGTCCGCGAAGGGCCAGCCGCTCGCCACCACGAGGAAGACGGCGAGCGCCGCGGGGGCGACGAAGCGGGCCTCCTCCCGCGCCCGCATCAGGAGCGCGGCCGCGAAGCCGAGCCAGGCCGTGCTGACGAGGCCCGGGACCCAGGTGGAGGCGCCCCAGTAGATCATCCCCAGGCAGGTGGCGCCGGTCAGGCCGGCCAGCACCGCGAAGGGGCGCGCGGTGCCGACGCTGCGCGCCAGGGCGTAGAGGCCCGCGCCGAGCAGGCCCAGATGCGTGAGGGCGTAGAAGGCGGCGGCGCGATCGAGGCGCTCGAAGCCGTCGAGCAGGAGGTAGAGCAGCAGGCAGACCGGATTGAGGAGCGCGTACTGGTACTCGGCGAGGAGCGAGCCGCCCTGGAACAGGCGGGGCGTCAGGACCGGCCATTCCCCGGCCTTGATCAGCCGGGCGATCTCGAGGAAGCCCGGGAGGAAGTAGGTCTGGCAATCGTCGGTGAAGTAGAAGCCCGGATCGTGCAGCAGGGGGAGCGCCCCGGTCGCGGCCGCCAGCAGGCCGGCGAGCACGGCGCCGCCGAGCTCCGCCCGGATCCCGGCCCGCCGCGCGGGGAGGGGGATGGCGGCCGGCGGCGCGCCGGCCAGGAGGCTGCCCTGCATCCTCATCGCGCCCACACCGCCAGGATGGACTTGCCCGCCCGGTGGAAGAGGAGCGGATCGATCCGCCGCGAGAGCGGCACCATCAGGCGGTCCCAGACGGCGATCTGCCCGGCCGTCGGCATCGCCTGGCGCAGGAGCGCGCGGTTGGCCAGGGAGGCGAGGAGGCCGACGCTGTCGAGGTAGCGCAGGCGCGTCAGGGCGAGCCCGTCCGGGCCGGCGGCCCGCAGGCTGGCGCGGGTGTAGCGCCGCTCGTGCCCGATCGCGGCGTCGAAGGGCGAGAACAGCGCCGGGTGGGCCGGGGCCAGCACCACCAGGCTGCCGCCCGGCGCCAGGCAGGCGGCGGCGCGCGCGAGTTCGTCCCGATCCTCGCGGATATGTTCGAGGACGTCGACGTAGAGGATCGCGTCGTAGGGGCCCGCGGCCGCCGCGGCGGCGAGCGTGCCCCGGCGGATGCGGGTGTGGGGGGCGAGCCGGCCCTCCGCCAGCTTCGCCGCGAGGGCGGCGGCGAAGCCCCGGTCGGGTTCGAGGCAGGTCCACTCGGTCACGGCCGGGTGCCGGCCGAGGATCTCGGCGGTCGCCCCGAGGCCCGCTCCCACGTCGAGCACGCGCCCGCGCAGGAAGGGGGCGATCTCGCCCGACCAGTAGGCCTTCCAGGTCGTGGCGGCGGAGAAGAGGTCGAGTTCGGTGCCGACGTAGTCGCCCTGGCTCAGGATGCTGCCTTCCACGTCGTCTCTCCGGATGGGGGAAGCGGCTGGGCGCCGCCGCGCGGGGCCGCCGGACCGAGGAAGCGCGCCGCGTCCCGGGCGGGCACCATCTCGGACAGGGAGCGGCGGTTGAGGTGCGAGGCCGCCGAGGTGATGGCCAGCAGCGCCGCCTGGAGCAGGGCCACGAGCAGCAGCCCGGCGGCGCTCGTCGCCCAGCCCGGGATCGCCAGGTCCGTGCCGAAGCGGACCGCCACGACGCCGATCAGCGCCGCGCAGATCCCGGCCGAGAAGACCCCGAGCGCGATCAGCAGGCGCACCAGGCAGACGTCCTCGAAGACCGCGATGGCGTTGAGCCCGTGGCGGATCAGCGAGGTCAGGTTCATGCTGGAGCGCCCGGCGTAGCGCACCCCCCGGTCGAGGCGGACGCGGTGCAGCGGCACGCCCGCGCGCAGCAGCGCCGCGGCGAAGTGGCTCCACAGGGCCGGGCTGTGCACGAGGCGCGTCAGCGCGCGCGGCGGGATCACGCAGTAATGGCCGAAATCGATCGTCTTGCCGGTGGCGAGGGCGAACGCCGCCTTGAAGGCCGCGTAGCCGATGGCGAAGCGCAGGCCCTCGAAGCGCCGCCCGCGCCGCACGCAGACGATCGCCTCCGGATGCGCCGCGCTCTCCCGCAGCAGGAGCGGGATGTGCTCGGGCCGGTCCTCGCCGTCGCCGTCCATCACGATCACGGCCCCGTAGGCCGCGGCCCGCTCGCTCGCGAGCGTGAGCCCAACCGCGATCGCCCGCTGGTGGCCGAGATTGGTCACCAGGATTGCCGGGCGCAGGCGGACGCGCTTCGCGGTCCGCGCCAGCGCCGCCAGCGTCTCCTCCCCGCTCTGCCAGGAGCCGTCGTCGACGACGATGATCTCCGCGTCGAGATCGGCCGCCTCGCAGACGGCGTCGATGGCCTCCGCGAGGTGCCGGAACGCCGGCCAGTCATTGTAGATCGGGACCACGACGGCGATCGGGCGACGGTCCGGCGGCGCGGCCGGGCGCAGGGCGGCGAGTTCGCGGGCGATCTCGGCGAACCGGTCCCGCGCAGCTTCCGCACCGGTCTCGGCATCGTCGCGCATCGCATCCCTCCGGCGACCCGGTCGCGGCATCCCCCAGGCGGAGGCGCGCCCGCCCGCCCGGAGGCCGCCCGGAACCCCGCGGGGCCGGTCTCGCCGCCGCTGCCCGGCGATCGGAAACCTCCCGCAGATGGCGACGGGGGCGCTCACCCAAGCGGTTTGCACGGTCGCAGCGAGCGGTTAACAACTCGTACACGACGACGGTGCAGGAGCGGGGGGCGGGGCGCTGCGGCCTCGCCCGACGGCCTCGGCGGCTTGCGTTGAATCAAGGTCCGGGCGGGCCGGCTCGCGCAGTGTCGGGTCTCACCGCGGAGAGGTCGATGCCCCTGGTCCACCCTCGTTTCCCCGTCCTCGGCGCGGTCGCGCTCGGCCTCGCCCTCGCGGCCGGCCCGGCCCGGGCCGTCGAGGATCCCCACCTCACGCGCGGGCGCAATTTCGTGCGGACCCACTGCGCCGGCTGCCACGCGGTCGGGCGCACGGGCGAGAGCCCGCTCCCCGAGGCGCCCCGCTTCCGCGACCTCCACACCCGCTACCCCGTCGCCGAACTCGCCGAATCCCTCGCCGAGGGCATCACCACGGGCCATCCGACCATGCCGGAATTCCGCCTCGACCCGGATCAGGTCGAGGACGTCATCCGCTACCTCAGCAGCCTGGAATGAGCCGGGATCGGCTTGATCGAAGCGGTTCCCGTCTCACGAGCCCGCGCGGCGCCTGAGCGGAGCCGACATCCGCATTGCCGAAATTGGAGATGGCGAAGCCATCAACCGGATGGCGGATGAGATGCCGCCGGGTCGCAGGCGGGGAGAAACGCCCGGCGACCGCCGCGGCGCGATTGACACCTTCTTGCCGGCCCACCTACGCCTCTCGCATGCGTGCCCCGCCGCCCCGCCGGCCGATCCTGCGCGCGGTCATCGCCCTGGCCGCGCTCTACGCGCTCGTCCTGCAGGCGGTGGCGGGGGGAGCGCTCGCGGCCGGGATGCCCTCCGCGGCGCACGCCCTCTGCGCGCCGGACGCGTCCGCGCCCGAGGCGCCGGGGCCGGGGAAGTCCCATCCCGTCCCGAACCACGGCGCCTGCTGCGTGGCGGCCCAGGCGCTCGACGGAGCGGCTCCGCCGCCCGCCGAGGCGAGCCCCGTGGCCTGGCCGCGCCGCCGCGCCGTCCCGATCCCGCACCGGCCCGACACCGTCGCCCAGCCCCGCGCGCCCCCGGCATCAGCGCCGGCCCCCGAGCCCCGCCCGTCCTCTGACCGATCGCCCGCCACGATCCTGTCAGACACGGATGATCCCTCATGCCCCCCCGTTCCCGGGCCGCCCGCCGCGCCGCGGTGCTGCCGCTCGTCCTGCTCGCCGGTCCCGGCCTCGCCCAGACGTCCGACACGACCATCGCCCTCTCCGAGATCACCGTCGCCGGGAGCGGGCCGCCGCCTTCCGGCTCCGTCACGGTGCCGAGCGTCGCCGCCCAGCGCGCGGCCGTGAACGCCACCGTGGGCTCGGTCGGCTTCGTGGATGCGGCGGAGTACCAGAACACCTACGCCAACACGCTGCGGGACGTGCTTCGGGACGTGCCCGGCGTCACCGTGCAGGAGCGCTACGGCCAGGAGCTGCGCCTGTCCGTGCGCGGCTCGGGCGTCGCCCGCGGCTTCCACCTGCGCGGGATCGAGCTCCTGCAGGACGGCATCCCGTTCAACCTCGCGGACGGGAGCGGCGACTTCTACCAGATCGACTTGCCGGCCCTGCGCTCGCTGGAGATCTACAAGGGCGGCGACGCGTTCGCCTTCGGCGCCACCACCCTGGGGGGCGCCGTCAACGCCGTCACGCCCACCGCCCACACCGCCCTCGCGCCCACGCTCCTGCGCGTCGAGGGCGGCAGCTTCAACACGGTCCGGGAGAGCGTCCAGGTCTCGCGGATCTCCGGCCCGGTCGACATCCTGGTCAACGGCACGGTCACGAATTCGGACGGATACCGGCAGCACGAGGCGCAGGCGACCCGCAACCTCAACGCCAATCTCGGCTACCGGCTCGCGCCAGGCGTCGAGACCCGGTTCTTCTTCGGGACCTACCTCACCGACCAGAAGCTGCCCGGCACGCTGACCCTGTCCGGCGCCCTCACCGATCCGCGGACCGCGAGCCCGACGGCGCTCAGCGGCAACCAGTCCCGCAAGGTCGAGACCGAGCGGATCGCCAACCGCACCTCCTTCGTGCTCGAGGTCGGCAAGCTCGACATCGACACCTGGGCGATCCACAAGTCGCTCTACCACCCGATCTTCCAGGTCATCGACCAGGACGGCTGGACCTACGGGATCGCGCCGCACTGGGCCGGCAGCGTCGACCTCGGCGGCCACCGCAACGACCTGCTGCTGGGCCTGCGCGCCTTCGCGGGGCGGAACGCCGCCCGGCAATTCGTGAACCTGGCCGGCCGGCGCGGGGCGCAGACGCTCGACGCCGTGCAGAGCGCCTCGAACTACGAGGCCTACGCGGAGAACCGCTTCTGGATCCTGCCCGACCTCGCCCTGATGACGGGAGCGAAGCTGTTCTCCTCGAACCGCACCTACAGCAACAAGGGCGGGCTCGCCCCGCCGAGCGCCGCCCCGGCCTTCGCCGACGAGACCTTCGAGGGCGTCAACCCGAAGCTCGGCCTGCTCTGGCAACCGCTGCCGGAGATCCAGGTCTTCGGCGACGTCACCCGCTCGCGCGACGTGCCGGACTTCTCGGACCTCGTGCAGACGAACGCGCTCGGGACCACCTTCGTGCCCCTCGCCGCGCAGCGCGCCTGGACCGTCGAGGCCGGGACGCGCGGCCGCATCGACCGCCTGTCCTGGGACGTGACCCTCTACCGGGCCGAGGTGCGGGACGAACTCATCAACTACGCGATCGCGCCCGGGCTCGGCATCCCGGCCGCGACCTTCAACGCCCCGCGCACCCGCCACCAGGGCGTCGAGGCGGCCTTCGGCCTCGACCTCGCCCGCGACCTCGCCGCGGAGGGCGACGCGCTCGTCCTGCGGCAGGTCTGGACGCACAACGACTTCCGCTTCCTGCACGACCCGGTCTTCGGCAACGGGCGCATCGCCGGCATCCCGGACGACGTGCTGCGCACGGTGCTGCGCTACACCCATCCGAGCGGGTTCTACGTCGCCCCCTCCCTCGACTGGGTGCCGCGCGGGGCCTTCGCCGACCACGCCAACACCCTGCGCGTGCCGGGCTACGCGCTGGTCAACCTGCAAGCCGGGATCGACGTCGCGAACGGCGTGTCGGTGTTCCTGGACGCCCGCAACCTGACGGACGAGCGCTTCGTCTCGGACATCTCGGTCGTCGCCGACGCGCGCAAGGTCGCGGGCGGGCCGGCGGCCCTGGCGGCCTTCTACCCGGGCAACGGCCGCGCCGTCTTCGCGGGCGTGCGGGCCGGGTTCTGACCCGGCATGCGGGCCGGGTCCGGGCCCGCGCCGTCAATGCGTCATCAGCACGGGCAGGGGGGCGTGGTCGAGGACGTGGCGCGTGACGCCCCCGAGGAAGAACTGGCGCACCCGGCTGTGGGTGTAGGCCCCCATGACGAGGAGGCTGGCGCCGCTCGCCTGCGCGGCTTCCAGGAGGGCGGCGCCGACGGAGCGGGTCGGGTCGGGGGGCGCGAGCCGCTCGGCCGCGATGCCGTGCCGGGCGAGATAGGCGGCGAGTTCGGCGGCGTCCTGCGCGTCCTCGTCCCGGCGCGGGGCGGAGAAGATCGCGACCGCGCCGGCGGCCTCGATCAGGGGCATCGCCTGGGCGATCGCACGCGCGCCCTCCAGGCTGCCGTTCCAGGCGATCAGCAGCTTGCGCAGCGGGTCGGCCGGCGCGGGGCCGGGCGGCACCACCAGGGCCGGCCGGCCCGTGGCGAAGACCGCGGCGTCGAAGGCCACCGTCGCGAAGGGGTCCTGCCAGTCGGGCCGGTCGATCACGATCAGGTCGCTCAGGCGTCCCGCCCGGGCGAGGCTGGCATCGACCGGCCCGAGCCGCACCGTGAAGGAGGCGTCGGTGACGCCCGGGCGGACGTCGTCGCCGGCGCGCACCGCCACGTCGGCCCCCGTGCACCAGGTCTCGAAGGCGGCGCGCGCGGCCCCGATCGCCTCGCGCGTCTCCTCCTCCAGGCGCTCGCGGGTCACCCCGGCGGCGATCGCCATTTCGGGGATCGCCGCCAGCACGTCCTCGGCCGGCGGGGACAGGAAGGTCAGCCCGATATGCGCCTTCAGCCGGTCGCTGAGCGCCAGGGCCAAGTCGAGGCGCGGGCGCGCATCGCAATCGGGGCCCGTCGGAACCAGAAGGCAGCGCATCGCCATGGCGGTGATCCTCTCGATGATCCGGTCTCACCGGATCATCGCGCGGATGGGGCCGCCGTGATCTGAATCAATTTGCCGGTTCATCGAAGCGTTGCTCGGCGGCGGACCGACATCCGGGGCCTGCGGCTCACCCCGACGGTCACGCGACGCGACCGTCGGGTCCGTTCTCGAATCGTCGCCGAGCCGTTCGCATCACGCCGCCTGCCGCTTGCGTCCGGGCTCCTGCACGGGGGCGACGAGCGGAAGGGTCAGCACGAAGCGGCTGCCCGCGCCGGGCGCCGCATGCAGCGTGATCCGCCCGCCGAGCTGGTGGGTGACGATGTTGAAGGCGAGGTGGAGGCCGAGCCCGGTGCCGCCGCTGTCCCGGCGCGTGGTGAAGAAGGGCTCGAAGGCCCGCCGCGCCACCTCCTCGCTCATGCCGACGCCGTCGTCGCTGAAGGTGAGGACGACGCGGTCGGACCCCAGCGGCTCGGCCGCGAGCCGGATCGTGCCCGCGCGCCCGTCCGGGAAGCCGTGCCGCACGGCGTTGAGGAACAGGTTCGTCAGCACCTGGCCGAGGGGGCCGGGGAAGGACTCCATCACGAGGCCGGGGGGCAGGTCGAGGGCGAGGGCGATGCGGGCGGTGCGCAGTTCCGGCCGCAGGCTCGCGATGATCTGCGCGCAGGTCTCGCCGAGGTCGAAGCGGCGGCGGTTGTCCTGGCTGCGGTCGACGGCGACCTGCTTGAAGGATTGCACGAGGTCGCCCGCCCGCATCAGGTTGGCGACGAGTTGCTTGCTGGCCTCCTGCACGGCCTCGATGAAGCCCGTGAGCTGCGAGCGGCGCAGGGGCCCGCCGGCGAGGTCCGCCGCGAAGGCCTCGCAGCGCTGGCTCAGGGTCGAGGCGACGGTGAGGCTGATGCCGACCGGGTTGTTGACCTCGTGCGCGACCCCGGCGACGAGGCCGCCGAGGGCGGCGAGCTTCTCGGCCTCGATCAGGCTCGCCTGGGTCTCGCGCAGCTCCGCGAGGGCGGCCTCGGCCTGCTCCTTGGCGCGGCGCAGCTCCGCCTCGGCCCGCAGCCGCGCCAGCGCGTTCTCGCGGAACACCGCGACGGCGGCCGCCATGTCGCCGATCTCGTCGCGGGCCTCGGCGCCCGGCACCTTGCGGGCGTAGTCGCCCCCGGCGATCGCCAGCATGGCGCCGCTCAGGCCCCGCAGCGGGTCGCTGATGCTGCGGGCCACCAGGGTGCCGAGCGCGGCCACCAGGGCCACGAAGGCGAGCGCCACGCCCCCGAGCTTGAGCGCCGCGCTCTCCAGGGTGCGGTCGAAGCGGGCCTGGGCCGCCTGCTCGACCGCGCGCACATGGGTGCCCATCGCCTCGATCGAGGCGGTCATGCGGTCGGCATTGCCGTCGATCTCCTCCTTGAGCAGGCGACCTTGGGCGGCGAACTCGGCGGTGAGCGCCGCGACGCCCGCCTCGACCGCCTGCGCGCGGGCGTCGAGCGCGTCGAGGGCGCGGCTCTGCACGTCGGTCGCCGCGCGGTCGCGCATCACCGGCACCGTGCCGCGGATCGCGGCGGCGGCCCGGCGCACCTCCGCGGCCGAGGCCTCCGCGGCCGAGAGCGAGAAGGCGTTCGCCGCCAGCATCATGGCGTGGAAGGATTCCCGCGACTTCGACAGGGGCGGCCCGATCGGCGCCTGACCGGCCGCGTCGGACCCCTCGATGAGCGCGTAGAGCCCCGACATCTCGCGGGCCGGCCCCGCGAGGCGGCCCTCGTAGATCTGCGAGATCCGGGCGCGCGTCTCGCGCAGGGCCGAGAACCCGGCGATGAAGCGCTCGGTGACCTCCCGCAGGGTCTCCGAGGGCCGGGCGATGAGCGGGTCGAGCCGCGCCTGCACGCGCAGCCGGCCGATCAGCGTGTCGCGCAGGTCGCCGATCCGCCACAGCATGTCGGGGTCGTCCTGGCTGATCGAGCGGTGGATCAGGCTCTGCAGCCGCTCGGTGTCGCGGTCGAGCTGGCCGAGCAGGTGCTCGGACTGGCGCACCTGCCGCAGGTCGTTCCAGGCCCGCGACAGCACGGTGGCCCCGTCCCAGATCAGCCCGATCAGCACCAGGGCGAGGGCCGAGTTGAGCCCGGCGATGCCCAGGATGCGCCAGCGGATGGGCCATGCCCGCACGACCCGTTGCAGCCGTCTGCGCTCCATCCCGCCGGTCCCGCGCCCCGCTCCGCTGCCGGTTGTCCCGGGACGCGGGCAGGTTGTCAAAGGTGGAGGCGAGCCGGGCGCCGCGGCCGCGCGCGGGAGGCGGGATCCGGGTGGACGCGTCCGGCCCGCACGCGACGGCGTCGCCCGGCCTCCCGCACGGGGCTGTCCCGAGCCGTGACGCAGAGTTATGAAGGACGTGTCGCAGTCTCACGGAGTCCCGCGCTCCGGTGATGCGCGGGATTCGGGGACAGGCAGATGAACCATCCGTTCGGTGACCGGGAGCATCGCGCCCCGGCGATCCTGGCCGGCCTCGCGGCTCTCGGCATGGCCGCGATGCTGATCGGGAGGGGGCTCTTCCACGACGCCGGGTCGAATTCCTACGGCGCCCTGGCGGATGCCCTGCTGCACGGCCGAGTCTGGGTCGAATCCTGTCCGGAGATCGACTGCGCGCGGTTCGACGGGCGCACCTACATCGTGTTTCCGCCCCTGCCGGCGCTCGTCGTCATGCCGTTCGTGGCGTGGTTCGGCTTTCCGGGCTTCAAGGGATTCGTGCTGCTGGGCCTCGCCCTCTCGACGCTGAGCCTGCTGATCTGGAGCCGGATCTTCGGGGCGCTCGCCGTCGATCGCCGCGACGCGCCCTGGCTGATCCTGGCGCTCGCCTTCGCGAGCCCGCTCTTCCAGGTGACGCTGCGGGCCGACGGCGTCTGGTTCTTCGCGCAGGTGGTCGGGTTCCTGATGACCAGCCTGAGCCTGTGGGCGGTCGTCTGCCGGGGCTCGTTCGCCCTGGCATGCCTGTTCGCGGCCCTGGCCTTCCTGTGCCGCCAGATGACGATCCTGTATCCGCTCTTCCTGCTGGCCGTCGCGCTGCCGCCGGGGGCGCCGCTCCGCGCGGGCCTGCGCGGGCTGGCCGGCCCCCTCGCGCGCGGGGCCGTCCCGCTCGCGGCCGCGCTCATCCTGGTCCTCGCCTACGATGCGGCCCGCTTCGGCAACCCGCTCGAGACCGGCTACGCCTTCATCGACAACCCGGACAGCCAGGGATTCATCTGGCGGCGCCTCAGCGAGATCGGGCTCTTCTCGCCCAAATACGCGCTGTTCAACGCGGTCTATCTCCTCCTCCAGGGCGTGCATATCGAGTTCGGGGGGCCGTACCGGACCGAGATCATCGGACTCGACAAGGCTGGCGTCGCGCTGGCGGTGTCGAGCCCGTGGATCCTGCTCGCCGCCTGCGCGAGGATCGACCGCGTCTTCGCCGCGGGGGCGGCGGTGATCGGCCTGATCGCCGGCACCACCCTGCTCTACCACTCGAACGGCGCCGAGCAGATCGCGACGCAGCGCTACACGCTCGACTGGCTGCCCATCCTGCTGGTCCTGATGCTGCGCGCCCCGCGTCCGGCCGCCTTCGCGGCCCTGCCGCTTCTGGTGACCTGGGGCGTGGTCACGAACGCGGCCGTCGCCTTCCTCGCGAGCGTCTACCGCCTGTGAGGAGCGGACGGGCCGGGATCCGCGCCCGGCCCGCGACGCCGAGGTCCCGGGCCGCCGGCCCTCACGGCGGCCCGTCCGGCAGGCCGAGCGCCGCCGCCGCGAAGGCGAGGGCGGCGGCGAGCCCGAGCAGGAGGCTGGGGCGGTCCCTGAGCGCGAACACCACGGGATCGTCGTTCAGCTGGCCCCGCCCCGCGATCAGCCAGATTCGCCCGATGAACAGCAGGAGGAGGGGCGGGAAGGCCCAGAGCGCCCGGGGCGCCGCCAGCGCGGCGGTCTGGAACGCCTCGAGCACCAGGTAGAGGATGAAGATCACGATGCTGGCGAGGCCGGCCGCGATGCCGAGCGCGAGCACGACCGGCTCGTCGGCCGGCAGGTAGCCCCGCCCGCCGACGACGCTCAGCCCGCGCTGGGCCGCGCCGCGCAGCTCGGTGTGCCGCTTGGCGAGGGCCAGCGAGGTGAACAGGAACATCGAGAAGGAGAGCAGCCAGGGCGACCAGATCACCGCCGCGGCGGTGATGCCGACCGCGAGGCGCAGGGTGAACAGGCCCCCCAGGGCGAGCGCGTCGAGGATGGGGGCGCGCTTGAGGGCCAGGGAATAGGCCAGGGTGAGGACGAGGTAGGCCAGCACGGCGGCGAACACCCCGGGACCGGCCCCGGCCGCGAGCCCGAGGCCGAGCGCGAGGCCCGCCGCGAGGGCGAACAGGCCGTGGGGGAGGGGCAGGTCCCCGCTCGCGAGGGGCCGGCGGCGCTTCGACCAATGCGCGCGGTCGTGGGGGAGGTCCCAGAGGTCGTTCAGGAGGTAGCTCGCCGACGCGACGAGGCCGAGGGCCAGGAAGGCGAGGACGGCACGGCCCCAGGCGGCCGGGTCCCCGGACTTGCCGCCGAGCACGAGGGGCAGGACGACGAGGCCGTTCTTGGCCCATTGATGGAGCCGCGCGGCCCGCGCGAGGGCGCGCGGTCGCGACGGGCCCTCGATCGCGGTGACGGGGCGGCCGAGGGCGCGGACGGCCCGCACCACGCCCGGGGCGGCCCCGACGAGCACCGCCTCCCTCGCGCGGGCGAAGACCGGCAGGTCCGCGCCGGCCGCGCCCGCATACGCGAACCCCTCCGGGAACAGGTCCGCCAGCCGCGCCGCCCTGGCCTCGCCCGGCAGCGCGAGCGCCGCGTCGGGCGCGAGCACGCGGGTGCCGGCGGGGAGGTGCTCCGCGACCCGCCGCGCCAGGGCATCGTCCTCGGTAAGGAGCCAGATGGGACACCCGCGCCGGGCCCGCGCCTCCGCGAAGGCCAGGGCCTCCTCGTTGAGCGGCCGGGCCGCCTCGGCGAGGGCCGCCGCCCGCGCGACGCGGTCTTCCAGGACGGCGCGCCCGCCTGGCCCCCGGAGCAGGAGCGTGAGAACCCCCGGGGTGTCGGATCGCAGGAGGGAGAGCGCGCCCTCCAGGAGCGCGCTGCCGCGCCGGAGCGCGTCGTCGAGGCCGATGACCAGGGGAAGCGAAGGCCGAGGCTGGGCGTGATCGGCGGAGATGCGGGAGGCAGCGTCGGCGGAGAGCGGATGGGCCATGCTTCGATCTCACGCCAATGCCGCGCGGCGCGGTGCCGATGCCGCGCTCTGACCGAGACAGGCTGATGCCATGATCCGTGCGCTTGAGGGTCGGCGCGAGGCAGCGCAGGGATCCGGCGTTGCCTCGGTCATGCTCAATGACCTTAGGGAAGGGATTTTGCAAGACGGAGCTGTCCGGGACGAGCGCCGGCCCGGGCGGGTGCGGCCGGGGCGATCCACCTCCGCGTCGCCCGCACGGTCGCGGGCGACGCGATCCGACCGGTCGGCGCCGCGCCCGCGGCGGCGCGCTTCGTGAGCCTCCCGGTCGGCGCGCCGCCGGTGGCACCCTCATCGCGCGGAGGCGGGGCGCTCGCCGTCGCGCCGGTTCAGGAGGCTGCGGCGTTCTTCTTCAGGATGGCGGGCGTGTAGGTGCCGTCATGCGTCAGGTCCTGTTCGCGCTTGTGCAGCCAGGATAGATAATCATGGATCGAATTCGTTGGAATTTCACCGTCCCACTGTGAAACTCAACCTTCTCTGCCTCGCCTGTTCGAATTATTTAATTTATGTACTCTCCTTCCAAAAGCTGCGAGCAGGATGGACCCTGCATCCGGCAGGTTCGGAAGCGGCCGACGTCGCGCGGCGGCGGCTGTCGCCCGGGTCAGGCCCGTCGCCCGCATCCCCGCCCTTCGTCCCGCGGCCCGGATTTCGCTAAGCTCCCGGGCGTATCTCCGATCCGCGCCGGATCTCCTGATTCCCATCCCCCGCCGAGGAGCCCCGCCCCGTGATCCGCCTCGAGCCGCGCAGCGGGACGCCGCCGCTCCTCGCCCTCGCCGTGCCGGTGGCCGCGGGCCTCGTCGCCCTGGCGCTCGCGGCGATCCCGATCGCCGCCGCGGGCGCGCCGCTGCCGCGCGCCTATGCGAGCCTGATCGAGGGCGCGCTCGGCTCCCGCTTCGCGCTGGCCGAGGTGCTCACCCGGGCCACCCCCCTCATCCTCACCGGGCTCTCCGCCGCGATCGCCTTCCGGGCGCGGCTCTACAACATCGGCGCCGAGGGCCAGCTCTATACCGGTGCCCTCGCGGCCGTCGCCGTGGGGGCCGGGGCCGTCGAGGGGCCGCCCGCCCTGATGATCCCCCTCGTCCTCGCGGCCGGCGCGCTCGCGGGCGCCCTGATGATGCTCGGCCCCACCCTCGCCCGGGTGGCGCTCGGCGCCGACGAGGTCGTCACCACGCTCCTCCTCAACTTCGTCGTCCTGCTCCTCGTCCAGATGATGATCGAGGGGCCGATGAAGGACCCGATGAGCCTCGGCTGGCCGCAATCCGAGCCCGTCGTCGAGGCCGCCCAATGGCCCAAGCTCGTCGCGCGCACCCGCCTCCACGCGGGGCTCCTCCTCGCCCTGGCGGCGGCCGGGGCGATCCACCTCCTCGTCACCCGCACGGTCGCGGGCTACGCGATCCGGGCGGTCGGCGCCGCGCCCGCGGCGGCGCGCTTCGTCGGGCTCCCGGTCGGCGCGACGCTCGTCGGCGTCGGCGCCCTCTCGGGAGCGCTGGCGGGACTCGCCGGGGCGGGCGAGGTCGCGGGCGTGAAGGGCTTCCTCGCCGCCGACCTCTCGCCCGGCTACGGCTACGCGGGCATCGTCGTCGCCATGCTGGCCGGGCTCTCGCCGCTCGGCACCGTGGCGGCGGCCGTCTTCGTGGCGGCGGTGTTCGTCGGCGCCGATTCCATGAGCCGGGCGGTCGGGGTGTCGAGCTACATCGCCAACCTCATCGTCGCCATGGCGCTGATCGCCGTGCTGGTGGCCGGGCTCGTGACCCGCTACCGGGTGCGGATCGGGAGGGCGTGACCCCGTGCAGAGCCTCCTCGACATCCTGCTCACCGTCACCTTCTGGGCCGCGGCCCTGCGCATCGCCACGCCGCTGATCTTCGGGGTCGCGGGCGCCGTGCTGTGCGAGCGGGCGGGCGTGCTCAACCTCGGCATCGAGGGCATCATGACGGCCGGGGCCATGACGGGCTGGCTCGCCGTGCATCTCGGCGCCGGCCTCTGGGGCGGGGTGCTGGTCGCGGCGCTCACGGGCGCGCTCCTCGGGCTCCTCCTCGCCGGGCTCACGGTCGGGCTCTCCCTCTCCCAGCACGTGAGCGGGCTCGCCGTGACCCTGCTCGCCACCAGCGCCGCCTCGTTCGGCTACCGGCTCGCCCTGCCCGGCGCCGCCACGCCGCCGCGCATCGTGCCCTTCGCGCCCCTCGACCTGCCGCTCCTGTCCGACCTGCCGCTCGTCGGCCCGATCCTGTTCCGGCAGACCGCCCTGACCCTGCTGGCGCTCGCGCTCGTGGCGGCGCTGGCGTGGTTCCTCGCCCGCACGCCCCTCGGCCTCGCCGTGCGGGCGGTCGGCGAGAACCCGGCCGCCGTCGAGGCGCAGGGCATCCCCGTGCGGGCCGTGCGGACCGGCGCGGTGGTGGCGGGCTCGGCCCTGATGGCGGTGGGCGGCGCCTTCCTGACGCTGTCGGCCTTCAACGCCTTCTTCTTCGAGATGGTGGCCGGGCGCGGCTGGATCTGCATCGCGCTCACCGTCTTCGCGGGCTGGCGGCCCGGCAAGGCGCTGCTCGGGGCCGTGCTGTTCGGCGCCTTCGACGCCTTCCAGGTCCGGCTGCAGCAGGTCGCGGGCGGGATCGTGCCCGGGCAGGTCTTCCTGATGCTGCCCTACCTCCTGTCGATCGCGGCGCTCCTGGTCGGGGCCCGCCACGCCCGGGCGCCCCGGGCCCTGATGATCCCCTATCGCCGCGGAGAGCGCTGACCCCATGGACATCGACCTCATCCTGCGCCGCGCGACCCTGCCGGACGGGCGCCGGGACCACGACATCGCGGTCGCGGGCGGGCGGATCGTCGGGATCGCGCCGGGCATCCCGGGCCCGGCCGGCGAGGAGATCGACGCGGCCGGCCAGCTCGTGACGCCGCCCTTCGTCGATTGCCACTTCCACATGGACGCGACGCTCTCCCTCGGGCACCCGCGCCTCAACCTGTCCGGCACGCTCCTCGAAGGCATCGCCCTCTGGGGCGAGCTGAAGCCGCTCCTCACCGAGGAGGCGGTGATCGCGCGGGCGCTGCGCTACTGCGACCTCGCGGTGGCGCAGGGGCTGCTCGCGGTGCGCTCCCACGTCGACGTCTGCGACGACCGGCTGCTCGCGGTCGACGCCCTGCTCGCCGTCAAGAAGCAGGTCGCGCCGTACCTCGACCTCCAGCTCGTCGCCTTCCCGCAGGACGGCTATCTGCGCGCGCCCGGCGCGGCGCGCAACCTGGAGCGCGCCCTCGACCGCGGCGTCGAGGTGGTGGGCGGCATCCCGCATTTCGAGCGCACCGCGGAGGAGGGGGCCGAATCCCTGCGCCGCCTGTGCCGGATCGCGGCGGAGCGGGGGCTGCGCGTCGACATCCACTGCGACGAGACTGACGATCCCCTGTCGCGCCACGTCGAGACGCTCGCCGCCGAGACGGTGCGGCACGGGCTGCAGGGGCGGGTGGCGGGCTCGCACCTCACCTCCATGCACTCGATGGACAATTACTACGTCTCGAAGCTGCTGCCCCTGATGGCGGAGGCGCAGCTGCGGGTGGTGGCGAACCCGCTCATCAACATCGTGCTCCAGGGCCGGCACGACAGCTACCCGAAGCGCCGCGGCCTCACCCGCGTGCCCGAGGCGCTGGCGGCGGGGCTCACCGTCGCCTTCGGCCAGGATTGCTGCATGGACCCCTGGTACAGCCTCGGCGCGGCCGACATGCTCGACGTCGCCCATATGGGCCTGCACGTGGCGCAGATGACCGGGCGCGAAGCGATGCGGGCCTGCTTCGCGGCCGTGACGACCCAGGCCGCCGCCGTGATGGGGCTTGAGGATTATGGGCTGCATGTCGGCGCCCACGCGGATCTGGTGCTGCTGCAGGCCCGCGACCCGATCGAGGCGATCCGGCTGCGCGCGACGCGGCTCGCGGTGATCCGCCGCGGCCGGGTGGTGGCCCGCACCCCCGCCCGGGCGGCCGCCCTCGCCCTGCCGGGACGGCCCGAGCGGGTCGATCCGGCGGCCTACGCGCCGGAGGCGGCCGGGGCGTAGGACGGGAGCGGGCGCGCCGGCCGACCCGGATCACTCCTGCGCGTCCTCGCCGGCCGGCACCTCGGCCTCCTCGCGCCGGGCGGCCCGGGTCGCCCGCGCCCGCTCGGCCTCCCGCAGGCGCCGCCGCCGCATCTCCAGCCCCTCCCGGGTCGGCGGCCACCAGCCGCGGCGCACGTCGTCCGGGCGCGCGGCGGAGAGAACCTCCGCGAGTTCGCGGAAATCCGGCATCCGCCACCAGCCCCACACGAAGGCCCGGCCCTTCGGCAGGGGCGCCACCGCGTGCGGCAGGTCCTCGCGCGCGATCGGCTCCGCGTCGAGGGCCTCGAACACCACCACGCCGTAGGCCGCCGTCTCGACCGGGACCCCGAGGGGCGGCAGGTCGTCCATCGGCACCGGGTGACGCTGGCGCCGCCGCTCGCGCTCGGCCGCGGGATCGCGGGCCGCCTCCCGGCGGGCGCGCTTCGCCTCGGGCTCGTTGCGGGCGGCCGCCTCCTCGATCACCGGCCAGACCGCCTTGAGCGCCTCGTAGGCCCGCCACGGCACCCGCCACGCCCGCACCGCCGGGTCCCAATGGGCGGCGGAGATGCCCCGCAGGGTCTCCACCACGGTGCGCGAATAGGGGGTGCGCACGATCAGCCCCTCGGGGCTCGGGTCGAGGTAGCGGCTCACCAGCGGCTCGAAGGCGTAGGCGTCGCGGCCCTTCGCGTCGCCGTGGGCGTCGCGCGCCGACATCTCCCGCCCGATCCAGGCATCGACCCGCCGCTCGGCCGTGGTGCCCGGGACGAACCAGCGCCGCGTCGCGCGGCGGAACTTCGCGGTCGGGAAGGTCTCGCGGAAGCGCGCGATCAGGTCGCGGTCGAACGGCATCGCCACCAGCACCCCGGGGCGCTTGCCCGTCCCCGGCGCGACCGAGAAGCCGGCGCCGCGCTCGACCGCCCCCTCGACCGCCTCCGGCTCCATGGCCTCAGGCCGGGTCCGGCCGGCCGCGGCCCCAATGGGCGTCGACCCGCGGCCCGAAGCCCGGATCCGCGAAGGCGTCCTCGCCCGGACCCTGGCTCGGCGCCCCCGCCAGCGCGTCCACGTCGAGGTCGATCACGTAGCCGCCGAGCCGGACATCGTAGGTCAGCGCCCGCCACGGCACCGGATGGTAGCTCTCGCCGAGGCCGAGGAAGCCGCCGAAGGACAGGACCGCGTAGGCGACCTGCCCCGACACTTTATCGACCATGAAGTTGTAGATCGTACCCAGGCTCTCGCCCTGGCGATTGTAGACCGCGGTGCCCTCGACCTTGTTCGAGGCGATCAGCCGGCGGGTCTCGTCGAGGGCGACGCCCTCGGCGGTCGGGTCGAGCTCCATCGAGCCCGGCGCGCGCAGGCTTCGTTCGGTCGGCAGGTCGGTCGGCATCTCTCGTCTCCCCGTCTCACCCCTGGGGAACCGGACCCCCGCCGGACGGTTCCGGGCGCTTCCGCGCCTGCGGGCGCTCTGGCGCCCGCGGCCCCTCAGCGCTCCCGGGCTTCCTCCGCCTGAGTCGCGGCGGCGCTGCGCACGTCGCGACTCGCCAGGGTCATCTCGACGGCGAAGACCCCGAGCGCGCACAGGGTGAACACGATCGCGGCGCCGAACAAGGCGAAGAGCACGCTCGCCACGCCCGTGTCGCGCAGCGCCCCCACGAACAGCGTCAGCACCGCCCCGCAGGTCGCCACCCCCGCGAGCGCCGCCAGCACCACCGCCGCGTCCAGGGCGAGGCTGCGCCGCCGCAACTCCGCGAGCCGCGCCACCTCGTTCGTGCGGCCCGACAGCCTCTCGACCTGGTCGGCGATCCGCGCGTGGCGCGTCGACAGGACGCTGAGCAGCGTCGCGAGCCCGCTAAGCAGGAAGACCGGCGTCAGCGCCACCTGGATGATGTGCGCGGTCGAATCGAGGGCCGAGAGGTCGGCGGGAACGGGCATGCGGGGCTCCGGTCGGCGGGCCCGCCTTCCGCCCGGCGCGGGCCCGGGTCAAGCCCCGCCGCGGGCGGTGCCCTCCCGGGCATCGCCCGGCAGGGCATCGCCCGGCGGCGCGCGCAGGCCCCGCGCCAGCGGCACGGCGGCGAGCGCCATCAGCGCCATGGCCCAGAAGGCTGCCGGCCCGAACCGGCCGTAGAGCGGCCCGGCCGCCAGCGTCGTCAGCGTGGTGGCGAGCCCGAGGCCGAGCGTGCCGTAGAGGGTCTGGGCGGTGGCCGCCAGCGCCGGCGGCACGCTCGCCAGCAGCACCCGCATGCAGGCGAGGTGCAGGAGCGCGAAGGTCAGCCCATGCAGGGCCTGGATCAGCGCCAGGGCCGGCAGCGCCGCCGTCGCGCCCTCCACGGCCCAGCGCCCCGCCGCGGCGAGGCCCGCCAGCATCAGCGCCCGGGCCGGGCCGAGCCGGTCGAGGAGCGGCGGCCCGGCGAGCGTGAAGACCAGCACCTCCGCGGCGACCGATTCCGCCCAGAGCAGGCTCGCCGCGCCGGGACCGATCCCGGCCGCCTGCCAGCGGATCACCGCGAAGGCGTCGTGCATGGCATGGCTGCCGACCACCAGGGCGGCGACCAGGACGATGCGGCGAAACGGCGCCGAGCGCAGGAGGAGGCCCGGCGAGGCCGAATCCACAATCCCCGCGGCCCGCGCCGCCCCGGCCGGGAGCCGCAGGGCGGCGAGCGCCAGGAGCCCGAAGAACGCCGCCCCGCAGGCGAGCAGGGCCGGCCGGCCCGACCACGCCGTCACCGCCCCCGCGAGCAGCGTGCCGGCGATGAAGGCCGCCGAGCCCGCACCCCGCACGAGCCCGTAGGAGAAGCGGCCGGCCGCGGCGGCCGGGAGCGCCAGGGCGTCCGCCAGCGGCGCGAGCGGCGCCGTCGCGGCCGCGTGCGCGACCCCGACCACCAGGAGGGCCGCGAAGCCGTGCCCGGCGAGGAAGGCGAGCGCCGTGACGGCGGAGAGGAGGGCGCAGGCCGCCAGCACGCCGCGGGCGGCGTCGCGCCGGTCCGCGAGGCGCCCCGCCAGCGGGCCTGCCGCGAGCCGGACCCCCTGGCCGGCCGCGAGCGCGAGCCCGATCTGGTCCGCGCCGAGCCCGCGCTCGGCCAGGAAGGCCGGCAGGTAGGGCGACGTGACGCCGTAGCCCGCATAGAGCGCCGCCGCGACGACGAGGAAGCGGCTCAGCATCGCGGCGCCTCGCGGCGCGGCGCCCGCGCCGGCCGACCAGAGATCAGGACCGAGGGGCGCCGCCCCTCGGCTCCCCGCCGCAGGGCGCACCCTCCGGCCACCCGGATCTCAGAGGAAGCCCCGCGAATGCGGGCCCTCCCCGGGGATCTCGGAGGACACCGCGGCCCGCAGGCCAAGGATGAGGGCGCTGGCGGCGCCGAAGGCGAGGGAGATGGCGGCGAAGAACATGCGGAGAGTTCTGCGGCCGCGTGCTTAACGGGGGATTGCCGAACAGGGTGAATGGGAGGAAAACCCCGGCATCCACACGGCGGCGAGACGCGCGCGCCACAGGAACTTAGTGCCCAAGATCGGCCATCATCGGAGGACAGCGACGCGATGGAGTACCGCACCCTCGGACGATCCGGCCTCAAGGTCTCCCCCCTCTGCCTCGGCACCATGATGTTCGGCGGCCAGACCAGTGAGGCCCAGGCCGCCCGCATCATCGCGGATGCCCGCGACCGGGGGATCAACTTCATCGACACGGCCGACGTCTACAATGACGGCGTCTCCGAGGAGGTGGTGGGCCGCGCCATCGCCCGCGACCGCGGCGCCGTCGTGCTCGCCACCAAGGTCGGGAACCCGATGGGGGCCGGCCCCAACGACCGCGGCCTCTCCCGCGCCCACGTCATCCGCGCCTGCGAGGACAGCCTCCGGCGCCTCGGCACCGACTGGATCGACCTCTACTACCTCCACCGCGAGGACCACGACACGCCGCTGGCCGAGACCGTGCGGGCCGTGGGCGACCTGATCCGCACCGGCAAGGTCCGGTACTTCGCGGTCTCGAACCACCGGTCCTGGCGCGTCGCCGAGATCTGCCGCCTCTGCGACGACTACGGCATCGATCGACCGGCGGCGAGCCAGCCCTACTACAATGCCCTCAACCGCATGCCCGAGGTCGAGCACCTGCCGGCCTGCGCGTATTTCGGGCTCGGCGTGGTGCCCTACTCGCCGCTCGCCCGCGGCGTGCTCACCGCGAAGTACGATCCCGGCGCCTCGCCGCCCGAGGGCAGCCGTGCCGGCCGCGGCGACGCCCGCATGATGCAGACCGAGTGGCGCCCCGAGAGCCTCGCCATCGCCCGCGAGATCGCCGCCCACGCGGCCGCCCGCGGCGCCTCGCCGATCGACTTCGCCCTCGGCTGGGTGCTGAACAATCGGGCGGTCACCGCGGTCATCGCCGGCCCGCGCACCTTCGCGCAGTGGGAGGCCTACGCGGCCTCGCTCGCCTACCGCTTCGGGGCGGAGGACGAAGCCCTGGTCGACCGGCTCGTGCCGGCCGGCCATCCCTCGACCCCCGGCTACACCGATCCGGCCTATCCCCTGGAGGGCCGCAAGACCTGGACGGATGCCCGATCAATCGGGGCTTGAGCTTTCGTTTACGCCTTCGGGTGTGGATGATCCCGTTCCGGCCGCGAATTTCCGCTTGGAACGGGGCCGGCAAGGCTTAGTTGTTGACGCTAAGCGCCCGGCAGGGCCGTATATCCCGCGACGTGGGCCCCAGGGGACACCGGAGGAGAGCGATGGCGACCAAGACGACCAAGAAAGAGGCTCCGAAGGCCGAGGCGGCCGAGGCCGAGAAGCCCGCCGGCAAGGAATCCGCCGCCAAGGGCAAGAAGGTGGCGGCGCCCAAGGGCGGCGACAAGCCGAACGCCCTGCAGAAGCCCCTCCAGCCCTCGCCGGAACTCGGCGCGATCGTCGGCACCAAGCCGATCCCGCGCGGCGAGGTGGTCAGCAAGGTGTGGGACTACATCCGCACCCATTCCCTGCAGAATCCCGAGAACAAGCGCGAGATCCTCGCCGACGACAAGCTGAAGAAGGTCTTCGGCAAGGACAAGGCGACGATGTTCGAGATGAACAAGTATCTCGCCCAGCACCTGAAGTAAGGGCGGAGGCCCGCGCGGGGTTCCGCCGGAGGCCCGTCGGCGTCCGGCGCCGGCCGGTCTCGGACCGGAGCCTCGCGGTCCCCGTCGCGCCGAGGCGCATCGGCGCCGCTCTTCGACCCCGCCCTCCGCGACGGTCCCGGCATGGCTGGGGCCCCCTCGCCGGGCGATGATGGGCCGGGGCTCTAGAGATCGCGCCGGGCCGCGTGCGGGCCCGAACCCTGTCCTGAGCCGTCGTGGTCGGGGTTGCGGCGACGCACGCGAGGATGGGGCCGGTGCCGGAAACGCCGTGAGGGCATCGGCCGCCCCGTTCGGGGCCATCCCGCCATCGGACCGGCTCGAACCACCGGGCAGCTGCCCGCGGCCCCGTCCCGCGCCTGCCGATGCAGGCGCCCGGCCGGGCGGGGCGCTCGCCCTCCCATCGATCCTCAAAAATGGAAAGGGCCCCGACACCGCCGGGGCCCTCCGTCGCGATCCGCCGTCGGGATCAGAAGTCGCGCTGAACGCGCATGCGAACCTGGAACGTGTCGCCGTCCTTGACGGTCGCCGTGGTGCTGCCGGGCCGGTTCGGGTCGAGGACGCGACCGTTCTTGACGCCGACCTGGGTGTAGAGACCCTCGACGCCGATATCGAGATCCTTCACCGGCGACCAGATCAGGCTCGCGCCGGCGACGATCTGGGACGCGTCGCGCAGCAGGGCGCTGGTCGCCGCGTCGGCGACGGTGAGGCCGCCGATCCCGGCCGCCGCGGTGCGGGCCCGGGCGGTCTTGTTGAACTCGATCTCGCCGTAGCTGCCGAAGATGGCCGACCGCCACTCGGGCGTCCAGTAATGGAGGAACGAGCCCACCACCGTGAAGCTCTTCGAGAGCGACAGCCGGCCGGTCACCGGGTCGAGGATCGCGTCCGCGTAGGAGGTGTTGAACAGGCCACCAATCGGGTTGCCGGTCAGCGAGTAGGTGCCGTTGTAGTTGGAGATGCCGGTATAGATCGTCGCGCCTTCACCGTACGAGCCCTGCAGGTAGAGACCGTCACCCGCGGCGATGAAGGGCAGGTTGATCTTCACGCCGCCCTGGACCGCCCAGCCGTACTCGCTCGGCACGTGGGGGATCGTGAGGAGATTCGAGGTGAAGTTGCCGGTGTTGATCTCGTGGACCGCCGCCGAGAGCTGCGCCGAGCCCCAGGCCGCGTCGTAGCGCAGGGCGCCGACGAAGTCGGGCATGCGCGAGCGCTGCACCACGTCGACGGGGTTCACGCCCACGCTGGCGGTCGGCGCACCGAAGATCGGGTTCTTGCGGAAGTTCGGGTCTTCCATCGAGATCGTGGCCGAGAAGCCCTCGCCGAACGTCGCCGTATAGGCGAGGACGTTGGTCGAGGACATGTCCGACCCGAGCGTGCCGGCGATGATCTCGTAATCGTGGGCGTAGAAGTCGTAGAACGAGGCCGCGCGGCCGGCGGTGAGGCCGGCAAACTGGATGAAGGCCTTGTCGGCGTTCACGTATTGCTGGACGCGCCCGGCCGTGTCGACGCCGGTGGCGGAGAAGGCGTTGGCGGCGCGCTCCTGGGTACCGGACTTCAAGAAGCCGCCGGTGCGGCTGGCCAGTTCGAAGCGGACGAAGGCGCGCAGGGTGCCGTAGCCGGTCTGCGTGCGGGCGTCGATGTTCAGGCGGCCGAGGGCGCGATAGCCCATGTTGTCGCCGCGGATCAGCGGCTGGACGTAGGTCGCCTCGAAGCGGGCGCGGCCGCCGACGCGCAGGCAGGTATCGGTGCCCGGGATGTAGAAGAAGCCGGCGCCGTAGGCCGAGCAGATCCGCACGTACTCGACCGGAGCCGCCTTCTTGGTCGGCAGATCGGCCGCCTGAGCCCCGCCGGCGACGGCCAGACCGGCCGCCGAACCGAGGAGCACGCCCTTGACCGCGCGGAGCGACCGCGCGGACACCGACATCATTCCGGATTGCATCGTCACTTTACCATCTCCTTTACCCAGGGAAGGAGTCGCACGGCGCGCCTTTTCTTTCCCCGATTCCGCTGGGTAAGGGAATATCTGAGCGGGCTGTGAATGTACAGGGAGCCGCCGGCAGTGAGTTGCCGTAAGGGAAAGGATGTGTCCGTTCTGCAATATGCCTTTCGATATAGGCCAAATGGCCGAGAGGAGCGGCCGAACGATTCAAAAAAGCGAGTAAATTTTCAATCCCACGCTTGGATTGTCTTCGGCGAAGGCCGCGAAATCTCCTCCGCGGCCCTCGCCGGATGCGCGCGCCGGGGTCACACGATGGCGCGCACCACCCCGCCATCGACCCGCAGGGCCGCCCCGCTGGTGGCGCTGGCGGCGGGGGTGCACAGATAGGCGACGAGGTTCGCCACCTCCTCCGGCGTGGCGAGCCGCCCGAGCAGGGAGGTCGGCCGGTGCTCCCGGACGAAGGCGCGGCCCATCGCGTCGAGGTCCGGGTCGGCGATGCCGGCCGCCATCTCCTTCATGAAGGTGGCGACGCCCTCCGACAGGGTCGGGCCCGGCAGGACCGCGTTCACCGTGACGCCGCTGCCCGCGACGGTCTCGGCGAGGCCGCGGGAGACCGCGAGCTGGGCGGTCTTGGTCATCCCGTAATGGACCATCTCCACCGGGATCTGCAGGGCCGATTCGCTGGAGATGAACACGACCCGGCCGAAGCCCCGCGCCGTCATGCCGGGCACGTAGAGCCGCGACAGGCGCACGCCGCTCAGCACGTTCACCTCGAAGAAGCGCCTCCAATCCTCGTCCGGGATCTCGAAGAAGGGTTTGGGCTCGAAGATCCCCGCATTGTTCACGAGGATGTCCGCGTCCGGGACGGCGGCGTGCACGGCCCGCGCGCCCGCTTCGTCCGCGACGTCCCCGGGCGCGGCCAGGAAGCGCCCCTTCGGCGCGGCCCGCGCGAGCGCCGCGACCGCCGCCTCGGCCCGCCCGGCCGTGCGCCCGTTCACCGCCACGGTGGCGCCGAGCTCCCCGAGCGCCCTGGCGATGGCGAAGCCGATTCCCGCGGTCGAGCCCGTCACGAGGGCGCGCCGCCCGGTGAGATCGATGTCCATGCTGGCCTCCGTCGCAGCCGTCCCGCCCGGGAGATGTGATCCCGATCCCGGACGTCCAGGGCTTGGCGGTCCGCGCGGAGGAGCCCCGGAGGCGGCGCCTCCGGCCCGGAGGCGGCGCCTCAGGTCCGCGCCGGATTGCGCATGGCGCTCGTCGCCGCCCCGGTCAGCGACAGGCCGGCGGCGATCCACAGCACCGCCACGGTGCCGCCCGTGTGCATCAGGCCGAAGATCACCGCGACCATCGCGGCCCCGAGCGACTGCCCGACGAGCCGCGCCGTCGCCTGCATGCCGCTCGCGCCCCCGCTGCGCTCCCGCGGGGCGCTGGTGATGATCACCCGGTTGTTCGGCGACTGGAACAGCCCGAAGCCGAGCCCGCAGAGCGTGAGCCGCCAGACGATGTCTCCCGTGGCGGGCTCGGCCGGCAGGCTCGCCACCAGGGCGAGGCCCGCCGCCATCCCCAGCATGCCGACGCCGCCGAGGAGGCCGGGGGCGATCCGGTCCGAGAGCCGGCCCGCCACCGGCGCGATCACCGCGATGGCGATCGGCCAGGGCGTCATCAGGAGGCCCGTCTCGCTGCTCGTCCGGTGCAGCAGGTCGTGGAAGTAGAAGGGGAGGGCGACGTAGGCCATCATCTGGGCCGAGAAGGCGCAGATCGAACTCGCCATCGAGAGGGCGAAGACCGGGATGCGCAGGAGGTCCACCGGCAGGAGGGGCGCCGGCAGCCGCGCCTGGTACCAGACGAAGGCCGTGCCGATCACGAGGGCGCCCCCGAGGAGGAGGAGCGCAAGGCCGCGTTCCCCGGGGTCGCCGAGCCCGTCGACCCCGGTGATCAGGAGCGCGAAGACGAGCGCGTTGAGGAGCGCGCTCAGGGCATCGAAGCGCCCGCCGCTGCGGGGTGTGACCGGCAGGGTGCGGATCGCCGCCGCGAGCGCCAGCAGCCCGAGCGGCAGGTTGACGAGGAACAGCCAGGGCCAGCGCGCCACCGACAGGATCGCGCCCGCCACGGTCGGCCCGGCCGCCGAGGCGATCGCCACCACGAGCGCCACCGTGCCGACCCCCCGGCCGATCAGGCGGTGCGGGTAGATGAACCGCACCAGGGCGATGTTGACGCTCATGATCCCGGCGGCGCCGAGCCCCTGCAGGATCCGCGCGGCGATGAGCAGGGGCAGCGTGGGGGCGAGCGCGCAGGCCAGCGAGGCCGCCGTGAACAGGGCGAGCCCGATCGCGTAGATCCGCCTGTAGCCGAGGATGTCGCCGAGCGAGGCGAGCGGCAGCAGCGCCGCCGTGACGGCGAGCTGGTAGCCGTTCGTCACGAAGATCGCGGCGCCCGGGCTGACCCCGAGGTCGCGGGCCATCACCGGCAGGGCGACGTTGACGATGGCCCCGTCCAGCACCGCGAGGGTCATGGCGGTGCCGATCGCCCCCATGGCCCAGAGGCGCTCGGCCGGCGGCAGGCCGTCCGCCGCCTCCACCGGCACCGGTCCGGCCGCTCCCGTCATTCCGCCCTCTCCCGCCCTCTCCCGATCCGACAGGCCGGCCCGAGCAGAGCGGTCCGCCGCGATTCTGCTCAGGTTCTTGTTCCCGCGTCGTTTTTTCCGAACCGGTGCCCCTTCGGCGCACGGTGCCTGGAGCAGGCTTCGCTCGGGTCGAAACCCGAAGCCTGCTCCAGGTCTCCGGTTTGGCCGCATGTCCTACGCCGAACCGGCATCCACGTCAGCGGGAAATGCTCTCGCGCATCGGCGCCCACGCCGCATCCGCCGCCGATCGCGGGGCAGCCCGGCCCGTGGCGACGGCCCGGGCGTGGCGGGCGAGGGCGTGGGCGATCAGGGCGTCCATAAGGGCGGGCGGCGCGAGGCCCGCCGCGTCCCACAATTTCGGGTACATGCTGATCGCCGTGAAGCCCGGCAGGGTGTTGACCTCGTTGACGAAGATTCCCTCCGGGTCGTCCGGGTCGAGGAAGAGGTCGACCCGGGCGAGCCCCGCGCAGGCGAGGGCCTCGAAGGCCCGGGCCGCCAGCCCGCCCATCCGCTCGGCGAGCGCGGGCGCGAGGCTCGCCGGGATCAGCAGGGCCGCCCCGTCCGGATCGACGTACTTGGCGTCGTAGCCGTAGAAGCCGTGCGCGGCGGCCGGGGCGATCTCCCCCGGCGGCGACACCCGCACCTCTCCCTCCGCCGTCTCCAGCACCGCGAACTCGATCTCCCGCGCCCGCGGCACGGCCCGCTCGATCAGGATCTTCTCGTCGTACGCGAAGGCGTGGGCCAGCGCCTGGTCGAACTGGCCCGCATCGGCGACCCGCGAGACGCCGACCGAGGAGCCCATATTGGCGGGCTTCACGAACAGCGTCCGGCTCTCCAGCGCCTCGACCGCCTCCGTGTAGGCGACCCCGCGCCGCGGCCCCGCCACCAGGTAGGGCACGATCGGCAGGCCCGCGTCGCGCATCAGGCGCTTGGCCACGTCCTTGTCCATCGCGGCGGCCGAGCCGATGACCCCCGACCCCACATAGGGCACGCCCGCGAGGTCGAGGGCGCCCTGCACGGTCCCGTCCTCGCCGTTCGGCCCGTGCAGCACCGGCACGACGACGTCGAAGGGCTCCGACACGCTCGCCGTCTCCCCCAGCACCGCGAGCCGGCCGCCGCCGCCCGGAAGGAAGGCGACGCGCGGCCCCTCCCGCACCATCGCGGGCGCCTCGCCGGGCGCGAGCGGCGGGCAGAGCCGCCACGCGCCCGTCTCCTTGTCGATGGCGATCGGCGTCACCGCGTAGCGATCCGGATCGAGCGCCCGGGCGACGTTGCCGGCCGAGACGATCGACACCTCGTGCTCGGCCGAGCGCCCTCCGAACAGCAGCGCCACATTCCTCCGCATCGCCCTCATCCTCCCCGCCCGGCCTCTCCGCCCGGCGCGGGCCCAGCATAGGGCCGCGCTCGCATCCCACCAACCGCCCGCGCCGGCGCGCGCCGGCGGGGAGGTCGGTGCGCTGGCGCACCGGGCGCGCCCGCTGGATCGTTTTTGGACTTCCGCGCTGCGCGCGGCGCTTGCATAGACGAGAGCACTGGCGCCATTGTGTCGCGCAATCCCCTCGAGGATCGCTCCTCAAGATGAGCACGACCGAACCCTGCTCCATCGGCGTCCTGTTCTGCGACGTCGCAGGGAGCACGCGGCTCTACCGCGATCTCGGCGATGACGCGGCCCTGCGCATCGTGGAAAGCTGCCTGGGCTGCGCCGCCGACGTGGTCCAGGCCAATGGCGGACGCATCGTCAAGACCATCGGCGACGAGTTCATGGCGGTCTTCTCCGACGTCTGCGCCATGTGCGACGCCGCCGTGGCGGTTCAGCGCCGGTTCGAGGACGACCGGGTCGGGCAGGTCGAGGGGCAGCACCTGCAGCTGCGGATCGGCTTCCATTTCGGGCCGGCGGTGCAGGCCAACGACGATTACTTCGGCACGACCGTGAACATGGCGGCCCGGATGGTGGCGATCGCCAAGGGCGGGCAGATCATCACGACCGGCGCCCTGGCCGACAGCCTGCCGCCGCTGCAGCGGGCGGCGACCCGCAGCCTCGTCGGCGTCTACGTGAAGGGGGCGAGCGACGACGTGCGGGTGGCCGAGGTGCTCTGGCACCTCGCCGAGAACCAGACGGTCTTCTCGCTCCTGCCGGCGGCGGGCGAGCGCCCGCCCGCCGGCAACGACCTGCGCATCACCTACCGGGGCCGGCGCTGGCTCTTCGACGAGCGCCACGCCAGCGTCTCGCTGGGGCGGGAATCGGCCAACGACATCGTCGTCGACAACGACTACGCCTCGCGCCGCCACGCCACGATCGAGCGCCGGGGCGACAAGTGGGTGCTGGTCGATCACAGCACGAACGGGACCTACGTGACCTTGTTCGGGGCCGAGGAATTCTGCATGCGCCGCGAGGAGCTGGTGCTGCGCGACGTCGGCACCCTCGGCATCGGCCGCTCGGTCGGCCTCGACCGCGCCAGCGCCCTCGATTTCGCCCTGACGGTGGGCGGGGCGGAGTAGCGCGGCAGGCGGGCATGCGGCCCGCCTCCCGGTGCGGGCCGACACCGGCGCGGCCTCCCGCGCACGCCCGATTCCACCGCGACGACCGGGGCGGGGCCGCTCCGCGCCGACACGGCCGGCCCACCGATCCCGCCCCCTCGCTCATTGCGGCGAGCGCGTACCGTTTCGGTGTCCGCCGGATCCGTCCGGACTCGTCTCGCGCCCGGGCATTGCCTTGGATTTCGGCGGTCTTGTTCTGATCCGCGCCGGATGGCTGCCGTGCGGATCGGTGGTGATCGGTTCGGCACGCAGATCGGCCAGGGCCGTCATCGCCTGTCCCGCGTCCGGGACAGCGGGGGCGGGATCTCGCGGTCCGAGCAGCCGATCCCGGCCTTCGGACGGCGCTACCGAACCCACCGAGGACCGCGCGAGGCGCCGCCGATCCCTCCCCCTCCGCCGGGTCGGCCGGCGCCCCAAACGAGAGCGGCGCCGGGGAGGCCGGCGCCGCGCGGGGATCTGGCGGATCGCGGGGAGGTCAGGGCATCCGGCTCATCATCCGGGAGGCCCCGATCTCCGCCGGGGTGTAGCTCGGCGCCGCCGAGGCCGCCGCCGGGCCCGGCGCGTAGCGCGGGGTGCGGGCGAGGGAGGGGACCGGCGCGCGGACCCGGATCGGCTCCACCACCTTCACCTTCGGGGCCACCGGGCGGGCCGCCTCGCGGACCACCGGCTTGGCGGCCTTCGGCGTCTCCCGCACCACGGGCGCCGCCTTGGCCTTGGCCTTGGGCTTCTGGACGGGCTCCTCCTCGTCCTGGGGCTCGGGCCGCTTGGCCAGCTTCGGCTTGGCCGTCTCCTTCGCGGCGGCGGCCGGGGCCTTCTTGGTCGTCTCGGCCGGCAGCGTCGCCTGGATCGACTTGCGGCGGGGGTGGCACTCGTTCCCGTCGAGCTCCATCCCGGTCGGGCAGGTGATCTTCACGCACACCTCGCCCTTCGGCTCCGACCCGGTCGGGCACGAGACCGGGCAGATCCGCTGGTTGTAGGTGTTGAGCACGTCCAGCGTCGCCTGATCGGGCATGTGCGACACGATCTTGACCGCGCGGGTCTTCGCCGGGTCGCTCGCCTGCGACAGGCGGTAGAACTGGTCGAGCGCCTCCGAGGATTGCCTGCCCCACGACGATTCCGGCCGGCCCTGGTAGCAGCCGAGATCGACGAGGCGCTGCTGCACCGCGCGCACGACCCGCTCGGAAACGCCCTTCTCCTCGGCCACGGGCTGGGACAGGGACGCGGTCTTCACCACCGGCGCGGCGGCGGGCTCGCTTGCGGCGGCGGGCGCCTCGCCCGCGGCGGCCGGCTTCGGCGCCGTCTCGCCGGTCGGCAGCGCCGTGTAGGTCGTCGGCACCGTCGCCAGCGCCGTCTCGGTCGGCGCGGCCTTCTCGGCGTCGAGCTTGGCGGCCTGCTGCGCCCGGGCCGCCTCGGCCGCGAGCCGGGCCTGCTCGGCGACGCGCGCGGCTTCGAGACGGGCGGTCTCTTGACGGGTGGTCTCTTGCCGGGCCTGCTCCAGGCGCTTGGCTTCCTCCTCGCGCTTGCGGCGGGCGACCTCGGCGAGCCGCTCCTCCTCCTCGCGGCGGGCCGTGTCCCTGGCCATGTCCTGGCGCGGCAGGGCGGGCTCGCGCTGCTCGTTGCGGTCGGGCGTCGCCCGGGCCTCGAGCAGCTGGATGCGGGTCATCGCGTCGTCGATCAGCAGGCTGTTCGGGTACTTCGCGATGAACTGGCGCAGCTCCGCGAGCTGGTTGCTCCGGCGCAGCCGCGACCAGGCCTGCATGTCCGTCTCCTCGTGGTTGAGGAAGACCTCGCCCGGGTAGGACCGGGTGATTTCGGGCAGCTGGCGGCCGTTGGTGAGGCCCGACACCGTCGAGGCGACCTGCTGGAAGACCTGGCCGATCTCCAGGCCCGGCTCCTGCATGGCCTTCAGCAGCGCGCCCGCGAAGAAGCTGTTGCGGCCGGTGCCGTCGAAGGCGACGCTGTCGGCCTGGGTGGCGTAAGCCAGGATCAGGCCCTTGCGGCCGACCGCCCGCGCGAGGCCGTGGCTGGCGGCGTTGTTGCCGACATCCTTCAGGGGCAGGTCGCGGCAGGCGTCGAGGATCAGGATCCGGGCGCCCTTGGCGTTGTCGAGGGCCGAGATGACGAACTCGACCGAGATCGTCTCGAACGGCACGTCGAACCCGTCCCGCAGCTGCGCGTCGACCGGCACCAGGTAGTTCTGGCTCTGATATTGCAGACCGTGCCCGGCATAGTAGACGAGGGCGGTGTCCGCATCCGTCGCGAGCCGCGAGAACTGCGCGAGCTTCCGGTCCATGTCGCGGCGCGAGAGGTCGCGGCCGTCGATCACGTCGAAACCGGATTTGCGCAGCAGGGCCGCGAGATCCTCGGCGTCGTTGCCGGGATTGGCCAGCTTGCCGAAACTGTCATAGGCGGCATTGCCGATGACGAGGGCGACGCGCTTCTCCGCCGGGGCCGAAACGGCCATGCCTGCCCACAGCGTGAGCAGCAGAGCGAGAAATCCTGAGAGAGACCGTTTCATAGCCTCAAATCTACACGCCACCGGCCAACCCGGGCAAGTGCCGCGGCACACATCGTCTCCCGTCTCGACATGGTCTTTACCAGTCCGACGGCCCCGGGCCCGGGCACCCGCGAGAGATCAGGCGGGACGGGCTACCGCTCACCCAAAGTCGAGAAAATACAGGATCTTGCCGCGAGCGCGGGCGATTGGTCGAAGACGGGGCTCCGCCGCGTGCGGCGGGGCACGGTGGCGCGCCGGGCCCGGACTCTCCTGCCGGCCCCTTGCCCGCCGGATCGGCCCGCGGCGGCCCGCCCGGCCGGCGGGCCTGCACGCGCGGACGAGCGCGCGAACGAGCGCGCGCGAACGACGCGGACGAGCGCGCGAACGATCAGACGAGCGGACGTCGTTCCGCCCGATTGATTTCGCGCGGAGAGTGCGCTCTGCTTTCCCGCGCGGTGCCGCGGGTTGCGAGGACAGGATGAAGCTGCGCAACCTCTCCCTTCTGCTTGCCGCCGCGGGCTGCCTCGCGGTCGGCGTCGCGGCCTCGTCCGGCACGGCCATGATCGTGCGCTCGGCGCAGGAGCGCCTCGCCGCCGAGACCGGCCGGACCTGGACCGTCCGGGGCGGGGCCAGCCTGTCCCTGTGGCCGCGCGTTGCGGTCGTCCTGCGCGACGTCGGGACCCGCACGGATTACCCGGGGGTCGGCACGGCGAGCCTCGACATCGCCAGCCTGCGGGTCACCGGTGCGCCCCTCGACCTCCTCGCCGGGCGCGACCTCGCCGCGATCGAGGTCGAGCGCCCGGTCCTGCGCTGGCCGGCCGAGTGGTGGCGCGCCGGCGCGCCCGCGGGCGCCGCAGCCGCAGCGGGCGCCGCACCGGATCCCGATCCCGCACCCGATCCCGCGCGCGAGCAGGCCGGCCCCGCCGGGCACGCCGGGCACGCCGGGTCCGCCGGGCCGCGGCCCGAACGCGTCCGGGTGACGGGGGGCGCGCTCCTCCTCGTCAAGGGCGACACGGTCGTGGCCTCCGTCGAGGATCTCTCCGCCGAGGCCCTGGCCCGCGCGGGCGGGTACGAGGTCAAGGCGGGGGGCCGCACCGGCGGCGGGGCGGCGCGCTGCGACGTGTCCGTCGCGCCCCCGGAGGAGGGGGAGAGCGCGCCCCTGACCTTCAGCTGCCGGGTGCCCGGGCTCGGCGCCGAGCCGCTTGAGGGCCGCGCCGACGCGGCCCTGCACGGGGCCGCCCTGACCCTGGCGCGCCTCTCCGCCCAGGTCGGCGCCGTGCCCTTCACGGGCGCGGTGGTGGTCGACCTCACCGCCAAGCCCTTCGTGCGGATCGACCTCGCCGGCGGCAGCCTGGACCTCCCGGCCGCCGGGGGACTCGGGGACGCGTCCCTGGATCCCGCCCTGCTGCGCAGCTTCGACGGCCGCGCCAGGATCCGCCTCGGCGCCCTGCGGGCGGGCGGGCTCTCCCTCACCGAGGCGCTCCTCGACGGCAAGCTCACGGAGGGGGGGATCGAGGCGGCCCTGACGCAGGGCGGGCTCGCGGGCGGGCAGGTGCGCGCCACGCTCAGGTCCGACATCGCCCGGGAGGCGCGCGGGAGCGCGCCGCCCCGCCACGCGCTCCACCTCGACCTCACCCAGGTCCGCAGCCTGCCGCTCCTCTCCGCCGCCTCGGGCTTCGCGCTCCTCGACGGGACGGCGGGCGCCACCATCGACCTCAAGGCGAGCGGCAGCAGCCAGGCCGAACTCGCCAGATCCCTCTCGGGCGAGGCGGCCATCCAGGTCGAGAACGGGCGCCTCACCGGGATCGACATCCCGGGCGTGGTCCAGTCGGTCGCCCAGCAGCTCTCCCCCGATCCGCGGCTGCGCAGCCAGGACGCCACCGCCTTCGACCGCATCTCGTCCCGGTTCCGCATCGCGGACGGGCGGGCGACGACCCAGGACCTCGCCCTCGCCGGTCCCCTGGTCACCGCCAGGGGGACCGGGACCATCGACCTCTCCGCCCGCACCCTGGCCTTCCGCATCGAGCCCCGCCTGACGCGCACCGCCGCCCGCGCGCTCCCGAAGCTGTTCGACGTGAGCCTGCCCGTGCTCATCGGCGGCTCCTGGGACGCGCCGCAGGTCAGCGTCGATCTCGGCGCCGTGCTGAACGGGCAGACCCTGTCGAATCTCGGCGCCCTCGGGTCGGAGATGCTGGAGGGCGGCAAGGCCAACCCGCTCGGCGGGATGCTGGAATCCCTGTTCGGCGGCGGAGGCGGCGGGGGATCGCGCGCCCCCCTGCGGCCGGGTCCCGCCCGTCCGGGCGCGCGGCCGTGAGGGCCGGTCCCGCCCGCGCCCTCGTCCGGCGCCGCGTCAGCCCGCGCCGGTGGGGATGATGCGAGAGCGAGAAGTGTCGGCGGAACCGCCCGGGGCGGTTCCGCCGCGTCCCGGCCCGGCGGGCGCCGCCCCGGGCCGTTGCCGCGTCGAAGAGAGGAGCGAGGTCGTGTCGCGTCGTCCCATCCATCGCCTGCCGCGTCGCGCGGCGCCCGCGCTCGCGGCCCTGCTGTGGGCGGCGCTCGCCGGCCCGGTCGCGGCCGAGACGGCGCCGAGCGCCGGCCTCGCCGTCAGCGTCGCGCCGGCCAAGCGGCGCTGCTTCGACGACCGGGTCGACGTGACCGGCGTGCTCGCCGCCCGCCAGGAGGTCCAGATCCGCCCCGAGCGGGACGGGCTGCGCGTGCAGCAGGTCGCCGTCCGGCCCCTCGACGAGGTGCGGCAGAACCAGGTCCTCGCCCAGCTCGTCCCCGACGACGGCTCGGTCAACCCGACCCCGATCCCGATCCGCGCCCCCGTCGCGGGCGTGGTCGGCCGCAGCACCGCCACGATCGGCGGGCCCGCCCCGGCCCATTCCGATCCGCTCTTCGTGATCATCGGGCAGGGCGAGATCGAACTCGCGGCCGACGCGCCGATCACGGCGCTCGGGAAGATCGCCCCGGGCCAGCCCGTGACCGTGAAGCCCCTCGGCCTCGGCCCGATCAGCGGCCGGGTGCGGCTGGTCTCCCCCTCGACGGATGCGGCGAGCCAGCTCGGGCAGGTGCGCATCCTGCTCAGCGCGATCGGCGAGGCGCGGCTCGGCATGTACGCCCGCGGCACCGTCTCGGTCGGCGAGAGCTGCGGGATCGCCGTGCCCTTCTCCTCGCTGGTGAGCGGGCAGGACGGCACCACGGTCTACGTCGTCAGCCAGAACCACATCGAGGCGCGCCCGGTCGCGGTCGGGCTGTTCTCGGAGGACGAGGTCGAGATCCGCAGCGGCCTGTCCGAGAACGACCTCGTGGTCGTGCGCGCCGCCCCCTTCGTGCGCGAGGGCGACCTCGTCCGGCCGATCCGCGTCGGGGAGGGCCAGGCCCTGAACTGAGCCGGCTTCGCGCCGCCCGTCTCCCGTGGGGCAGGGCGTGATCTGATCGATCCGCGCCGCCCGCCCCGACTGGGCCGGATCTTCGAGGATCCCGTAAGCGATTTCTTCGGAACTAGGAGTATACCCGACCGGACAAGGTCGCGGCCGTTCCGTCGGGAGTGCCTCCATGCCGGAGGGAACCATCGTCCTCGTCACCGATCGGCCGGACCGCAGCGCCGCGCTCGCGCGGGCGCTCGGATCGGTCGGGCGCTGCGAGGTGGTGGGGACCGACGAGCGCTGGACCCGCGACGCCGCGCTGATCGGCGTGGTCGCGGACCTGACCCTGACCCGGCCCGAGGCGTCCACCTGCCTGCGGGCCCTGGAGAAGCGCTACCGGGGCCGCGCGCTGCCGGTGATCGGGCTCCTGCGCCGCACCTCGACGGAATCCCTGCGCCACGCCAAGACGCTCGGCGCCACCGTCTGCCTGCCGGCCTACGTGCCGCCCGACACGGTGGTGGCGGCCCTGTTCAACCAGCTCGAGGCGTTCGGCCCGGTGGGCGAGGCGGCGGTGGTCCAGGGCGTCGCGCGGGCCGGGGAGGCGCTGACCAGCCTGCTCGCGGAGGCGCGCGCGGGCAGCCGGATCCGCATGCAGACCGTCGAGGCGGGCCTGACCCCGATCCTGACCGCCGTGCGGGAGGGCGGGCTGGCGCGCTGGCTCGACACGGTCTGGACGCACGACGACGCCACCTACCAGCATTGCCTGCTGGTGGCGGGCCTCGCCGCGCAATTCGCCCTGCACCTGCGCTTCCGGCGCGACGACCAGCAGCGCTTCGTGCGCGCCGCCCTCGTCCACGACGTCGGCAAGGCGCGGATCCCGCTCCCGATCCTCACCAAGCCCGGCCGGCTCTCGCCCGACGAGGCGGCGGTGATGCGCACCCACGCGGCGCTCGGCCACGACATCCTGAAGGCCGGCGGCGAGTGCGACGCCTTCACCCTCGACGTGGTCCGCCACCACCACGAGTTCCTCGACGGGTCCGGCTACCCGGACAGGCTCGCGGGCGCGGCGGTCAGCGACGGGGTGCGGCTGATGACGATCTGCGACATCTACGCGGCCCTGACCGAGCGCCGTCCCTACAAGACGCCGATGCCGATGCGGGAGGCCATGACCATCCTGCAGAGCATGGATGGCAAGCTCGAAGCCGGCCTCGTCCAATCCTTCGGCCGCGCGCTGGCCGGCGAGAGGCCGTGATCGACCCGGGACAGGAATCGTGCTGGCCAGGGCCGGACGTCGCTGACGCGACACAACGCCCGTCTCCGGTCCACAACAGCCTCCAGTCGATCCGCGTCGCGACCGATCCCGTTCCGGTTCTGATGCGCTCAAGATCCCTCGCTCGACCGGCGCCGGCCGGAACGAGATCTGCCGCATCGGACGAATACCGGTCAGAGTCGAGCGCCGATCTCGCAAGAAACTCTTTACGCTCATCGCCAGCTGTACTCGAAACGAATCAGTGGCGAGGAAGCCGGCTGTGGCATCCCGGCAACGGAGTTGTTTCGCGTGCTCGGCCGGGCAGTCTAGCAATAGACGCTGGCCGAGCGTGACCGTTATGCTGATCGAGAGGCCTGACCTGATGTGCGTCTTCGGACGGAGATCACGCGCCGGACCGGCCGCCGACGGGGATCGGGGTCGGGCCGGCCGCCGCGAGGGGCGGGCATGGGCCGGGGCGGGCGCGACCCGCCGACCGGCTCGCTGGGACGTGTTCGGGGGTGCGGGATGGTGACGCTGGGGTACGAAACGGGCCGCGCGCGCGGCCTTGCGCGGATGAAGCGCCTGCTGATGATCGGCGTCTCCTTCGCGGGGCTTCCGGTGCTGGCCGGCGCGGCCTACGCGCAGAGCGTGGTGCCGGGCTTCGACGCCAATCAGCTCGCCCGCAACGACGACGGCTCCACCGGCGAGGTGGCGCTGCCCTTCACGGCCAACTTCTTCGGCACGACCTACTCGTCGCTCTACGTCAACAACAACGGCAACGTGACGTTCGGGACGCCCCTGAGCACGTTCACGCCGGTCGGCCTCGGCGCCAATTACCGCGGGGCGCCGATCATCGCGCCCTTCTTCTCCGACGTGGACACGCGCAACCCGGCGAGCGGCATCACCTCCTACGGCACCGGCACCTACGCGGGCCAGACCGCCTTCGGGGTGACCTGGCCCTCGGTCGGCTACTTCTCGAACCATGCCGACAAGACCAACACCTTCCAGTTGGTCCTGGCCAGCCGCGCCGATACGGGCGGCGGCAATTTCGACATCTACTTCAACTACCAGCGCATCCAGTTCGAGACCGGCGACGCCAGCGGCGGCACGAACGGGCTCGGCGGCACCTCGGCCTCGGCCGGCTACTCCGCCGGCACCGGCGCGGCGGGCAGCTACTTCGAGCTCCCCGGCTCCCTCGTGAACGGCGCGCTCATCGATGGCGGGCCCAACTCGCTGGTGGCGGGCTCGAACAACGGCGTCCCCGGGCAGTTCCTGTTCCCGGTCCGCAACGGCGTCGTCATGCTGGCCAACGTCTGCCAGCCCGGGGACAACGCCTCGACCACGCAGATCGCCAATTGCGGCCCCAACCGGGCCTACACGGGCGGCATCTTCTACACCCCGCTCGACAAGTTCACCCTGAACGTCCTCGACAACACCACGATCGCCGGCCCGCAGAACGCGGCCGCCGTGCTGGTGATGCCGACCGCCGCGACCACCGGCGCGAGCCCGGCCGGCAGCGTCGCGATCAACGTCAACGCCTCGGCGACGATCACGGCGCCGGGCGGCGCCGGCATCCAGATCGACAGCGGCTCCGGCACGGGCGCGGGCAGCGTCACCAGCGCCGGCACGATCACGGCCGCGACGGCGGGCATCCAGGCCGACACCAACCGGGGCGCCCTCACGGTCGCGAATTCCGGCACGATCACCGCGCCGCTCGGCATCTCGGGCTCGTCGCGCACCACCACCGCCCTGTCGAATTCCGGCACCCTCAACGCGTCCTACGCGGGCCTCGTCGGCGGGGGCTTCACCGGCACCGTCACCCTGACCAACACCGGCACCGTCAATTACGGCCAGTTCGGCATCCTGGGCGGCAGCGCGGTCGCGCCGCTCGTGATCTCCAACGCGGGGGCGCTGACCCAGTCCGCCACCGCCTCGGGCCCGCCCGCCACCGGCCTGCCGACCCTGATCGCCGGCTTCCTCCAGACCAACGCCAATCCGTCGGCGATCTTCGCCCGCGCCGGCGGCGCGATCAGCATCGAGAACGGGGCGAACGGCACCATCGCGGGCGCCAACGGCATCGACGCGGCGGTGCTCAGCTCGGTCCCCGGCCTCCCGGCGACGGGCGCCGCCACCGGACCCCTGACGATCACCAACCTCGGCACGATCGACGTGCAGGGCGCCGCGATCACGACCGCGGCGAGCGCCGTGGCCAGCCAGGTGACCAATGCCGGCACGCTGACCGGCTCCCTCGCCCTGTCGAGCGGCTCGACCTTCACCAACACGGCGAGCGGCCGCGTCAACGTCACGGGCGCGAGCAGCTTCGGCGGCGGCACGATCACCAACGCGGGCGGGATCTCGCTCGCCTCGACCAGCCTGCAGAACCTGTCGGGGTTCCAGAACCAGGGCTCGGGCCTGCTCATCGCCACCGGCACCAGCAGCATCGGCAGCCAGACTCAGGGCACCAGCTTCGTCAATGCCGGCACGATCAGCCTCGTGAACGGTCGGGCGGGCGACACGCTCACCATCAACGGCAACTACGTCGGGCAGAACGGGCGCCTGCTGGCGGAGTTCAACACCCAGACCAGCACGGGCGACCGCCTGATCATCAACGGCAACGCCTCCGGCACGACCGGCGTCACCGTCACCAACCTGACCGGGGCCGTCCCCTTCACCACGGGCTCGCCGATCGTCACGGTCACCGGCACCAGCGCCGCCAACGCCTTCACGCTCGCGGGGGCGCAGAATTTCGGCACCCTCGAGGCGATCCTGGTCGCGACCACCGGCCAGGGCGGCACCTCCGTGGCCCTCGGCACCGTGCCGACCGCGGTCGGCCTCTCGGCCTCCACGGCCGTGATCGCGGCCCGCACCATCGCCTTCCAGGGCGGCTCGGCGGTGCTCGACCGGCTCACCCAGGTCCGCGACAGCCTCAAGGCGGCGCCCGGCCAGACCGCCATCCCGCAGGCGATGCAGTATAACGGCCTGTCGGCCTACTCGGCGCTCGTGACCAAGGACCCGATCGCCCCCAAGCTCGCCGAGCCCGCGCCGCAGACCACCACCCGGCCCGCCATCTGGGCCCGCGCCTACGGCGACATCGAGAGCCGCTCGGGCTTCAGCAACTTCTCCTTCGGCGGTCTCAACTTCACCCGCGACCTCGGCTACAGCCAGGTCTCGGGCGGCTTCCTGGGCGGCACGGACGTGGTCATCAGCGGGCTGACCAAGCCCGACGACGGCCTGATCCTCGGCGTGATGGGCGGCTACACGCTGGCGGGCGTCGACCTCAACCGCAATGCCGGGCGGCAGGATTACGAGGGCGGCACGGTCGGCGTCTACGGCACCTACCTGAACGGCCCCTGGTTCTGGGACGCGCTGTTCAAGGTCGACCTGCTCGGCCTCGACATCCGGGCGCCGGGCGTGGTGCAGCGCACGGGCCTGCAGAACTACAACTTCACCACCAATGTCGGCTACCGGGTGCCGCTGGAGCACAACATCTACGTCGAGCCGACGGCGGGCCTGGAATACGTCTCGACGGTGTTCGACCGCACGCCGGCGCTGGCGGTCGGGGCGGTCCCCCTGCGGGACGGCGAGGCCCTGCGCGGCCGGATCGGGGCGCGGATCGGGACCGAGATGGTCGAGGACAACATCCGGATCGAGCCGAGCATCACGGGCTACGTCTACAGCGTGCTGACCGAGACCGGCACGGTGGGCGCGTTCAACGGGATCACCGGGGTGACCGGCCTGCGGGAAGAGGGGAAGGTGCGCGGGGAGGTCCAGGCCTCGATCAATTTCTTCAACCTCAAGACCGGGCTGTCGGGCTTCATCCGGGGCGATTACCGGATCGGCGGCGACCTCGTCGGCGGCGGCGGCCGCGCCGGCATCCGCTACCAGTTCTCGACCTTCTGATCCGCCGTCCGGAGGATCACGTCCGGCCGGACGATCCGTCCGGACGGCGTCTGCCAAGCCCGCGCGGCGCTTGAGCGAAGCCCAAAGCCGCCATCCCGAAGGGATCGAGCGGCTTTGGGATGCCAAGCCCGCGCGGCGCGACGAACGAGAGGCCCGGCTCCGCCGGGCCTTTCTCGTTGGGCCCCCGCGGCCGGGACGAGTCCCGCGCCCGCCGGCCGCTTCTCCCCGGCCGTGCGCTGGCGCACAGCCGTCCCCCGACCTGCGTGGAACATCACCGGGATGCGGGACTTGCGGAGGCTCGCGCGGAGTTGTTGGGGACCGGTCCGACCGGAGAGATTGTGCGGGCATTTGCGGGCTTGGCAGGTTGGCCGTGATTCTGTATCGGACAACATCGGCTCTGCATCGCTCTGCTTGACGCATCGGGAGGGGCCACCGTGCTCGGCGTCCGTGGGTGTGATCGCAGATCACTCTTGCTTGAGGCAAAGCCATGGTCGCGTTCCCTCGTCGGAGCCCTTCCGGGTTCGGTCCGCTCGTCGCGCTCGCGCTGCTTCTCGGGTCCGGCGGGGCCCGCGCGCAGACCGTGACCGAGGACGACATCGTCCGCGCGCTGATGCCGCGGCCCCAGACCCGCAGCCTCACCCTGGTCGTGCCGGACCGCGGCGGGCGCGAGGAGCAGGTCTTCCTGGATTCCCTGCGCAACCGGTCGTCCCTGTCGGCGGCCGAGCGCGACCGGCTCGCCGCGCTCTCGTCCGACAAGCAGAGCATCGCCCTCGACATCCCCTTCGCGTACAATTCCTCGAAGATCGGCCACGGCGCGCTCGCGCAGGTGAGCGCGCTCGGCGCCAGCCTGGCCCGCCCGGAACTGCGCGACAGCACGATCCTCATCGTCGGCCACACGGACGGGAAGGGCAGCGACCGCGGCAACCAGCGGCTCTCGGAGCGGCGCGCCCGGGCGGTGAAGGACTACATCGTCCGGCATTACGGCGTGGCGGCCGGCAACCTGATCGGCGTCGGCTTCGGCAAGAGCCACCTGAAGGAGGCCGCCAACCCCTACGCGGCCGCCAATCGCCGCGTCACCGCCGTCAACATGTCGGCGCCGCAGGTCGCGAGCCGCAACTGAGACGGCGAGGCTCTCTCGCGCTCCTCCGGTCGCGCCGGAACTCGGCTGAAACCGCGATCATCCCGCGTTCAGGTGCGCGGGCGCACAGTCTTAGCCTAGCAGTAGGTCCAGAACGGAGGGGCCTTATCTTGCATCGGCGGGTTCGGAAGCCCATCTCGGGGCACGACGACCGAACGATCCTCGCCGAACCCGAGACGGATGGAGAGACTTGATGACGCTGCGTGCTGCCCCGGTCCTGTCGGCCCTCGCCCTGGTGGCGCCCCTCGCAGCGGCCCTGCCGGCCGAGGCCTCGCCGTGCCGGGGCCTGTCGCCCGAGGAATGCGCCTTCGTCCATCCCCGCGCGGAGCGCCGGATGCAGCTCGCCTTCGCGGACGAGGTCTTCGCTCCCTCCCCGGCGGCTCCCGCCGGATGGCGCGCGCTGGCGCCGGGCGTGCGGCCCTTCACGCGCTTCGACATCGAGGGCCTGCGCCTGATGACCCGGATGCCGTGAGCGCCCCCGGGCCGGACGGCCCAGAGGATCACGGCCCGGAGGATCTCAGCTCCCGAGCTTGAAATAGGCGACCGCGATCCCCGCCGGACGGGGATCGCGGTCGAGTTCGTCGCCGATCTGCCGGAAGAGCTGCTCGGCCCGGCCGTTGATCCCGGAGCGCACGCTCGTCAGCGGCTTCTGGCTGGTCACGACCACCACGAGCTGCGGCCGCGGCACGCCGCTCCCCTCCATCCGCAGCGAGAAGCGCAGGGTCTCGCCCGTCCGCTTGGCGGAGCGGCTGAGATTGGTCACCCGCCCGTCATCCGCCACGAGGAGCAGGTCGACCGCGCGGTCGCCGCGGGTCTCGACCGTGCCGACGAGGTCCTGCCCGCTGTGGAGCAGGTCCTGCGTGATGGTGATGCTCGCCGCGCGCGCGTCGCGCTGCGGGTAGTGGCGCGCCAGGAAGGCGACGACGGGGCACTGCGCCTCGCTCACCTGCCGCAGGGTGATCTGCGACTCGATCCCGAGCGCGTTCTTGAACGCCTGGTCGAAATCCCGGAAGGGCTGCGTCGAGCGCCCGAAGGCGTCGACCGTGATGTCGGGCGGCTGGGTCGTCACCGGCGTGATGAAGAAGCAGTCGCCCCCGTCGTACTTGCGGATGAAGCTCTCCACCTCCTCGGCGGTCGTGGTCACGGCCGGGGGCGGGGAGGGGCGGGGGCTCGCGCCGGGGGTCCCGGGGGGATGCGGGCGGCGCGTCCGGATCCTCGCCCGGGTCGGGCAGGGCGATGATCGGCGGCTTCGTGGCCGAGGGCGGCCGCGCGGGCTCGGCCCGCGAGGAGGGATCGGCCCGCGAGGAGGGCTCGGTCGGCGGGGCGGGCACGCTCGGCGTCACCACCGGCTCGGCCGGGCCGACCACCTGCGGCACCGGGGTGGTGAGCGGCGCCTCCGCCCGGCGCGCCGGCAGCACCGCGAAGGCGAGCGCCGCGAGGGCGGCGGTGGCGGCCACGCCCCCGCCCGCCGCGGCCAGCACCGCGACGGGCAGGCGCCGGGGGGCGGCCGGTTCGGCCGCGGCCAGCGCCGCCACCGCCGCCAAGTCGGCGGGCCGGTCCTTCGGGTTGGGCTGCAACATCGCCTGCAGCAGGCCGCGGATCGGCTCCTCGATCCCGGTCAGGTCCGGCACGCGCCGGCGCTTCTCGACCACGTCGACGTGGTTGCTGCCCATGTCGAGGGCGCGGCCGCGCGCCGCGTGCGCCATCAGCAGGCCGAGGCTGTAGATGTCCGATTGCGGGGTGACCTCGCCCCCGTAGAGCCCCAGCTGCTCGGGGGACACGTAGGCGTACTTGCCCGCGAAGCCCCCGCCGATCACCGTGCCGTCCGTGCTCGGCGCCCGGGCGATGCCGAAATCGATCAGCTTGGCGCGGGCCACGTTGCCGCCCGGCAGGATCACGTTGTCGGGCGAGACGTCCCGGTGGATGATCCCGAGCTCGTGCGCGGCCTGCAGCCCGGCCGCGAGCCGGCGCAGCAGCAGCCGCAGCGTCGGCCCGTCGAGGGGACCCTCCTTGAGCCGGTCGGAGAGCGACACGCCGTCCACGAACTCCATCGCCAGGTAGGGGAGTTCGAGCTTCGGGTCGATCGAGAACACGAAGTAGCGGACGATCGCCTCGTGGTGGAGGTTGTGCAGGGCCGAGGCCTCGCGCCGGAACAGGGCCAGCGCCGAGGCGTTGCGGGCGAGGTCCGGCTTGATCACCTTGATCGCCACCGCGTCGCCGGTGGCGAGCGCCTCGCCCCGGTAGACCTCGCCCATGCCGCCGGCCGCGATCAGGCTGCGGATCACGTAGATGTCGTTGAGGCGGGTGCCGGGCGCGATGAAGGACCGGGACTGCGGCGGGAGGAAGACCGTCTCCTCGCTCATGCGCGCGGGCCCTCCGGTGGGCGCGGCCCGGAGGCGGCGGGCGAGTCGGCCGGGGCGTCGGCGGGACGCCCGAGATAGCGCACGGCCACGACCGTGACGTTGTCGGCCGCGCCGCGGTGCAGGGTGAGGGCGAGGAGCGCGTCGCAGAGCCCCTGGGCGCTGCCGGATTCCGGGCCCGAGGCCGCCGCCAGGATCTCGCCGTCCTCCACGTGCCGCGTGAGCCCGTCCGAGCACAGGATGAACAGGTCGCCGGCCTCCAGCAGGCCGTGGTCGAGGTCGAGTTCGGGCTGGGCCTGCACGCCGATCGCCCGGGTGATCACGTTGCGCCGCGGCCAGGTCTGCGCCTCCTGCGGGGTGATCACCCCCCGCTCGACCAGGGACTGGATCTCGGTGTGGTCGCGCGAGAGCTGGGCCAGCACCCCGCCGCGCACCCGGTAGATCCGGCTGTCCCCCGACCACAGGCAGGCGAAGTGCGGCGCGTGGATCAGCAGCACCGCGACCGTGGTGCCGACGACGGCGCCGCGCGCCCGGGCAACCTTCTGGATGTCCGCGTTGGCGGCGGCGAGCCGCGCCTTCAGGGCGGTGAGCAGGTCCCCCGCCGAGGCTGCAGGCCCGACCGCGGCCAGGGCCTCCACCACCGCGGTGCTCGCCACCTCGCCGCCCGCGTGCCCGCCCATCCCGTCCGCCACCGCGAAGATCCCGCTCTCCGGCGCGAGCAGGAAACGGTCCTCGTTCAACTCGCGCACGCGCCCCGCATGGCAGGCCGAGCCCAGGTCCAGCGCGGCCCGGACTGGCCGCGGCGTCGGCTCGGTGGCGTCTGTCTTCATGGTCCGACCGGTCATGCGGGGGCGCCCGATGCGCGGACCGGCCTGAGCGGGACGGCGGCCGGTCCGGCCCCTGGAAAGCGCGCCCCCGTCACCCTGACCGAGGCGGGATCTTTCGGCAAGGGCTCGCCGGGCGCCGCCCCCAGGCCGCTGCGCCCCCGGCCCGACGCAGGAGTACCGAGGATTGGTGCGCGACGAGGTCTTGCAACGACTGTGGAGCGAAAATTTGAATCAGTGATACCTAGTCGTACCTGGCCCAGGCTATTGACGAAAAACTGATCCTGCGGCATAACCGCAACGTTGCAGGGGAATTCGGACATGCGCGGCAAGTTTACGGCCTCGATTCTCGCGCTCGCGGCGGTCTGCGCCGGCCATGCTGCCGTCGCCGGCCCGGCCTATACCGCCGAGGACATCGTCAAGAAGTTCGCGCCGGCCGATCCGCTGGGCAAGACCCGCGGGCTCTGCATCGGCACCCACAGCGAGTGCAACGCCGGCGTCGAAACCCGGGCGAGGCCGACCGGCAGCTTCGACCTGGTGGTGAATTTCGACTACAATTCCGACCAGTTGACCGGCGCCGCCAAGCAGAACCTCGACGAATTCGCCAAGGCGCTGCGCGACGACCGCCTGAGATCCTCGACCTTCCTGGTCGAGGGGCACACGGACGCGCGCGGCGGCGAGGAGTTCAACCTCGGCCTGTCGGGCCGCCGGGCCGACGCCGTGGTCCGGTACCTCTCCGGCCGCGGCGTCCTGGCCGCCCAGCTCACCGCCCGCGGCCTCGGCAAGTCCCGCCCGCTCACCGACAACCCGCTCGACCCGGCCAACCGCCGCGTCGAAACCCGCCTCGCCGTGGACTAGCGGCCACACCCGAGGCGGCGCGCGACGACGCCCCGGGCCCCCGCCCGGGGCGTCGTCGCGTCTCGGGCGGTGCGCGCCCGCACGCCCGGGCATCCCGCACCCAGGTAGAACCGAAGCGTCGGAAAGCTCCGATCGGGCGGCTCTTGCCAGGAGACTGGCGAAACCCGGTCCCGCATCCGTGCGAGACTTGCCCGTCCGGTGCCGGTTCTGGCGGATGACGCGAAGAAACTGGCGCTTGTCACGCCGATTCAGTGGTCGCATTGCGGAAGGAGGTCCCTCGTCCGGCCGATCGGAATCGGTCGTGCGCGACCGTTAAACTTGTCAGACCGCGGCGGAGGTCTTAAGCTTCCGCGGCTGGATTGTGATTGCTGAGCAGTTCTCTGAGGACGGCATGCGTGCGTTGTGGATTGTCGGCATCGTGCTCGCGTTCAGCGCGTGCCAGGCGATTCAACCTGTCTTCGCCCAAAGCAGAGCGGGCGACCGGATCGCTCTGGTGATCGGCAACGCGCAGTACCCGGACAGCGACACGGCCCTCACGACCCCGGTCGCGGATGCCAGGGCCGTGGCGGCGGTCCTTCAGCAGAAGGGCTACGCCGTGGACGTCGGCGAGAACATGGCGAAGGTCGCCCTGCAGGGCGCGCTCGGGCGCTTCTACGACAAGATCAAGGCGGGCTCGACCGCGCTCCTCTACTTCAGCGGGTATGGGATCCAATCGAACAAGCAGAATTACCTGATACCGGTCGATGCCCAGATCTGGACCGAGCCGGATCTGCGGCGGGACGGCTTCAACGTCGAGGGCATCCTGAGCGAGATGCAGAAGCGCGGCGCGGACCTGAAGGTGGTGATCCTGGACGCGGCCAACCGCAACCCGTTCGAGCGGCGCTTCCGCAGCTTCGCCAACGGGCTCGCGGCGACGGCCGAGGCTCCCCCGAACGCGCTCGTCTTCTACTCGACCCAGCCCGGCCAGATGCTGCGCCAGGCGACGGGCGCCCGCAGCCCCTTCGCCGAGGAACTGGTCCGGCAGCTCGGCCAGAGCGACGGGATCAGCCGCGCGGTGTTCGACCGGACCCGCTCCGCCCTGGCGGCGGGCCAGGGCGGGCAGACCCCCTGGATCTACTCGAGCCTGCGGGAGGGGGCCCTCGCGAAGGACACCCCGCCGCCCAAAGACCTTTCTGCCAAGGACCTTTCTGCCAAGGACCACTCTCCCAAGGACTTCCCTGCCAAGGACTTCCCTGCCAAGGAGGGTCAGACCCCGAAGGAGAGCCCGACCTGGGTGGATCCGCAGCAGGCCGGGAGGAGGCCCCCGCGCGAGGAGGCGCCGCCCGGGCCGGTGGCCGGCCGACCGCCCGAGACGCCGCGGGAGCCGCAGGCCGACCCGTCCGCCGAGTTCGCCGCCGCCCGAAAGGCCGGGACCCGGGAGGCGATGGAGCGCTTCGCGGACAAGTTCCAGGGCACCGCCTGGGGCGAGCGCGGCCGGGCCGAGCTGAAGCGGTTCGAGGAGCAGGCCAAGGTCGCCGCCCCGAAGGTGCCCCAGACCCCGCTGCCCTACACCCGCGAGGACGAGCGCCTGCGGGCCGAGCTCAACAAGGCCCTGGAGCGCAACCCAGCCGACGGGTCCGCCCTCTACCGGCGCGGCCAGCTCTACGCGATCCACCGCGAGTACGCGCTCGCGCTGGCGGACTTTGACGAGGTGATCCGCCTCAACCCACAGGACGTTGAGGCGCTCAATAACCGCTGCTGGGTGCGCGCGATGGTTGATGAACTCGACCGGGCACTGCGCGACTGCAACGAGGCGCTGAAGCTCAGACCCAATTTCCCGGACGCTCTCGACAGTCGTGGACTGGTCAACCTCAAGATAGGACTTCCCGGTCTCGCCATCCGCGATTACGATGCCGCGTTGAAGGGCAATGGTAAGCAGGCCTCGTCCCTGTACGGCCGCGGGATGGCGCGGGTTCGGACCGGCGAGACGGAGGAGGGGAAGAGCGACATCAACGATGCGCTCCGGATGGATCCGGGCCTCGAGAGAGAGTTCGCCCAATACGGAATCCGTTGAGGCCGCCCACGCGCCGCGCGGCCGGCCTCGACGCGAGCGGAAAGACGGCGTCACTCGGTCCTGATGACCGGGCAGCGACCGGCATACGAACGAAGAACGTCTGGCACTGGACTGAGATCGTTTTGAGGAGCATCACGATGACTGGATCTGCTAACACGTTCTCGCGGCGCCTGAGCCGCGCCGCGCTCCTTGCCGGATTGCTGACCCTCGGCTCGGCGGCCGGCGCCCTCGCCCAGAAGGCCCCGAGCGAGGCCGACATCGCCAAGGCCCTGATCGGGGCACCCGCCGAGGCGCCGGTCGCGACCGGGCCGACCCGCAGCCTCTCGACCAGCGTCCGCGGCGAGGCGGCGAGCGCCGGCGCCCTCGGCGAGGACCGCAGCTTCCTGGATTCGCTGCGCAACCGCGCCTCGCTGACCCCGAGCGAGCGCAGCAAGCTCGCGGCGGTCTCGGCCGACAAGCCGAGCATCGACCTCGAGATCCCCTTCGACTACAACTCCGCCAAGATCGGCCCGAAGGCCCTGCCCATGGTCAAGAGCCTGGGCGCCGCCCTCGCCCGGCAGGAACTCAAGGGCAACACCTTCCTGATCGTCGGACACACCGACGGCAAGGGCAAGGACCAGGCGAACCAGGCCCTGTCCGAGCGCCGCGCCCAGGCCGTGAAGGACTACATCGTCCAGAATTACGGCGTGCCCGCCACCAACCTCGTCAGCGTCGGCTACGGCAAGACGCAGCTCAAGGACGCGGCGAACCCGAACGCCCCGGTCAACCGCCGCGTGACGACGGTCAACATGTCGGGCGTGAAGTCGGCCTCGCGCTACTGAGATGGGGCCGGCCAAAGCCGGCCCGCCCGGTTTCGGCCGGCCCGCCCGGCCGCGGCCGGGCCCTCACCCCGCGGCGCGGGCCCCGTCCTCCCGGACGGGCCCGCCTCCCGCCCCCGAACCGCGTACGATTCTGGCGAGGCCGATGCGAGGCCGATGGATGCGTCCTGACCGCGATACGGCCCTCCGCCCGCGCCCCGCGCGCGCCCCGGAGGCGCTCGGCCGCGCCGCCCTCCTGACGCTCGCCCTGATCGGCCCGCCCGGGCTGGCCCGGGCCGAGGACGCCCCGACCGACACGGTGCGGGCGCGGCGGGCCTGCTTCTCCGACAACGTGCGGGTGACCGGCTACCTGATGCCCCGGCGCCCCGCCTACGTGAGCATCAACATCGAGGGCTACCGGGTCTCGGACGTGCTGGTGCAGGAGGGCGACCCCGTCTCGGCCGGCCAGGAACTGGCCCGGGTCGCCAAGATCGGGGCGGACGATTCGGTCGCCCAGATGCTGGCCCCGTCGAACCTCGCCAAGCTCCCCAACTCGATCTCCCTGAAGGCCTCCGCGGCCGGCACCGTCACGCGCAGCACCGCCAAGGTGGGGCAGCTCGTCAGCCCCCAGATGGACCCGCTGTTCCAGATCGCCCTCGACCGCGATCTCGACCTGATGGTGCAGGTGCCGAGCCTCTACATCTCGAAGATCCGGGCCGGGGCGGAGAGCCGGATCCTGATCGGCAACGACCTCGCGCTGCGGGGCGAGGTGCGGATGGCGGCGACCGACGTCGACCCGGCGACCCAGTTCGGCCGGGCCTTCGTGTCGGTTCCGGCCCACGCGGACCTGCGCCCGGGCATGTTCGCCCGCGCCCTGATCGACACGGCGCGCAGCTGCGGGATCGCCGTGCCCCGCGCCGCCATCCTGCGCCGCAGCGACACGACGAGCGTCCAGGTGGTGCGCGGCGGCCGGATCGAGACCCGCCGCGTCGTCGTCGGCTCCTCCTCGGAGGACGACGTCGAGATCCGCAGCGGCGTCGGAGAGGGCGACACCGTGGTGGCCAAGGCCGGCACGGCCTTCTGAACCGGGAGCGGAGGAGGCGTCGATGCAACACCAACCGAGGCGAGCGCCGTAAGTGTCCCTGAACGTCTCCTCCTGGGCGATCCGCAAGCCGCTCCCCTCGATCCTGATCTCGCTGATCCTGCTCATCCTGGGCTGGATGAGCTTCGGGAAGCTCCCGATCACGCGGCTGCCCTCGGCCGACATCCCGATCATCTCGGTGGCGGTGGCGCAGTTCGGCGCGGCCCCGGCGGAGCTGGAGGCGCAGGTCACCAAGACCATCGAGGACGGGGTCTCGGGCGTCGAGGGCGTGCGCCACATCGCGTCCCTCGTCACCGACGGCGTCTCGGTGACGACGGTCCAGTTCCGCCTGGAGACCAACACCGACCGGGCGCTCAACGACGTCAAGGACGCGATCACCCGCATCCAGGCCGACCTGCCGCGCTCGGCGGAGGCGCCGCTGATCCAGCGCGTCGACGTGGTCGGCCTGCCGATCGTCACCTACGCGGCGGTCGCCCCCGACAAGACGCCCGAGCAGCTCTCCTACTTCGTCGACACGGTGGTCAAGCGCCGCCTGCAGAGCATCCGCGGCGTCGCGCAGGTCGAGACGATCGGCGGCTCCGAGCGCGAGATCCTGGTCTCCCTCGATCCCGACCGGCTCCAGGCCTACGGGCTCACCGCCGTCGACGTGAGCCGCCGGCTGCGCGGCATCAACGTGGACGTGGCGGGCGGGCGCACCCAGCTCGGCGGGCGCGACTTCGCGATCCGGGCCCTCGCGGGCGCGCGCAGCCTCGACGAGCTCAAGGGCACCATGATCCCGCTCGCCTCGGGCGGGCAGATCCGGCTGCAGGATCTCGGCGTCGTCACCGACACGGTGGCGGACCGGCGCACCTTCGCGAGCCTCGACGCCAAGCCGGTCGTCGCCATCGGCATCAAGCGCGCCAAGGGCGCGAGCGACGTCGTCGTGGCCAAGGCCGTCCAGGCCAAGGTCGACCAGATCCAGGCCGAGTACCCGGACGTCAAGCTCTCGCTGATCGACACGTCGGTCGACTACACGCTCGGCAACTACGAGGCCGCGATCAAGACGCTGTTCGAGGGCGCGGCGCTCGCGGTCATCGTGGTGTTCCTGTTCCTGCGCGACCTGCGCACGACGGTGATCGTGGCGGTGTCGCTGCCGCTGTCGATCTTCCCGGCCTTCTGGGCGATGGACCTGCTCGGCTTCTCGCTCAACCTCGTGAGCTTCCTCGCCGTCACGCTCTCGACCGGCATCCTGGTCGACGATTCGATCGTCGAGATCGAGAACATCGTGCGCCACATCCGGATGGGCAAGTCGCCCTTCCAGGCGGCGATCGACGCGGCCGACGAGATCGGGCTCGCGGTGATCGCGATCAGCCTCACCATCGTGGCGATCTTCGCGCCGGCGAGCTTCATGGGCGGCATCGCGGGCCAGTTCTTCAAGCAGTTCGGCATCACCATCGCGGTGCAGGTGCTGTTCTCGCTGCTCGCGGCCCGCTTCGTGACGCCGATGCTGGCCGCCTACATCATGAAGCCGCACGTCCACGAGGAGAAGCCGCCGGGCCGGATCGAGCGCGCCTATGTCTGGCTGGTCTCGAAATCGGTGCGCTTCTACGGGCTCACCGTGATCCTCGGCATCGCGATCTTCGCGGCCTCGATCCTCAGCATGAAGCTCCTGTCGCAGGGCTTCCTGCCGGCCCAGGACACCGCCCGCTCGCTGCTCTCGATCGAGCTGCCCCCGGGCAGCCAGGCCTCGGACACGCAGCGCGTCACCGACGTGATCGTCAAGGACCTGCGCCAGATCCCGGAGGTGAAGAGCATCTTCGTCGATGGCGGGCGCATCGCGGGCGGCACGATCGAGGTCCGGCGCGCCTCGCTCATCCTCAACTACACCAACAAGACCCACCGCACGATCACCCAGCGCCAGCTGGAGCAGCAGGTCGAGGCGCGGCTGAGGCAGATCCCGGACATCCGCTACTGGTTCGTGGACGAGAACGGCCTGCGGGCGATCTCACTCGTGGTCAACGGCCAGGACAGCAGCACGGTGGCGAGCGTGGCCAACGAGCTCGCCAACCAGATGCGCCGCCTGCCGGCCGTGGCCAACGTGATCTCGGGCGCGACCCTGAACCGGCCGGAGCTGCGCATCCGCCCGCGCATGGACCTCGCCGCCCGGCTCGGCATCACGGCCGACACGCTCTCCGAGACGATCCGCGTCGCCACGATCGGCGACGTGGGGCCGGCGCTGGCCAAGTTCGACGCGGGCGACCGCCTCGTGCCGGTGCGGGTCCAGCTCGACGACAGCGCCCGGCTGAACTGGCAGATCGTGGAGCAGCTGCGCATCCCGACCCCGGCCGCGAAGGGCGGGGTGCCGCTCTCGGCGGTGGCGGATCTCGGCTTCCAGGACGGGCCGGCCAACATCTCCCGCTACGACCGCGAGCGCCAGGCGACCGTGGCGGCGGACCTCGTCGGGGACGCGGCCCTCGGCGACGTGCTGGCCGCGATCAATCAGCTGCCGGTGATGAGGAACCTGCCGAAGGGGGTGCAGGTCAACCAGTCGGGCGACGCCGAGAACCTCGCCGAATTGTCGGACGGCTTCGCCGAGGTGATGCGGGCGGGCCTGCTCATGGTCTACGCCGTGCTGGTGATGCTGTTCGGGTCCTTCCTGCACCCGATCACCATCCTGTTCTCGCTGCCGCTCTCCCTGGGCGGCGCCGTGGTGGCGCTGCTCGTCACCGGCAAGCAGCTCACGACCCCGGTCTGGATCGGCATCCTGATGCTGATGGGCATCGTGACCAAGAACGCGATCATGCTGGTGGAATTCGCGATCGAGTCGATGCGCCACGGCATGTCGCGCAATGAGGCGATCATCGATGCGGGCCGCAAGCGCGCGCGGCCGATCATCATGACGACGATCGCCATGGTGGCCGGCATGGTCCCGAGCGCGCTGGCGATCGGGGCGGGCGGCGAGTTCCGGGCACCGATGGCGATCGCGGTGATCGGCGGCCTGCTCTTCTCGACGGTCCTGTCGCTGATCTTCGTGCCGGCGGTGTTCTGCCTCGTCTGCGTGATCTCGGACCTGCCGAAGAATGCGGCGGCGCGCCTGCGCGCCCGGGCAGCGAAGCCCGCCCCCGCCCAGGCGGCGGCCCCGCCCCCGCACGGCGGCATGGCGAGCCCGGCGGCCCCGGGGAGTGAGCTCGCCTCGACCGGAGTGACGCGGCAGCGGCCGGTACGGGCCGGAACGGTGGCCCGCGCGGGTCCCTCCTCAGGTTTGCCGCGAGGAGCCGCCCTGTCCGCCCGACGACGGCGCATTCGGCCCCGTGGCCGGGCGAAGGGGCGGGGAGGCGGGGGACGGGTGGCTTGCGCCGAGGGAGCGTTGACGCCGCCTTTGCGGACGTAGCTCTCGGTCAGCGGAGCACTCCGGGGTAGCGAGTAGCCGCCCTCAGCCTTCAGGTTCGTGAACGATTTATCCGGCATCCTGACTCGCCTCCGTGTTCGGGATCGGAAACTCGATATGGATATTTTCCGCTTTTCGCGCTAGGTAGAGCAACGGAACGTCGTATTGCTTATTGCCCTCGAAATCATACACCGACACATCTCGCAGTACAATCTCTCTGATTTCTCCGCTTTCCGAGAATGTATTAACGTATCCGGATTAGCCTAGCTTCTGCTCGAAGTCGCGCCAATTTATAAATCCGACTGATTTCGATCGACTGTTGAATGTAAAGTCCCATACGTCCTCATCGCCATATCGCTTGGTGGCTCGAATGAATTGCAGGAAGCGTGCCATGATTTTGTAATTCGAGGCATAAAGCCAGGCTATTCCTCCTGCAAAACTGATGAAAGTTGCACAAATGAGTTCATATACAATAGAATAGTTAAAAATGGCCGGCTTTTCTATGCTTATGACTTCGAAATCACCAACAAATAACTCAAATAAAGCATATGTGACAGCCTAACTTGCAAGCCCGTAGAGAAAGCTCAGGACGAAAAATTCAACATCTGAAGGTTTAGATTGTCTTGCCCACACGATATCGATACGTGCCCAAATCACTCCAGGCAGAAACAAAATCATGACTTGAAATAAAAATGCGTCTAATTTCATAAAAATTCAACCAGAAGGCTGCGATGCAGCGATGGGGAAATTGCGCGACTATTATACGGGTTTGTGCCCCAGAGTCAGTCCCCGAGCAGGAGATCCAAATCCTCCGCCGTCATGGCGCTCGTGGGCGCGCCGTCGTGGTCGAACAGCGAATCGGCGAGCGCGCCCTTCCTCTCCTTCAGCACCCCCATCTTCTCCTCGATGGTGCGGGAGGCGACGAGCTTGTGGACGAAGACGGGCTTGTCCTGGCCGATGCGGTGGGCGCGGTCGATCGCCTGGGCCTCCACGGCCGGATTCCACCAGGGATCGTAGAGGATCACCGTATCCGCCGCGACGAGGTTGAGCCCCGTCCCGCCCGCCTTCAGGCTGATCAGGAAGACCGGTGCCTCGCCGGCCTCGAAGCGGCGCACCACCTCGGCGCGGTCGCGGCTGCGGCCGGTGAGTTCGAGGCAGGGCGTCTTGGCGAGCGTGAGGCGCGGCTTGATCAGGTCGAGCATCGAGGTGAATTGCGAGAAGACCAGCACCCGGCGCCCCTCGGCGATCAGGGATTCCAGCAACTCGTCCAGGCGGTCGAGCTTGGCCGAGCCCGCCTTCGGGGGAGGTGCGAGCTTGAGCAGGCGCGGATCGCAGCAGGCCTGCCGCAGCTTGAGCAGCGCGTCCAGGATGACGATGCGGCTGCGGGCGAATCCCTTCTCGGCGATGGCGGCGCGCACCCGGGCATGCATGGCGAGCCGGATCGACTCGTAGAGGTCGCGCTGACCGGCCGCGAGGTCGACGCGCTCGACGATCTCGGTCTTGGGCGGCAGCTCGGCCGCCACCTCGTCCTTGGTCCGCCGCAGCAGGAAGGGCTTGAGGCGCCGCGCCAGCAGCCGGCCGCGCTCGCGGTCGCCCTGCTTCTCGATCGGCATGCGCCACGCCCGGGTGAAGTGCCGGCGGTCGCCGAGCAGGCCCGGGCACGCGAAGGCGAAGAGCGACCACACCTCCGCGAGGGAATTCTCAAGCGGCGTCCCGGTGAGGCAGAAGCGGTGCCGCGCCCGGATCCCGTGCAGCAGCCGGGTCGTCTGCGCGTCCGGGTTCTTGATCGCCTGCGCCTCGTCGAGGAGAAGGATGTGCCACTCCTGCGCCGTCAGCACCGCGTGGTCGCGGGGGATCAGCGGATAGGTGGTGAGCACGAGGTCGTGCTCGGCCATCGCCCCGAACTGCTCCTTGCGGTCGAGGCCGTGCAGCGTGAGCACGCGGAGGGAGGGGGCGAAGCGCTCCGTCTCGCGCCGCCAATTGCCCATCAGGCTCGTCGGCGCCACCACCAGGGCGGGCCGGTCGAGGCGGCCCTCCGCCTTCTCGAGGGCGAGGAGCGCCAGGGCCTGGACGGTCTTGCCCAGGCCCATATCGTCCGCCAGGACGCCGCCGAAGCCGGTCTCGCGCAGGAAGGCGAGCCAGGCGAGGCCCTGCGCCTGATAGGGCCGCAGGCTCGCCCGGAACGCCGCGGGGGGCTCCACCGGCGGGATGCCGCCGCTCGCGGAAAGCCGCCGTCCCATGGCGCGGATCGCCTCGCCGCCGCGCCAGATCACGCGCTCCCCGCCCTCCTCCTCCAGGGCCGCGAGGCCGGCCGCGTCGGCCCGCGACAGGCGAAGCCGCCCCTCGTCGTCGCGGCCGATCAGCAATTCGGCGATCGCCGCCAGGATCCCGCGCAGCCGGCCCGGGGGCAGGGCCAGCATCCGCCCGTCCGGAAGCGGCAGGACGAGGGCCTTCTCCCCCTCCGGGCCGTCGAGGATGGCGGGGTCGAAGCCCGGCCGCCGCAGCAGCGCGAGGATCGGCCCGACGAGGTCGATCCGCTCCCCGTCCAGCTCGACACCGAGCTGGAGTTCGAGCCAGTCGATGCCGGATCCCTCGCGGATCTCCGCGTCGAAGGCGCCGTCCGCCCGCATCAGCCGCAGGGGGAAATCGGCGGCGGTCTCGATCTCCCAGCCCTCCTCCCGCAGGCGGGGCAGGAGCCAGTATTGCGCGTCGGCCCATTGGGCCGTTCCTCCTTCGCGCACGAAGTCGCGGCCATGCGCGGCCTCGGCGGGATAGCGTTCGCAGACCGGGACGAAGTTTTCCCGGATGAGGCGCCGGGCCGCCTCGCGCTCGGCCTCGGGATCGCGGGCCACCGCGTAGAGGCGCCCGCCGCTGAGGCGCGGCACCACGGCCCGCATCTCGCCGAGTTCCGTCCGCACCGGTCCGTACGCGAAGGCCAGCCGCGCGATGGGCACCGTCTCGTGGTCGATCATCGCGTAGGGGCCGTAGCCGATGGTCGTCCTGATCGGGGCGGTCGTGAGGCGCAGCACCGGTCGCGGGGCGACGCGGAGGGGCTCCGCCGCGGGCGAGGGCGGCCGGTGGGCGGCGAGGTCCGGGACCTTCTCCGCCAGGACGGCGTTGAGCGCCGCCACCGCTTCCGCCGGGACCGGCGGCGCCAGGGCGAGGGCGCCGGCGAGGCGCGGGGCGAGTCCGGTCTCCACCGGCCCGATCAGGCCGGCCGCCTCGTCCACGTAGGCGGGCGGCGCCGCGGCCAGCACCGCGCCGGGATCCTCGCAGGTGACCTCCGCCCGCAGGGCATCCGCCTCCTCCCGCCAGGCGATCCGCCCGGCCCGGGGCGGACCCGCCGCGAGGGCCGGCCCGTTCGGCTCCCGCCAGCGGACGCGGCCGGTGGCGAGCAGGGCCGCCAGGATCTCCGCCGCATCCTCGTCGGAGAGATCGTAGGCGTAGGCCCGGCCGTAGCCGATGGAGTGGCGCTGCCGGCCGGCGAGAAGGCGGTGGATGCGCAGGTCCGAGGGGCGCAGGAACCGGGCCGGCGATGCGCCCGCCTGCAGGAGATAGGGGCTGCCGCCCTCCGAGAAGGTGCCGTCCTTGCGCAGGCGCGTCGAGATCACCTGCAGGGCGAGGCGCGGCAGGCCTTCCCCCGCCAGGAGCGAGCCGAGCACGTAGACGAGCCGCTGGTTGATGGAGCGTGGGTAATCCTCCCCGGCGGTGGCCTGGGCCCGGTCGAGTTGCGCGACCCACCGCGCCAGGGCCGGCGGCAGCGCCTCCGCCTGGGCCGCGGGGCGGCCCGCTCGTGCCGCGCCGCGGGCCGTCGGGGCCGGCGCCAGCAGGCGCTCCAGGCGCTGCGCGACCGGATCGCCCGGCGGCTCCGACGCCTCGTCCAGGAGCGAGAGGAGGACGGCCGCCACGTGCTTGCAATTGCGGGCGACCGGGCAGGAGCAGGTGCCTTCGATCCGCAGCCCCTTCCCCCGCTCCCTCAGATCGACGACCAGCCTGTAGGGCTCGTCGCTGCCCTGGACCTCGCCGGAGATCCCGGCTCCGTTTCGGGTCGCTTCGAGAACGCGCCCCTCGCGCAGGTAGCTCTGCCCGGCGCGGGTGGCGTTGGGGCCGCAGGCCGCGACGATGTCGGATCTGCTGTAGTGCACGGGCTCGGTCCGGTGGCTCCGGTGGCGGAGGTCTGCCGGAAGAGTGGGAGTGCAGGATTCCCGCGTCCAGCCGCGATCCGCCTCCGCCCACCGCCGAGGGCGGCCGGGACGCGCGTCCCGGCCGCCCCGGTGCATCGCCCGGCTCAGCGGCTCGGAGTCGGGTCGCTCGGCTTCGGGACCGTCCTGCTCCCTCCGCCCGTCACGGTCCCGGTCGCGGCCGGCGCCGTCCCGGGCGCCACGCCCGCCGCCGGGGCGGCGTCGCGCCCCCCCTTCTCGGCGTTGCTCTTGACGCTGCCCGGGTTGTTCATGTTGCCCTCGGCGCTGCCCGGCGCCGCGGTCTGGGCCACCGCCGCGCCGCCCAGGGCCACCATCAGGGCGCCCGCGAGCGCCATCCGCTTCGTCCGCATCATCGATCCTTTCCAATTCCGTTCAGATCCTGAAACGGGTTGAGCGGCCGCAAGTTCGATCGAGATCATCATTCTTGCGCGTCCTTATTCCGTCTCGTCTGTGCTGCGGGTGCGAACGAGACTGGTTCTTCGAGGCAGGACTTGCCGTGTGCGGTGCGGCGCGGCGGGGTCCGCTGTGCCGCAGGAGCAGGCTGCAACGCTCGGGCGCCTGACGTGTTCTGGTGGGGCGCGGCCCCGGGCGGGGCCGCCCGCCGCATCGGGGAGATCGTTGGTCGTCACGATGAGAATGGATGACGCGTTGGCCGGGGCCGTCCCGGTCGCCCCGCCCCCGACCCTGTTCGTGCCGGGCCGCAATTGCTGGCGGGTGGCGCGGGCGGCCCGCGCCGCCCTGCTCGTCGACGGCGCGGATTACTTCGCGGCGCTGGAGGACGCGCTCGCGCGCGCCCGGCGCAGCATCACCCTGGTGGGCTGGGATTTCGACGGCCGCATCCGCCTGCGGGCCGACGCGCCGGAGGCGGCCTCGCCCCCGCTCGGCCCCTTCCTGCGCGCCCTCGTGGAGGCGCGGCCCGAACTGGAGCTGCGCATCCTGATCTGGAGCGTGGGCACGCTGCACGGGCCGGGCGAGGCGCTGCCGCTGCTGTTCGGGGCGGAGTGGCAGCGCCATCCCCGCATCCGGGTGCGGCTCGACACGCGCCACCCCCTCTACGCGGCCCATCATCAGAAGATCGTCTGCGTCGACGAGTGCCTCGCCTTCGTGGGCGGCATGGACCTGACCGTGCAGCGCTGGGACACGCAGGAGCACCGGGCCGAGGATCCCCGCCGGGTCGATCCGGACGGCGCCCCCTACGGGCCGGTCCACGACACCCAGATGGTGGTGGACGGGGAGGCGGCCCGCGCGGTCGGCGACCTCGTGCGCGCCCGCTGGCGCGACGCGACCGGAGAGGCGGCCGCCCCCGCCGAGGGACCGCCGCTCTGGCCGCGCGGCCTCGCCCCCGACTTCACGGACGTGCCGGTGGCGATCGCCCGGACCATGCCGCTCCTCGACGAGCAGCCCTCGGTCGAGGAGGCCGCCGCCCTCACGGCCGACCTGCTGCGCGGCGCCCGGCGCCACGTCTACATCGAGGCGCAGTACCTCACGGCGCGCTTCGTCGGCGACGTGCTGGAGGCGCAGCTGGCGCGGCCGGACGGGCCCGACGTGGTGATCGTGCTCACCCGCCGCTCGCACAACCTCACCGAGCGGGTCGCCATGGGCGCGCCCCGCGACCGCCTGATCCGCCGCCTGCGCGCCGCCGACCGGCACGGCCGCTTCCTCCTCGCCTACCCGGCGGTGCCGGGCCCGGCGGGCGAGTGCCAGGTCCTGGTGCACTCGAAGCTGGTGATCGTGGACGACACCGCCCTGCGGGTCGGCTCCTCCAACCTCAACAACCGCTCGGTCGCGCTCGACACCGAGTGCGACCTCGCCGTCGGGGGCACCGACCCGGCGACCCGGGCCACCATCGCGGCCCTGCGCGACCGGCTGCTGGCCGAGCATCTCGGGGCCGATCCCGCCGCCGTGACGGCGGCGATCCGGGCGGAGGGGTCGCTCGTGCGGGCGGTGGAGCGGCTCAACACCGGCCCGCGGGGCCTGCGGCCCTTCGCGGTGCCGCCCGAGGAGGGCCTGATCGAGCCCCTCCTCGGCGCGGACCTCCTCGACCCGGAGCGGCCGTTCGGGAGCTGAGGCCGGCAGGCGCACCCGGCGCGCCCGGGGGCCTCTCCCTTCGGACGAGCCGCCCTCGGCGCGCACCCGCGTGGATGCGTCGAACTTGGCCGTGATCGCTGCCCCGAATTGTCACTATAAATTGTCCCTATACTTGTCAGGACAGCAGGCGTAGGCTCCGCTTCATGAACAGGATCGCACCAGACACCCTCGTGCACTGGTCGGAAGTGGCGGCGCTGGCCCTGCTCGTGCTCGCCCTGGCGGTCGCCGAGGTGATCTGACCCGCTCTCCGCGCGCCCTCTGCGCGCGCCCTCACCGGGCGGGCGAGGCCGCCGGGCCGATCGCGTCCCGCCCGGGCGCCGGGCCGGCGCGTCCCCTTCGCCGGAACACCACCTCCGCCCCCGCGAAGACCAGGAGCCCGAGCGCCAGCGGCACCAGGAAGTACACGACGCGGAAGGCGATGAGCGGCCCGATCACGTCGGTCCCGGGCAGGAGATGCACCACCACGCTCTCGATCACCCCGACGCCGCCCGGCACGTTGGTGACGAGCACCGCCGCGTTCGCGATCACGAAGACCGAGGCGACGCCCGGATAGGCCACGTCCGAGACCGCCGCGAGCACCTGATGCAGGCAGGCCGAGACCAGGGCGAAGTTCACCGACCCCACCGCCACCTGGGCGAGGGCGATGCGCCAGGGCGGCACCTCGATCGACCAGCGGCGGATGGTCAGGGGCCCGAGCCGGAAGGCCGCGGCCGCGAGGTAGAGCCCGACCCCGGCGAGGCAGGCGAGCGCCACCGCCACGATGCCGCCCCGCCCCAGACCCGTGATCTCCTGCGCGAGCCGCGGCCGCAGCAGCGCCAGCGCGCCGAGCGCCATCAGCCCGAGCGCGACCGTGAGGCCGCAGAACAGGACCAGCTTGGCGCTCTCGGCCAGCGTCAGGCCGCGGCGCGCGTAGAAGCGGTAGCGGATCGCCCCGCTGCTCAGGCCGGACAGGCCGATGCTGTGGCCGACGCCGAGCGCCACGAAGGCCGCCACGCCGACGTACCGGTAGGGGAGGGGGCGCCCGATCGCCCGCAGGGCCAGCCAGTCCCCTGCCGTGAGGCAGAGGTAGCTGCCCGCCGCGAAGGCGCCCGCCCCCAGGAGCCGGGCCGCCGGGATCGCCCGCACCGCCGCGTACAGCTCCGCGAGGCCGTAGCCCGAGAGGGTGCGGACGAGGAGGTAGGCCCCGAGCGCGACGCTGAGCGCGGTGGTGATCAGGGTCCAGCGGCGGCGGCGCCCGCTCCCCGCCCCGTGCCGCGCCATCACGCCACCTCCGCCCGGTCGGGGCGCGGCGCGCCCGCCGCCGGGGCGAGGTCGAGGTCGACGAGGAGCGGCAGGTGGTCCGAGGCGACCCGCGCCAACGGCCCGCGCACCACCTCGACGTGCCGCACCCGGATCCCCTCGCTGACGAAGACGTGATCGAGCCGCAGCAGCGGGAACCCGGACGGGAAGGTGCGCTGGCGGCGCGGCACGCCGGCGGCGCGCTGCGCGTCCCGGAGATGCCGGGCGAGGCGCCGGTAGGCGGCGGAGGCCGGCACGGCGTTGAGGTCCCCCACCAGCACGAGGGGCGGGCGGCAGCCCGGATCGGCCAGGAAGCGGGGCCCGAGCAGGGCCTCCGCCTGCCGGGCGCGCTCGCGGCGGCGCAGGCCCAGATGGGTGGCGATGACCTGGACCTCCGTGCCGCCGGCCTCGATCGCCGCCCAGAGCGCGCCGCGCGGCTCGAGGTGCGGGCGCCCGGCGAGGCCCGGCAGCGCCTCGGCCCGCACGAGGCGGGAGGGCAGGGCGGTGAGGATGGCGTTGCCGTACGCCTCCTCCATCACCCGCAGGGCCGCGTGGAAATGCGCCCGCATGCCGAGATGCTCCGCGATGGCGTGGGCCTGATCGATCCGCCCGGAGCGCGGGCGGCCGACGTCGAGCTCCTGCAGCGCCACCACGTCGGGCCGGCAGGAGGCGAGGACCGCGGCGATGCGCGCGGGGGAGAGGGTCCCGTCGGTGCCGAGGCAGCGGCGGACGTTGTAGGTGATGAGGCGCAGCACCCTTCGGGATTCCCGGATCGCTCCCCTCAACGGGGCAGCAGCGCGGCGGTTCACGGGCGGCCCCGCCCTCTGCTAAGCCGGAATGCGCAACGACGGGAGGCGCGCATGAAGGTTCAGGGCATCGCGGCCGTGGTCACGGGGGGCGGGTCGGGCCTCGGCGCGGCGACGGGCCGCGCCCTCGCGGCGGCGGGCGCCCGGGTCGCGCTCCTCGACCTCAACGAGGAGGCCGCGCGGGCGGTCGCGGAGGAGACCGGCGGGCTCGCCCTCGCCTGCGACGTCTCGGATGCGGGGAGCGCCGAGGAGGCGGTGTCCCGCGCCGCCGCGGCGCACGGCCCGGCCCGCATCCTGGTCAATTGCGCGGGCGTCGCCACCGCCGGGCGGATCGTCGGGCGCGCCGGCCCCCTCGACCTGCGCGCCTTCGCCCGCGTCGTCGAGATCAACCTGATCGGCACGTTCAACCTGATGCGGCTCGTGGCGGCCGGCGCCCTGCCCCTCGACCCGCTGGAGGGGGGCGAGCGCGCCGTCATCGTCTCGACCGCCTCGGTGGCGGCCTTCGAGGGCCAGGTCGGGCAGGCGGCCTACGCCTCCTCGAAGGCGGGCGTCGTCGGGCTGACCCTCCCGGCCGCCCGCGAATTCGCCCCCGCCGGTATCCGGGTCTGCGCCATCGCGCCGGGCCTGTTCGAGACGCCGATGATGAAGGGCCTGCCGCAGGAGGTGCAGGATTCCCTCGGCGCCGCGGTGCCCTTCCCGCCGCGGCTCGGCCGGCCGGAGGAATATGCCCGCCTCGTGCTCGCGATCATCGACAACCCGATGCTCAACGGCGAGGTCATCCGCCTCGACGGGGCGCTGCGCATGCAGGCGCGCTGAGCCCGTCCCCGGATCGCATGACCGTCTACTTCACGAGCGACACGCATTTCGGCGACCCGCGGGTGCTGCGCATCGACCGGCGCCCCTTCGCCGGCATCCCCGAGCACGACGCGGCCCTGGTCGCGAACTGGAACGCGACGGTCGGGCCGGGCGACACGGTCTGGCACCTCGGCGACTTCGCCCTCGGGCCCCCGCCGGAGCGGGTCGCCGCTCTCCTGGCGGGACTCCACGGCGAGAAGCACCTGATCGTCGGCAACAACGACGGCCCGGCGACGCTCGGCGCGCCGGGCTGGGCCTCGGTCGCCCACTACGCCGAGATCGACGAGGGCGGCCACCGCCTGGTTCTGTGCCACTACGCCTTCCGCACCTGGAACCGCATGGGGCGCGGGGTGATCGACCTGCACGGCCATTCCCACGGCCGGCTGAAGCCGATGACCCGGCAATTCGACGTCGGGGTCGACGCCTTCCCGTACCGGCCCGTGACGCTCGCCACCATCCTGGCCTCGCGCCGCCGCGCCGCCGCGCCGGCCTGACCCGCATCGGGGCCGGGACAATTCGGGGTCGGGAAAATCCGGAACCCTGGCCGGGCGTCGCCGTTTCTGGGATGCCTCTCCGCGCCATGCGACAAGCCTCCTGATCTGAGGCTTATCGCCGCAGGGGGTGCCGACCATCCCGACCGAGTTCAGCGATGACCCGACCGCTTCGCCCTGCCCTGTTCCCGCTCACGGCCGCGCTTCTCGTCGCGGCCGGCTCCGCCCTCGCGCAGCCGGCCACCTGCGCGCCGGCCCACCGCAAGCTCCAGGAGGCCGATGCCCTGCGCTTCCAGGCCCGCCAGGAGGCCCGGATCGGCGACCGCGACCGGGTCTGCGACGCGCTGGGCGACGTCGAGGACCGCTACGAGGACGCGCAGGACCGCTTCGAGGCGTGCGGTGCGGGCCTCGCGTCGATCGACCTGCGCGGGGCGCTGCGCAGCGTGCGCCTGGAGAAGCGGGCCTTCCGCTGCGACTGAGCGCTCCCCCGGGTGCGTCCCCGCACGGACGGCCACGTCCGCGCGAGGGCATCCCCTCTCTCAACGAAGTCCGCTTGCCACTGGAGACCGTCATGCTCACCGAGTCCGCCCGCACCGAGTCCGCCCCCCGCGTCGATGCCGCCATCCCGGGCGCGCATTCCTTCGCGGCCGCGCTCTGCGGCTTCCTCGGCTCGACGGCGGCCACCACGGTCGTGATGGTCCTGCTCAGCACGCTCTGATGCGAAATCCGACGGATTGCGTCGCGAGGCGGATGTCGGCTTCGCTCAAGCGCCGCGCGGGCTTGCCATGCGCTGTCCGGACGTGATCGTCCGGACAGCGCATGAGACCGGATTCCCCGATGCGGACGCCCCGGACCGGCGATGGCGGCGCGAGCGGACCCGAAGGCCGCCGGACACGAGGGCCGGGACGCGCCGCGCTCAGGGCGGCGCCACCGACCAGAAGCGGCGGCGGGCGAACAGCATGTCGGGCTGCCCCACCGGGGCGACGCCCGCGAGGCTCGGCGGCGCGGCGGGGGGTGGGCAGACGGGCTCCGGCCGGCGCAGCGCGACCGCCGGCAGCTGGGGCCGCACCAGCCCCATCCGGACCTGGACGTCCGGGTTCCGGACGGCCGCGATCGTCGCCACGGTGGCCATGAGGGCGCCCGCGACGGCGCCGAGGACGAAATTCAGCATAGCGGGCGACGGATGAGCCGACATCGTAGCGGTTTCAGGGCAGGGCGCCGAATCGCCCCGCGCCCCCTCCTCGCCGCGACACTCACAACCCAAGCTTAACGCTCTGGTGCGAGCCTCCGCCGACCGCCCTTGTGCAGGGTCGGAGGAGTTGCATCCGATGAGTTACGGAGCGAACGCTTACGCCAAGGTTGCGCAGGCGGCCCTGACGCCGCGGGAGGCCGAGGCGGCCGTGCTCATCAAGGCGGCGGCACGGCTCCAGGCGATCCAGGACAACTGGACCGACCAGCAGGCGGGATTGAACGAGGCGCTCACCTTCAACCAGAAGGTCTGGACGCTCCTCTCCACGGCCGCGACCGAGCCCGACGCGCCGCTCCCCGCCGACCTGAAGCAGTCCATGGCGCAGCTCGGCGCCTTCGTGTTCACGCGCACCTTCGACGCGATGATCGAGCCCCACGCCGAGAAGCTGACCGCGCTGATCCGGATCAACCGCGAACTCGCGAGCGGCCTGCGCGGCAACCCCTAGGCGCCGGCCGCGACCCGCGGCCCCAGCCAGGATAGCGTCGGGCGCGTCCGCCCGGATTCTCGTTCCCGCATCATTCCTGCCGCCGGAGCGGCGACCGCTTCGGCGAGCGACGCTCAGCCCCGCGACATGTCGAGGGGCGGGGCGACCTCGGGCGGCAGCGGCGAGACGTAGCCGTCCCGCGTGCGCGCCCGCAGTTCCGCCCAGGCGGCCTCCCGCAGGGCCGGGTCGGCGATCAGGGCCGCGCCGGCCGCCGCCATGGCCTTGGCCACCTGCACCATGGCCTTGTGGGCTGCCGGGCTCTTGCCCTGCGCGACCACCTGCCAGGTGTGGAAGGGCGTGCCGATCGCGACCGTCGGGGCGTGGGCCTGCACGGTGGGCACCACCCAGCTCACGTCGCCCACGTCCGTCGAGCCGATCGCCGGGTTGCGCTTGGCGTCGAGGGGCACGAGGAAGTCGGCGAGCGGCGCCTCGGTGGGCGGCATCCCGATCGCCCGCCAGACCGCGGCAATGTCGCCGGGCGCGAGCGTCGCCCGGATCGCGCGGGCGAAGGCCCGGTCCTCCTCGTCGAAGGGCGGGGGGCCCAGCTCCTCCATCACCGCGTGCAGGGTCTCCTCCAGCGGCGCGTTGCCGACGAGGTCCGAGACCGCGCTGACGATGCGCATCTCGACGGCGGTCTCGGTCATCAGGGCCGCGCCCTCGGCGATCCTGCGCACCCGCGCCACCAGCTCGCGCATGCCGGCGAGGTCCCGGGCCCGGATCGAGTAGCGCACCCGCGCGTGGGCCTGGACCACGTTGGGGGCGATGCCGCCCGCATCGAGGAGCGCGTAGTGGACCCGCGCGTCGCTCGGCATGTGCTCGCGCATGTAGTTGACGCCGACATTCATCAGCTCGACCGCGTCGAGGGCGCTGCGGCCGAGATGCGGCGCGGCCGCCGCGTGGCTCGCCCGGCCGGTGAAGACGAAGTCGGCCCGGGTGTTGGCCAGCGCCAGCGGGGGCGCCACCTCCCAGAAGCTCGCCGGGTGCCAGGTGATCGCCGCATCCGCGTCCGCGAAGGCGCCGGCCCGCACCATGAAGGCCTTGGCGGCCCCGCCCTCCTCGGCCGGGCAGCCGTAGTAGCGCACGCGGCCCGGCCGGCCGGTCTCGGCGAGCCAGTCCTTGAGGGCGGTCGCGGCCAGCAGCGCCGCCGAGCCGAGCAGGTTGTGCCCGCAGCCGTGGCCCGGCCCGCCCGGCACCAGCGGCCGCGGCTCCGCCACCCCCGCCTCCTGGCTCAGGGCCGGCAGCGCGTCGTACTCGCCCAGGAAGGCGATCACCGGCCCGCCCGCGCCGGCCTCGCCGACGAGCGCGGTCGGAATCTCGGCCACGCCCTGCACGACCCGGAAGCCCTGGTGGCGCAGCTCCGCGGCGTGGGCCTCGGCCGAGCGCGCCTCCGTGTAGCAGACCTCCGGCGTGGCCCAGACCGCGTCGCTCAGGGCGATCAACCGGTCCTTGTGGAGGTCGACCTGCCGCCACACGGCGTTGCGGTTGTCCATGGATGCCTCCCGGTCGCTGCGCGCATCCGCCCGGTATGCCGGCCCGGGAGCGGCCGGCGAACCGCTCCCGCTGCACGGCTCCCCGGCGCCCGGCGGATACCCAACCGGGCAAAGTGGCGCGAGACTTGTAAAGCGGTGGCCCGCGGCCGCGGGCCGCTTGCGGATGCGGGCGTCTGGTGCATGCTGCCGGCACTGCACGGAAGGGGCGAGGCTGATGAACGAACGTGACCTGCGGACGCTGATCGGCGCGGTGAAGGACGGACGGCTCTCCCGGCGGCACTTCGTGCAGCGGATGATCGCGCTCGGCCTCACCGCCCCCATGGCCGGCATGATGCTGGCGCAGGAGGGCGTCGCCCAGACCGCCGAGGGGACATCCGCCTACAAGCCCGCCAAGGCCGGGGGCGGGGGGGCGCTCAAGCTGCTGTTCTGGCAGGCCGCGACCCTGATCAACCCGCATTTCGCGGTCGGCACCAAGGACCAGGAGGGCTCGCGCATCTTCTACGAGCCCCTCGCCGCCTGGGACGCCGAGGGCAACCTGTTCCCGGTGCTCGCCGCCGCGATCCCGAGCCGCCAGAACGGCGGCGTCGCCGAGGATGGCCGCTCGGTGACCTGGAAGCTCAAGCCCGGCGTGACGTGGCACGACGGCAAGCCCTTCTCGGCCGACGACGTCGTCTTCACCTGGCAATACGCCGCCAACCCCGCCACCGCGGCGGTGACCTCCGGCAGCTACAAGGACATCAAGGTCGAGAAGGTCGACGACCTCACCGTCAAGGTTCTGTTCGACAAGCCGACGCCGTTCTGGGCCGACGCCTTCGTGTCCTCGGCCGGGATGATCATCCCCAAGCACCATTTCGAGGCCTATATCGGCGACAAGTCGCGCGACGCGCCCGCCAACCTCGCGCCGGTCGGCACCGGCCCCTACAAGTTCGCGGAGTTCCGCCCCGGCGACATCGTGCGCGGCGTGCGCAACCCCGACTACCATATGCCGAACCGGCCCTCCTTCGACACGATCGAGATGAAGGGCGGCGGCGACGCGGTCTCGGCGGCCCGCGCCGTGCTGCAGACCGGCGAGTACGACTACGCCTGGAACATGCAGGTCGAGGACGAGATCCTCAAGCGCCTCGAGGCCGAGGGCAGGGGCCGCGTCGAGATCGTCTACGGCGGCAACCTCGAATTCATCCTGCTCAACGCCACCGATCCCTGGACCGAGGTCGACGGCGAGCGCGCCTCGCTCAAGACCAAGCACCCGGCCTTCTCGGACCCGGCGGTGCGCAAGGCCATGAACCTGATCGTCAACCGGGCGGCCGTGCAGCAATTCATCTACGGTCGCACCGGCCGGGCGACCGCCAACGTGCTCAACGGCCCCGAGCGCTTCCGCTCGAAGAACACCAGCTTCGCCTTCGACACCGACAAGGCCGCGCAGATCCTGGAGGAGGCCGGCTGGAAGAAGGGCGGCGACGGCATCCGCGCCAAGGACGGAAAGAAACTCAAATTCGTCTACCAGACCTCCATCAACGCCCCCCGCCAGAAGACCCAGGCCATCGTCAAGCAGGCTGCCCAAAAGGCCGGCATCGACATGGAACTGAAATCGATTCCCGGCTCCGTGTTCTTCTCCTCGGACGTCGCCAACCCGGACACCTACCCGCACTTCTACGCCGACATGGAGATGTACACCTGGAACATGGCGCAGGCCGATCCGGGCGTGTTCATGCTGCAATACGTGTCCTGGGAGGCGGCCACCAAGGAGAACAAGTGGCAGGGCCGCAACATCTGCCGGATGCGCAACGACGAGGCCGATGCCTGCTACCGCGCGGCGCAGGGCGAACTCGACGCGGTCAAGCGCGCGGCCCTCTTCATCAAGATGAACGACATCGTGGCCTCCGAATACGTCATGCCGCTCCTCCACCGGGCCCAGGTCTCGGCGGTCGGGGCCAAGCTCCAGGCGCCGTCGAGCGGCTGGGACAATTCGCTCGCCTTCCTGTTCGACTGGTACAAGGAGGCGTGAGCCGGTTCTCCCCGAGCTGACGCGCCGCGCATGGGCGCCTACCTCCTCCGCCGCCTGCTGATCGCGATCCCGAGCCTGGTCGGGATCAGCCTGATCCTGTTCACCGTGCTGGCGCTCGCGCCCGGCGATCCTTTCGGGGAGCTCGCCACCAACCCCAACGTGCCGCCCGAGGTGCGGGCGGCGCTCCGGGCCAAATTCGGCCTCGATGACCCGATCCTGGTGCGCTACCTGCACTGGTTCCTCGCCATGCTGCAGGGCGATTGGGGCTTCTCCTTCGCGAGCCGGGTCAACGTCGACGACCTGATCCTGCAGCGCCTGCCGACCACCTTGTTCGTGGTCGGCTCCTCGCAGGTGCTGGCGCTGCTGATCGCGCTCCCGGTCGGGATCCTGGCGGCCCTGCGGCCCTACTCGCTCCTCGACCAGGTGGCGAACACGCTCGCCTTCGTGGGCTTCTCGCTGCCGACCTTCTTCACCGGCCTGCTGTTCATCCTGCTGTTCAGCCTCAAGCTCGACTGGCTGCCCTTCGTCTACAACGCCGACATCGCGGCGACGGGCTGGCAATGGTACTGGGAGCATCTCCGGCAGGCGATCATGCCGATCGCGGTGCTGGGGCTGTTCCAGGCCGCCTCCTACACCCGCTACGTCCGGGCCTCGGTCCTCGACGTGGCGCGGCTCGACTACGTCACGACGGCCCGCGCCAAGGGCCTGAGCGAGCCGGTGGTGACGCTGCGCCACATCGCCCGCAACGCGCTCATCCCGGTGGTGACGCTCGTGGCGCTCCAGATCCCGGCGGTGTTCGGCGGCGCCATCGTCACCGAGCAGATCTTCCGGGTGCCGGGGATCGGCTCGCTCCTCATCAACGCGATGCTCGCCAACGACACGCCGGTCGTGATGGCCGTGACCTTCGTGTTCGCCTGCCTCGTCGTCCTGTTCAACCTCGTCGCGGACCTCCTGTATGGCTGGCTCGACCCTCGCATCTCCTTCGGCTGAGGCGGCGCCCGCGCCCGCCGCCTCCGGCCGGGACACGTGGCGGCGCTTCCGCCGCCACCGGCTGGCGGTGGCGTCGAGCGTGATCCTGGCGGTGCTGGTGCTGGGGGTCGTGTTCGGCGGGCTGCTCTGGCCGGTCGCCATCGACGACATCGACTTCTCGGCCATGCTGCAGGGCCCCTCCGCCCAGCACCCCTTCGGCACGGACGATCTCGGCCAGGACCTGCTCGCCCGCATGATCTACGGCGGGCGGATCTCGCTCGCGGTCGGCTTCGCGGCGATGCTGGTGGCGACCCTCGTCGGCGTGGTGGTGGGATCGATCGCCGGCATGTCCCGCCGCCTGCTCGATCCCGTCCTGATGTGGGTGACCGACCTGTTCCTGTCCCTGCCGCAGCTGCCGCTGCTGCTGCTCGTGATCTATCTGTTCCGCGACCAGCTCAAGCAGGTCTTCGGGATCGAGGGCGGCATCTTCGTGATGGTGGTCGCGGTGATCGGGGGCTTGCGCTGGATGCCGGTGGCGCGGCTGGTGCGGGCGCAGTTCCTGTCCCTGCGCGAGAAGGAATTCGTGGAGGCGGCGCGCGCGCAGGGGGCGGGGCCGCTGCACCAGGTGACGCGCCACATCCTGCCGAACGCGCTCGGACCCGTGATCGTGGCGGCCACGATCGAGGTCTCGGCGGCGATCATCGCCGAATCGACCCTCTCCTTCCTGGGCCTCGGCTTCCCGCCCGACATCCCGACCTGGGGCCGCCTCCTGTTCGACGCCAAGGACCACCTCGACGTCGCCCCGCACTGGGCGCTGTTCCCGGGCGCGGCGATCTTCCTGACCGTCCTGTCGATCAACTTCATCGGCGACGGCCTCAGGGACGCGCTCGACCCGCGGCGGGTGCTGTGACGTGACCTCCGCCCGGACGATGGAGGCCGACGAGCAGGGCCGCCGCCGTCCCGACGCCGCCATGCAGGCTTTGCGCATCATCGAGCGGGAGCCCGAGGCCGCGCGCCGGGCCCTCGCCCCTGACGACGCACCCCCTCCCCACCCGGAGCCCCCATGACGCCGATCCTCTCCGTCCGGAACCTCGCCACCGCCTTCCGGGTGGACGGGCGCTGGCGCCCGGTGGTGCACGGGGTCTCCTTCGAGATCGGCCCGCGGGAGACCGTTGCGCTGGTCGGCGAGTCGGGCTCCGGCAAGAGCGTGACCGCGCTCTCGACCATGCGCCTCACCCCCCGCGACGCGAGCCGCATCACCGGCGAGGTGGTCCTCCAGGGCCGCGACCTCCTCACCCTGCCGGAATCCGAGATGCGCAAGGTCCGCGGCGGCGACGTGGCGATGATCTTCCAGGAGCCGATGACGAGCCTGAACCCGGTGCTCACGGTCGGCTTCCAGATCGCCGAGGCGCTGATGGCCCATCGCGGCCTCTCCCGGGCCGAGGCCGAGGCCGAGACCGTGCGGCTCTTCGACAAGGTCCGCATCCCGGCGGCGGCCTCGCGGGTGCACGACCACCCCCACCGCTTCTCGGGCGGCATGCGCCAGCGGGTGATGATCGCCATGGCGCTCGCCTGCCGGCCGAAGCTCCTGATCGCGGACGAGCCGACCACCGCCCTCGACGTCACCATCCAGGCCCAGATCCTCGACCTCATCAAGGCCCTGCAGGACGAGGAGGGGATGTCGGTCCTGTTCATCACCCACGACATGGGCGTGGTGGCGGAGATCGCCGACCGCACCGTGGTGATGCTCGACGGCCGGGCGGTGGAGAGCGGGCCGACGGAGGACATCTTCCACCGCCCGACCCACCCCTACAGCCGGGCGCTCCTCGCCGCGGTGCCGGCCCTCGGCGCCATGCGGGGCCGGGCGCGGCCGGCCCGCTTCCCCGTCGTGGACCGCACCACCGGCGAGACCGTGCCGGCGCCCGAGGAGGCCGCCGCGGCGGGGCCCGCCGCGGCGGAGCGGCCGGTGCTGGAGGTGAAGGGGCTCACCACCCGCTTCGACATCCGCGGCGGCCTGCTCGGGCGCGTGCGGGGCCGCGTGCACGCGGTCGAGACCGTGTCCTTCGACCTGCGGGCCGGGGAGACGCTGGCGCTCGTCGGCGAATCGGGCTGCGGCAAATCCACCACCGGCCGCTCGGTCCTGCGTCTGATCGAGCCGCTCGCCGGCTCCGTGCTCCTCGACGGCGAGGACATCCTGGCGCTCTCGCCCGAGGCCCTGCGGCAGCGGCGGCGGCGCATGCAGATGATCTTCCAGGACCCCTTCGCCAGCCTCGATCCGCGCATGAGCGTCGGGGCGGCGATCGCCGAGCCGCTCCTGATCAACCGCCTCGCCTCGCGGCGCGAGGCCGAGGCCCGCGCGGCGGACCTGCTCGGGCGCGTCGGGCTCAAGCCCGAGATGGCGGGCCGCTTCCCGCACGAATTCTCCGGCGGCCAGCGCCAGCGCATCTGCATCGCCCGGGCGCTCGCCCTGGAGCCGCGCCTGATCGTGGCGGACGAATCCGTCTCGGCCCTCGACGTCTCGGTGAAGGCGCAGGTGGTGAACCTGCTCCTCGACCTGCAGGAATCCCTGCGCCTCGCCTACCTGTTCATCTCCCACGACATGGCGGTGGTGGAGCGCGTCAGCCACCGCGTGGCCGTGATGTATCTGGGCGAGATCGTGGAGATCGGTCCGCGCGCGGCGATCTTCGATGCGCCGCAGCACCCCTACACCAAGCGCCTCCTCGCCGCCGTGCCGGTGCCGGATCCCTCCCGCCGGCGCGCCCGCCACGGCCTCTCCGCCGACGAGATCCGCAGCCCGATCCGCGCCGTGGACTTCGTCCCCCCGGAGCGGGCCTACCGGGAGGTCTCCCCCGGCCACGTGGTCCAGGTCTGGGGGCCGGAATGGGAGGAGGCGGCGGCGGCCTGAGCGCGGGACGCCCGACCAGGCTGTCGCGGTCTCCCGTGCCCCCCGGGGGCCGAGGCGTTCCCGTCACACAACTTCCGTTTGAGATGATCGCCGATGATTGCGCTATAGAGTTGATTATCCCTGTCTCGGCACATCCCTGGTCCTTTCTGACATTCTGTCATCCGCCATCTCAGACCAGGTATTCATCTTCAAATGAACGATAAAATATCCGGTACAGGAAAGATAAGACGCCTACACCAGATAGAGATTGCCATGTGACGAGAACATGCTGCATCCTCTCGATCTGTCCGTGATCGGGGAGGATCGCGATGGGCATGGATTTCGAGATCGGCTTCGTCATGGCGGGTGCGATCTCGGCGGGAGCCTATTCGGCCGGCGTGATGGATTTCATCACCGAGGCGATCGATGCCTACGAGGCGGTCCGCGAGATGGAAGGCTGGAGCGGACCGACGCACCGGGTGCGCGTCCCGGTGATCGCGGGCGCCTCGGCGGGCGGCATGACGGCCGCGATCACCAGCCTGTGCTGGTTCACGGACCTCTCCCATGTCGGTCCCGGGGAACCGCCGGGACCGGAGGCGAACCGCCTCTACGCGAGCTGGGTGCGGGAGATCGACGTCGCGCCGCTGCTCGACCCGGGCGGGCTCAACCGCGGCGTGCTCTCGGTGCTCAACTGCGCCATCCTCGAACGGATCGTCGACGACACCCTTACGGCCCAGCGCCGCACCCGCCGCCGGACCTGGCTCGGTCGCGGCGACTCGCAGGATGTCGCGCTGATCATGACGGCCTCGAACCTGCGGGGCGTGCCCTACGCCTTCCAGCTGTTCGGCCAGGACAAGAGCGAGTTCTACGGCATGCTGAACCATGGCGACGCCATGCGGTTCATGGTCGGCAGCAGACCCCGGCCGGTGCCGGGCTTCGTCGGGCTCGACACCGACGACCTGCCCCTGCGGATCCCGCCCGACGCGTCGGACCGCTGGTTCGCGCTGAAGCAGGCCGCCCTGGCGACCGGCGCCTTCCCGATCGGCCTGCAGGCCCGGCAGCTGCAGCGCGATTTCTCCGACTACACCGCGGTGCCGAGCGTCACCTACCAGGACGGGACCGGCCAGACCTGCACGGTCCCGCCGCACGTCGCCACGCCTCCGGTTCCCTTCGGCTTCGTCGCCGTGGACGGCGGCGTGATCGACAACGAGCCCTTCGAGATCGCGCGGCGCTACCTCGCCGGGGGCCTCGCGTCGAACCGGCGCGATGCCAGCAGGGCGACCCGGGCGATGATCCTGGTCGATCCCTTTCCGAACCACGCCGCCCTGCCGGACGGGCCCGCGCCGGGGGATCTGCGCCTCCTCAGCGTCATACCGGCCTTCCTCCGCACCCTGATCGATCAAGCCCGCTTCAAGCCGGAGGAGCTCGCGCTCGCCCAGAACGATCGCGTGTTCTCGCGCTTCGCCGTGGTCCCGAGCCGCCCGGTCGCGGGGGATCCGACCCCGAAACATCCGATCGCCTGCGGCATCCTGGGCGGGTTCGGCGGCTTCCTGCACGAATCCTTCCGACGGCACGATTACCTGCTCGGACGGCGCAACGCCCAGGCCTTTCTGCGCTGGAGCTTCATGCTCGCCGAGAGCAACCCGCTGTTCGAGGAGTTCAGGGCGCGGCGCGGCGCGGCGGCGCAGGCTTGGTACGTCAAGGAGCCGCCGGACAGCCGGGGCAGCATCGCGCCCGGTGCCGACGCGCAGGCCCGCAACGCCGTCGTCGCCTCGACGGTGGACGGGCTGGGGACGGAGCCGGCCTTCCCGATCATCCCCCTGACCCCGCGGATGCTCACGCCCATCGAGATCCCGGCGCCCGATCTCCCGGATCCGGATGCGGTGGATCTCGATCGGATCGGCGACCGGCTCCAGGCGCGGCTCTCGGCCGTGGCCGGTGCCCTGCTGCGCCACGACCTGCCGGAGGTCATCGATCTCGGCTATGCCGGATGGCTGTCGAGCTATCCGGCCCAGCACTACCTGGCCACGGTCGGGACCAAGCTCGGCATGAAGTCGATCCGGGAGGGGCTGAGCGAGCTTCGCGAGGCGTTCCCTCGCGCCTGAGGGCGGGCGGCGGCAGGGTCGCGGCCGGCGAGGCGGCCGAGGAGGATTTGCCCGAGGTTTCCGGCCGGATCGGCAGGAGCGCCCGCGCCGCGCGGCAGGCCGCGCCGCGCCGCGCGGCAGGCCGCGCCCGAGGATCGCCCGGTCAACCGAGCCTGATGGGAGCCGTTCCCGTCCGCGGCGCGAGCGCGCACGATGGGACCGGGCGCGCGCCATCCGCCGGATCACGACATCCGCGGCCAGGGTTCCGTCCGCGGGCGCTCGCGCCGCCAGGGCCGGCTCAGGAGCACGAAGGCGAGGAGGACGCCCGCCGCGTACCAGACGTGCAGGCTCTCGTAGCCGGTCTCGGGCGCCCAGGCGAAGCCGCCCATGAACACGTAGCCCACCGCGACGCCGAGGCTGCGGAAGAGGAGCAGCCAGGGATGCTGCAGGATCGGATCCTGCAGGTACCACGCCTGCGCCGCCAGCCCGAGGGCGTAGAGCACGCCGCCGATCGGCAGGCCGAGGAACAGCGACAGCACGGCGCGCAGGAAGAGGCCGGGCCAGTCGCGGCGGCGGGTCGGGGACGCGGATGCCTCGCTCATGCGCAGCACTTGCCTCCTTCGCCCGCGCGGGACAAGGGGCCGAATGGCCCCGGGGGCGGAGAGCGCTTCGTCCCCGGGAACGGATCGGGCCTTGCCGCGATCCTGATCCTGTGCCCCCGTCGCCAGCCCGTCACCCTTGGAGCCGCCCGTGACCGATCCCCACCCCGACGCAGCCCTGTCGCTGGTCCTGCGCGCGCAGACGCAGGCGGCCCACGCGCGGGTGGAGGCGCTCAGCGGGCTGCCGGGGACGATCCGGGACCGGGGCGGCTACGCGGCCTGCCTCGCCACCATGCACACGGTCTGGGGCCCGATCGAGCGCGACCTCGCCCGGCAGGAGGGCTGGGAGGCGCTCGCGCTCGACCCCGCCGCCCGCGCCCGCGTCCCGCTGCTCGAACGGGATCTCGCCGACTTGCTCGCCGACTTGGCGGCCGCCGCCCCGGTCCCGGCCGCGCCGGTCGCCCCGAGCGCGTCCCTGGCGGAGGCCCTCGGGCGGCTCTACGTGCTCGAAGGCTCCGCGCTCGGCGGGCGGCTCATCCTGGCCGAGCTGCGGCGGCGCCCGGACCTCGACCTCGGCAACGCCACCCGGTTCTTCGCCGGCCACGGAAGGGCGACGGGCCGGCTCTGGGCCGAGCTGCGGGCCGCCCTCGACGCCTTCGGGGCCCGCCATCCGGGCGAGCGCGCCGCCGTGATCCGCGGCGCCCTCGACGCCTTCGGCGCCTTCGAGGCGGTCTTCGCCCGCGAGGCGGTCTTCGCCCGCGAGGCGGTCTTCGCCCGCGAGGCGGTCTTCGCCCGCGAGGCGGTCTTCGCCCGCGAGGCGGCCCTCGCGGCGCCCGAGGCCTCCCCGAAGGCCGCCTGACCGGCTACTCGGCCGGGGTCTCGCGCGCCCGGCCGAGGGGCACGTGCGGCACCAGGAGCGCGAGCAGCACCGCCGCCGCGGCGATGCCGAACATCGCCCAGAAGGTGAGGTGCAGCGCCTGTTGCAGCGTCGCGCGGATCTCGGTCAGGCCCGCCCCGCCGCCGCTGGCGAGCAGGTGCTGGAGCTGGTCGGCATGCACCCCGGTTCCGGCCCGGGCGAGGCCGTGATTGAGCACCGCCCCGAACAGCGTCGCCCCGAGCGTGCTGCCGAGGTTGCGCGAGAAGACGTTCGAGGCCGTGGCGCTGCCGCGCTGCGACCAGGGCACGATCTCCTGGATCAGCACCAGGGCGGCGGTGCTGAGGAGCCCCATCCCGAAGCCCATCACCAGCGAAGCGAGGCCGGCCGTGCCCGGGGCGGAGCCGGGGCCGAGGGTCAGGAGCACGCTCGCCCCGAGCGGCAGCAGCAGGCTCCCGGTGAGGAGGATCGGCCGCAGGCCGAACCGGGTCAGGGTGCGGGCCGCGAGCGTGGCGCCGATCGGCCAGCCGAGCACCATCACGGTCAGGGCGAGGCCCGCCACCAGGGGCGTCTGGCCGAGCACGCCCTGCACGTACATCGGCAGGAAGGTGGTGAGGCCGATCAGCGCCATGCCGGCGAGGAGCGAGCAGCCGTTCGAGGCGGCGATCGGCCGGCGGCTCCAGACCGAGAAGGCGATCACCGGCTCGGGCGCCAGCCGCTCCTGCAGCACGAACAGGGTCGCGCCGACGAGCGCGACGCAGGCCGCCGTCATGGCGCCCCAGCTGTCGGAGGTGCCGGCCTCGGTGAGCGCCACCATCAGGGCGCCGATCGCCACCGTGAACAGGGCGGCGCCCGCCGCGTCGATCCGGCGCTCGGCCCGGGTCACGCCCTCGTGCAGGAAGGTCGCGAAGCCCGTCGCCGCCAGGAGCCCGACCGGGATGTTGAGCCAGAAGATCCAGGCCCAGGAGGCGTGCTCGATGATGAAGCCGCCCGCGAGCGGCCCGAGCACCGCGGAGGTCGCCCAGACGCTCGCCAGGAAGCCCTGGATGCGCCCGCGCTCCTGGGCGCTGTAGAGGTCGCCCACGATGGTGAGCGCGATCGGCTGGATCGCCCCCGCCCCGACGCCCTGGAGCAGCCGGAAGGCGATCATCGCCGGCATCGAGCGGGCGAAGCCGCAGAGCAGCGAGCCGACGAGGAAGACGGCGATGCCCGCGAGCATCACGGGCTTGCGGCCGTAGACGTCCGAGAGCTTGCCGAACACCACCGTCGCGGCGGTCTGGGTGAGCAGGAAGGAGGAGAACACCCAGGAATAGAGGGCGAGCCCGCCGAGGTCCCCGACGATCTGGGGCATCGCGGTCGACACGATGGTGGCCTCGATGGCGACCATGAACATGGAGGCCATCACCGCCGCGATCACGAGGGGGCGGCGGGTCGTCGGGAGTGCTGGCATGACGGATCCGATCGGCGGGCCGCGTCGGCCGCCCGCTTCGCGGCTGAGCTAACCCACTGGCGTGCCACGACAAGGGCCCGGCGGGGGCCGCGCAGGGCAGCCCTGCGGCGGGCGCAGGAGCGCCCCCGCCGTGCCCGCCTCAGGCCTGGACCCCCGCCCGGGCCACGTCGCCCGCGTCCTTCAGGTTGGCCACGTCCCAGGCCAGGGCCATCACCCGCCGGACCTGCGCCTCCGGCAGGATGCCCTCCGCGAGGTCGTTGAATTTCCGCTCCAGATCCGCGTCGCTCATCGGATTCTCGACGCTGCCGATCGCGTGCTCGATGTGCCGGGTCAGGGTGCGGCCGTCCGTGAGCGTCACCGTCATGTCGACCTGCTCGGGCCTGATTCCGGGCGTCACGGTCGGGACGACCTTGGCCCGCAGGGAAGCGATCTCGGGGTCGCGCACCGCCCGGTCGCTGAACTGCTTCTCGCCGCCCGCCCCCTCGGCCAGCGCCACCGCGACCGCGTGGGAGATGCTGAACTTGCCCTCGAGCCCGGAGCGCGGCGCGGTCTTGCCGGTCAGTTCAAGCACCAGCGGGTGGACCTTGAGGTCGACGCGGGCGATCTGGCCGGGGGTCAGGCGGTTCTCGTTGCGCAGCTGCACCGCGGCGTCGATGGCCGGATGCATGACGATGCCGCAGGCGAAGGGCTTGTAGGTGTTGAGCAGTGCCTCGTAGCGGCTCCCCAGCCCCTCGGTGATCTCCCGGTAATCCTGCTTGGTCGAGATCGTGTTGGCCCAGCCGCGCTTGGCCTCGATCATCGCGTCCGAACTCGTGTAGTTCTTCGACGCCAGGATGGCCGCGAAGAGCCCGTTGGCGGCGGCGCGGCCCGGATTGAAGCTCTTGTTCATCGAGCCGAAGGATTCGCGCAGGCCCACCGGCTGCGAGGCGGCGAGGCCGAGCGCCCAGACCATCTGCTGCTCGCTGAGCCCCATCAGCCGGCCCGCGGCGGCCGCGGCCCCGAACACGCCCGCGGTGCCGGTGATGTGCCAGCCGACGTCGTAGTGGTTGGGATAGACCGCGTTGCCGATCCGGCACTCGGTCTCGATGCCGAGCACCAGCGCGTTGAGGAAGTCCCGGCCCGGGACCGGGCGCATCTCGGCCAGGGCCAGGATCGCCGAGGCGACCGGGCCGGCCGGATGGATCACGGTCTTCAGGTGCGTGTCGTCGTAATCGAAGATGTGGCTCGACACGCCGTTCAGGAAGGCGGCGTTCATGATGTCGAAGCGCTCCGCGCGCCCGAACAGCCCGGCCTGGGGCGGGCCGGAGAAGGGCTGCAGGGCCGCGACCGCGACGTCGAGCGTCTCGTGGTGCGAGCCGCCGATGGCGACGCCCACCCAGTTCAGGAAGGTGCGGGTGCCCTCGCGCCGGACCGGTTCGGGCAGGTCCTCGTAGCGCGCCGTGGTCACGTAGCGGGCCAGCGCGCGGGTGACGTCGCGGGGCGCGGCCGGTTGCGGCGCGGCCGGCTCGGGCGCGGCCCGCGCGGCGGAGCCCGCGAGCGCGACGCCCGCGGCGCCGATCAGCGTGCGGCGGTCCAGCATGACCATGGCGTTTCCTCCGGTTGTTATGACACCCCTATACAACGCGCGGTGTCGGATCCGTCACCGGAGGCCGCGCCGGGCTCAGATCGCGACCGGGTCGGTATCCAGCCGGTCGTCGTCGGCCTCGTCGCGGGGCGGCCGGCGGGTGCGGCCGCGGCCGCGCTCGACCAGCGAGCGGCCGAGCGCCCGGAACGGGGCCGTGAGGCGGCGCAGGTCCTCGGCCCGCTCCATCAGCCGCTCGCCGTTGCGGATCTCGCGGTCGAGGCGGGCCATGGTGCGGGCGAGCGACGGGTCGTCGTCCTCGAGCCAAGTCTCCAGGGTGCGGGCGAAGGCGATCACCACGCCCTGGAGCTTGAGGCGGCCGAGCGGCCCCTCGGTGTCGATCCCGGCCGCGGCCAGCATGAAGCGCTGCGAGTTCAGGGCGACGCCGTTGAGGGCGGCGAGCGAGAGCGGGTCGCCGCGCAGCGCGAAGGCGATGCGGCGCAGGGCCGGCTTGTAGGGCGTCATCGCGTCGAGGCGGCGCATCAGCACGTCGAAGAGCCGCTCGCGGGCGGGCTCCTCGGCGAGGTCGTCGCCCGTGCCCTCCAGCACCTGCTTGTCGATCATGCGCGAGAAGCCGCCGAGCACCGCGCCCTTGGAGGGGAAGAGGTCGCGGAACTGCGCGAGGCTCACCCCCGCCTCGCGGGCGATGTCGGTGATCTCGATGTCGCTCCAGGGCTGCTCGGCGGCGAGCCGCATCAGCGCCTCGACGATCGCCTCCCGCGGATTGGCGGGCGCGGCCGCCGGCGCGTCGTCGGAAAGGGGCTTGCGGGCCATGCGATGCTCCGATGCGGGTTCCCCCTCCATGTAGGGGGTTCCGCGCGCGGCGGCAGGGTGGGGCGCTGCGGCGGGCTGTCGTAGCGGGTCAGCCCGACAGGTCCGCCGAGCGGGTCCTGGCCGCCGCCACCGCCTCGCGCAGGCGGTCCGGCAGCCCGCCCGCCCCCATCAGCACGGCGAGCGCCGCCGCCGTGGTGCCGCCCGGCGAGGTCACGTTCCGGCGCAGGGTGCCGGGATCGAGGGGGCTCTCGGCGAGGAGCGCGCCCGCCCCCGCGACGGTCTGGCGGGCGAGGCGGGCGGCGACCTCCGGCGGCAGGCCCGCGGCCGCCCCGGCCTCGGCCAGCGCCTCGGCGAGCAGGAAGACGTAGGCCGGGCCGGAGCCCGAGACCGCCGTGACGGCGTCGATCAGGCTCTCGTCGGCGAGCCACTCGACGAGGCCGATCCCGGAGAGGAGCGCGTCGGCCATGCGGCGCTGCCGGGCGCTGGTCTCGGGGCTCGCCGCCGCGCCGGTGGCCCCCTTGCCGATGCTCGCCGGCAGGTTGGGCATCGCCCGCACCACGGCCCGCGCCGCGGGCAGGCGGGCCTTGAGGTTCGCCACCGTCTTGCCCGCCAGCACCGAGAGCACGAGCGTGTCGGGACCGGCCAGGGGCGCGACCGCGGGGGCGGCCGCCTCCAGCCCCTGCGGCTTGATGGCGAGCACGAGCGCCTCGGGGGGCGTCAACCCCTGCGGGTTGAGGGCGATGCCGCGCCGGGCGCAGAGATCCGCGAGGTCGGCGGAGGCGCCGGGATCCACGACCGCGATGCGCGACCCGTCGAGCCCGCCCGCGAGCCAGCCCTCCAGCATCGCCCCGCCCATCTTGCCGGCGCCGACGAGGATCAGGGAGGCGGGGAGATCGGAGGCGTTCATGGGGAACCGGTCCATACCAGCCTCGAGGGTGAAATCCGGGTGGTTCGGCGCGAGGCAGACCTATCCCGAACCGGGCCGCGCGACCAGCCTCCCGCGCCGCGCCCTTCCCGCCTTCAGCCGACCGCCGCCCGGATCGCCGCGCGCACCCGCTCGGGCGCCTCGAAGGGCAGGAAATGCGTCGTGCCGGGCAAGGTCTCGACCGTGAGGCCGGGTGGGCGGTCCCGGTCGAGGGCGCAGGTGCTGTCCTGGGCGGCGCGCAGGATCAGGGCCGGCCGGGCGAGGCGGGCGAGGGCGCCCCAGATGTCGTGGCCGAGGGCGAGGAAGTTCGAGGCCTCCCAGGCGGGCGCGCAGGCGAGCTCCACCGTGCCGTCCGGCCGGTCGCGGAACCCATCCGCCACGTAATCGGCGAGCGCCGCGTCCGGCCAGGTGCGGAAGGCGCCCCGCCCGCGATAGGCGGCCTGCGCCGCCGCCCGCGACGGGAAGACCGGGCGCCGGCGCAGCGCCATGTCGGCGAGCGGCGAGTGGCGCCGGATCAGCCGGCGCAGCACCGGCAGGCGGGCGACGAGCGCGTCGCGCCGCCGCAGGATCACCGGATCGAGGAGCACGAGGTTGCGCACCCGGTCCGGCCGGCGCGCGGTCGCCAGCAGGGCGGCGGCGCCGCCCATCGAGTGGCCGACCAGCGTGAGCGGCTTTCCGCCGAGCCGGTCGAGCACGGCCACGAGATCTGCCGCGAGGTCGTCCCAGCCGCGGCGGCCGCGCGGCTCGGCCGGCAGCGTCGTGGCGCCGTGGCCGCGCTGGTCGTAGGCGAGGAGGCGCATCTCCCCGGCCAGCGGCGCGAGCAGGCTGCGGTAGGTGCGGGCCGTGAAGCCGTTGGCGTGCAGCAGCAGGGCGTCGGGCGGCCGGCCCGGGGGGCCGAAGGCGAGGGCCGCGACGCGCCCGCCCGACGGATCGCCGATGTCGAGCGTCTCGCGCGTGAAGGGGGCGTCCCGCACCTCGGCCGGCATCGTCCGTGTCTCCCTGTCCAGCCCTCTCCCTAGCGGGGGACGGCGAGGGACGGCAGGGGCCGTCCCGGCGCCCGGACGGGGGAGGGCATGTGCCCTCGGCATGGCCCGGCCGGTCATGGCCCGGCCGGTCATGGCCCGGCCGGTCATGGGCCGGTCCGCATGGCCCGGTCGGCCCGGCGCGAACGAAAGCGGGCGGCGACGGGGAACCCGTCGCCGCCCGCTTCGGCGCGAGGCGGACCCGGCGCGATCAGGCCATCTGGACGGCCCGGGCCTCGGCGGTCGCGGTGCTCGCCGCGCTCGAGAGGTAGCGCATCCGCAGGGGCTTGAGGACGAACAGGGCGAGCGCCGCCGCGGTGACGTTGAGCCCGATGATCAGCGCGAACACCGCCGACCAGCCATAGGCCGCCGAGACCATGCTGGCGAAGGGCACCAGGAAGGCCGCCGAGCCCTTGGCGGTGTAGAGCAGGCCCGCATTGCTCGTGGCGTACTTCGAGCCGAACGTGTCGCCGCAGGTGGCCGGGAACAGCGAGTAGATCTCGCCGAACACCCCGAAATAGACCGCCGTCGCGAAGACGAAGACGATCGGGTTCCGGCCGAAGAGAAGCAGCACGATCACGGCGGCGGCGGCGGTCGCGAATGCCATGAACATGGTGTTCTCGCGGCCGATATTGTCCGAGACCCAGCCGAAGAAGGGCCGCCCGAAGCCGTCGAAGATGCGGTCGAGCGAGATCGCGAAGGTGAGCGCCACCATCTGCAGGCCGAGCATGCTCACCGGCACGTCCGCGACCTTGAAGTCGTGGGCGATCGGGGCGATCTGGGCCGCCGTCATCAGGCCGCCCGAGGCCACCATGACGAACATCGCGTACATCACCCAGAAGACCGGCGTGCGCACCGCCTCGCCCGGGGTGCGGTCGACCTGCGATTGCGGCAGGCGCAGGCTCTTGCGCTTGACCGGGACGGCGACGCCGGGCTTGCGCAGCAGGAAGGAGAGCACGACCACCACGGCGCCCTGGATCAGCCCGAAGGTCAGGAAGGCCTGCTGGTAGCCGCTCGTCGCGATCATCTTGGCGATCGGCACCACGGTGAGGGCGGCGCCCGCCCCGAACCCGGCGGCGGTCGCGCCCGCGGCGAGGCCGCGGCGGTCCGGGAACCACTTCAGGGCGTTGCCCACGCAGGTGCCGTAGACCGCGCCGGCGCCGATGCCGCCGATCACCGCCCCGGCGTAGAGGAGCGGGAGCGATTCCGCGTAGGCGTCGAGGACCCAGGCCAGCGCGATCATCACGCCCCCGAAGAAGACCACGACCTGCGGGCCGTAGCGGTCCACGAACCACGCCTCGACCGGCACCAGCCACGTCTCGGTCGCCACGAAGATCGTGAAGGCGAACTGGATGGCCGTGCGCCCCCAGTGGAACTTGGCATCGATCGGGTCGACGAAGAGGGTCCATCCGTACTGGAGGTTGGCGATCATCGCCATGCACACGATGCCGAACGCGAGCTGCCACCACTTCGCGGACGAGGCGTCCTGACGTTCCATCCCTGATTCCCCTTGTTGGTCGGGCTCGGCGCCCGCGGCGCGGAGAATGCACTAAAATTCCTGGTATGCAACATACCAACTGAGGCAACGAGAGGCAGTGCGGTATGATGCCGATTGTGGCCGCAGGATGGCCCGGCGGGCTTCGCTCAGGCGCCGCGCGGGCGCGCGATCCGGGAGCCGCCGTGATCAACCGGATCCCGTCTCAGCCCTCGATCATCGTCCGGATGCGGGTCGCGATGGTCTCGATCGGGAAGGGCTTGGTGAGCAGTTCCATGCCGGGCGCCAGCATGCCGCCGGCGCGGGCCGCGGTCTCGGCATAGCCGGTGATGAACAGCACCTTGAGCCCGGGCCGGGCCGCCCGGGCGAGGTCGGCGAGGCGGCGCCCGTCGAGGCCGGGCAGCCCGATATCGGTGACGAGGAGGTCGATCGGCGTCTCCGAGGTCAGGATGGCGAGCCCGCCCGGGCCGTCCGCGGCCTCCAGCGCCCGGTAGCCGAGATCCTCCAGCACCTCGACGATCAGCCCGCGCACCGCCGTCTCGTCGTCCACGATAAGCACCGTCTCCCCGCGCCCGCGGCGGATCGCGCCGGCGGCCCGCTCGCCGGCCTCCGCGAGGTCGGGCCCCTGGTAGCGGGGCAGGTAGAGGCGGATCTCGGTCCCGCGCCCCACCTCCGAGCGCATCGCCACACAGCCCTCCGACTGGCGGGCGAAGCCGTAGACCATCGAGAGGCCGAGGCCAGTGCCCTGGCCGATCGGCTTGGTGGTGAAGAAGGGCTCCACCGCCCGCGCCATCACCTCGGGCGGCATACCGGTGCCCGTATCGGCGACCCGGATGCAGACGTACTCGCCCGGCGGGACCTCGCAGGGGGAGGCCTCCGGCGCGCCCAGCACCGCGTTGGCGGTCTCGATCGTGAGCCGCCCGCCCTCCGGCATCGCGTCGCGGGCGTTGATCGCGAGGTTCAGGATCGCGCTCTCCAGCTGGGGCGGGTCGCAGAGCGTCACCCAGAGATGCGCCGGGGTGACGATCTCCAGCCGCACCGCCTCGCCGATGCTGCGCCGCAGGAGGTCCTCCATGCCGGCGACGAGGCCGCCCGCCTCCACGGGCTTCGGGTCCAGGGGCTGGCGGCGGGCGAAGGCGAGGAGCCGGTGGGTCAGCGCCGCGGCGCGGTTCGCCGAGGTCATCGCCGTGCGCGCGTAGCGCTCCAGCGTGTCGATCCGCCCCTGGGCGAGGCGCGTCTGCATCATGTCGAGGGAGCCGATGATGCCGGTGAGGAGGTTGTTGAAGTCGTGGGCGATGCCGCCGGTGAGCTGGCCCACCGCCTCCATCTTCTGGGCTTGGCGCAGCTGCGCCTCCGCCTCCTCGCGGGCCGTGACCGCCCGCGCCCGCTCGGTCGCGGCGAGCGCCGCGGCGGCGTCCGCCCGCATCTGGCGCTTGAGGGCGAGCACGATCAGGATCACCGCCGCCACACAGGCGAGCGCCGCGCTCGCGACCAGGATCGCCTCGCGGTGCCAGCCGGCCAGCACCTCGTCGCGGGTGCGGGTGACGTTGACCACGAGGGCGTAGTCGCGGGTCGAGCGGGTCGAGACGAGGCGCCACAGCCCGTCCATCGAGTCGGATATCTCGTAGAAGCCCGACCGCGCCTCCAGGAAGGGGGCCTCGAAGGCCCGGATGCGGAACTGGCGCCCCACCCCCGGCACCGGCGGCTCGCGGGTCATCAGTACGCCGTCGCGCCGCCACAGGCTGATCGCGGCCTGGCCGCCGAGGTTGAGGGAGCGGTAGAAGCGGTCGAAGTAGCTGAGGTCGATCGCCCCGAGGACGAGGCCCATGAAGCGCCCGTCCGCCGCGGCGAGGCGCCGGGCGAGGTAGAAGGTCCAGGTGCCGTTGCCCCGGTTCTGCACCGGCTCGGTGACGTAGGGCTCGCTCAGCGGCGTGTCGCGCAGGTGCGCGAAGTAGTCCCGGTCCGAGAGGTTGATCGGCGGGATCGGGTAGCCGCGGGAGAAGTTGATCAGGTGCCCGTCCGCCGCCACGAGGGTCACCGCGTCGAGCTGCGGCACCCCGGCGAGCTTGCCCCGCAGCAGATCGTGCGTGTCGCGCCCGGCCTTGAGGCGGGCGAACTCCTCCGGCGTGGCGATGCCCTCGGCGGCGTAGAGGTCGATCACGCTCTGGAGCACGAGGTTGACGCTCTGGAGCGTGCGCGCCGCGTCCTCGGCCAGGACCGTGTTCAGGGTCGCGAGTTCGCGCTGCGCGTCGTCGAGGGCGCGCTGGCGCATCTCCAGCACGAGGCCGCCCGCCGCCGCCAGGATGAGGAGGCTCGGCAGCAGCGCGGTCAGCACGAAGGCGGAGCGCCGCGGCAGCCGGCGCAGGGCGTCCCATCCGGCGCGGAGCCGCGCGCGCCGGGGCGGCCGGCGCGGCAGCAGGCCCGACAGGGGCGGGGCCGGCCGCGCGGCGGGGTCGGAGGGGAGGCCCACGGCGTCAGACCGGCGGGGACCGCTCGATCTCGCGAAGCGCGAGATCGGCGAGCCAGCGCAGGAGCGTCTCCCCGTCCGCGTCGAGGAAGCGCGGCCGCGTGTCGGCGACGCAGAGCGTGCCGATGCAGTGGCCCTGGGCCAGGATCAGCGGCTGCCCGGCGTAGAAGCGCAGGTAGGGCGGGCCGACCACCGCCGGGTTGTCGGCGAAGCGGCTGTCCAGGAGCGTGTCGGGGACCACGAGGGGCAGGCGGGCGCCGCTCCCGTCCGAGGCCGCCACCGCGTGGGCGCAGAGCGAGGCGTCGCGGGGCGTCTCGCGAAAGGGGAAGCCGGCCTTCGCCTTGAACCATTGCCGGTCCCGGTCGACGAGGCTGAGGGCCGCGAAGGGCGTCGCGAGGCTCTGGGCGGCCAGGGTCACCAGCCGGTCGAACCGCTCCTCGGGCGGCGTGTCGAGGAGGCCGAGGCCGTGCAGGGCGGCGAGCCGCTCGGCCTCCCGCGGCGGCTTGGCGGCGCGCGCCCAGCGGCAGGCGGTGCGCATCAGCCAGGCCCGCAGGCGGGTGCGGGCGTAGCTCGGGGTGAAGGGCGTGACGAGCCGGTCGCTGATGCCGATCGCCTCGTCGCCGCGCCGGTCGCCCGACCGGCTCACCAGCACGATCGGCAGGTCCTGCCCGGCCGGGCCGAGGGCCCGCACGGCCGCGCAGAGCGCGGCGAGGCGCTCGGCCGGCTCGGCCCCGTTCTCGATCACCGCCAGGGCCGGCCGGTGCTGGCGGACGGCCCGCGCCACGGCCTCGGCGGTGAGCGCCGTCTCGTGCACGGCGACGCCGTCGCCGCGCAGGAGGGCGGCGAGGCGCTCGGCCTCGCCCGGGTCGGCGGCGGCGATCACCACCGACTGCGCCGCGAGCGCCGAGCCCACCGCCTCGCGCGCCGAGCGGGCGCGGGCCGCCGCCGGCGCGGATTGCCGGGCCGCCGCGAGGTCGATCGCCTGCCCCTCGGCGGCGGCGAAGAGGTCGAGATCCTCGACGCGGTACCGCGCCACCAGGGCGTCCAGGCTGTCGTCGTCGCGCTGGGGGTCGTGGTGCATCAGGGCGAGCCGCGCCGCCCCCGCCTCCCGGGCGACGCGGCGGGCGTACTCGACGGTGCTGTGGCCCCAGCCGAGCTTCGCCTGGTACTCGGCGGCGGTGTATTGCGCGTCGTGGATCACGAGGTCGGCCCCGCGCAGGAACTCGGCGTGGCGGCGGTCGAGCCCCTCGGGCGGGGCGGTGCCGTCCGCGGCGGCGGTGCAGAAGGGCTCGTGGTCGAGGGCGTAGACCAGCGTCGCCCCGTCGGCGGTGAGGCGGTAGCCGAGCGTCAGGGCCGGGTGGTTGAGGTAGTGGGTCTCGACCGCGACGTCGTCGCCCTCGCCGAGGGACAATTCGCCCTCGACGAGTTCGTGGTAGCGGATGGTGGCGCCGAGCTGCTCCAGGGAGACCGGGAAGTAGCTGTACTGCATCTGTCCCGAGAGGGTCTCGCGCAGGGAGGCCCCGAGGCCGCGCGGCGCGTAGATGTCCCACTCGTTGCCCGGCGCGAAGAAGGGCGCGAAGAACGGCACGCCCTGGATGTGGTCCCAGTGCGTGTGGGTGATGAGGACGTGGCCGCGCAGGGGCCGGCCCGCCGCGGCGAGTTCCTGGCCGAGGGCGTAGGCGCCCGTGCCCATGTCGAGGATCACGAGCGTGCCGCGCGCCGTGCGCACCGCCACGCAGGAGGTGTTGCCGCCGTAGCGGATCGTGCGCGGACCTGGGATCGGCAGGGAGCCCCGTGTCCCGAAGAACCGAACCTGCATGGCCCCCCCTCCCGCAGCCGGCCATTCGCGCATCCGAGCGGAGGAGGGAACTTTTGGCGAGAACCGGCCGCGCTTCAAGCGCTGTTCTCGCCCGGGCCGCGGCGGAGCGGCGGAATGGCGGCAATCCGACAAGTCCCGGCGCCCCGCCGGCCGGCTGCGGGCCCGCGCGGCGGGCCCAGGCCCCGGCCGGGACAGGTCTTCCGCCCGCACCGGGCGGGAGCAGGCCGGCGGGCTTACTTCCTCAATAGGGGCTGTCATTGTGGTGGGGGCTGTAGAGTGTCGGGGCGGATTGTCCCCTGCCGTAATCGTAGCCGTCGTTGGACGGGTTGCCGGAGGGGTTCGGGCGCCCGCCGCCGCCCCGGACCGGCCCCAGCGGCGCATGGTGTCGGCCATCATCCGGTCGCCCTCGGCCGCGCGACGAGGCCCGCGAGCGCCGTGCCGGCGAGGGACGGGTCGGAGACCGTCTTGGCGAAATCCGCGCCCTTGGCGGCCGTGTAGACGACCCGCCCGCCCTCCTCGACGAAGAGCACGTCGGCGATGCCCGGGCGCGCCGCGACGCGGCGGGCGGCCTCCTGCACCTTGGCGTGGCGGCGCCCGTACATCATCCCGGTGCCGGCGCCGTCGAGGGCGAGGCGCTCCTCGACCGTCGCGGGGGCGGTGAAGGCCCTCACCACCGCGTCGAAGTCGGGCTTGCCGGGGTCCAGGGTCTCGATCAGGTCCGGCAGGTTCGCGGCGACCTGCGGCAGGCTCGCCAGGGCCTGCACCTCGTCGACGAGGCGCGCCGCCGCCAGCTCGATCCCGGTCTTGCGGGCCGTCGCCGCGAAGGCGAGGCGCTCCTGGGCGGAGTCCACCAGCCCCGCCCGGGCCGCGTACCAGCTCAGGCTCCCCATGACGCCGGCGCTGAGGAGCGCGAGGCCGACCGTCATGGCCGGAAGACGAGCCCGGAGACTTGCGAACACCGCCATGACCCTGCCCCTGATGCGGGATGCGGGCAGATTTCTACCGAGGAAGTAAAATCATCGTGAAGTGATGTGCCGGATCTGATCGCCGTCATGGCGCCGATCTGGTGCCGCGCGACTGACGTAGGGGAGGCGAAAGAATGGACGAGCCGGGGGACGATTTCTGACGAAAAGGAGCCCTGCGGGCGCAAGCGGGGCGGTTTGTCGGATGGATGACGGCCGCCGTGCGGATGCGTAAGACGGCGGATCCGCCCCGGCCCGGAGATCGCCGTGCTCGCCCCGTCCGCATCCAGCCCGTCCTCCGACCCGCCCCCGACCCGCTTCAACGCCGCGCGCCACTGCCTGGAGGCGCAGGCGCGCCGTCATCCCGACAAGCCCGCCCTGATCCTCGCGGGGGAGGGCGGGGCCGCGCAGGTGCTGAGCTACGGTGAGATCGACCGGGCGGTGCGCGCCGTCGCGGCGGGCCTGCTCGCCCTCGGCCTCGCGCCGGGCAGCCGGGTGATGATCCGCATGGGCAACGACGCCGATTACGCGATCGTGTACTTCGCGGCGCTGGCCGCCGGGCTGGTGGCGCAGCCCTCCTCGCCCCAGCTCACCCCCGCCGAGGCGGCCTTCCTGCTGGAGGATTCGGGAGCCGCCGCGGTGGTGGCGGCGGAGGATTGCCCCCTCGATCCCGCCTCCCTGCGCGGCCGCGCGCTGCTGCGGCCCGCCGACGTGGCGCGCCTGCGGGCCGGGACGCCGCTCGCCGCCTACGCCGACACCGCGGCCGAGGACCCGGCCTCCCTCGTCTACACCTCGGGCACGACGCGCCGGCCGAAGGGCGTGCTGCACGCCCACCGCGCCGTCTGGGGCCGGCGCCCGATGCACGACCACTGGCTCGGGCTCACCGGGGACGACGTCGTGCTGCATGCCGGCACCATGAACTGGACCTACACGCTGGGCGTCGGGATCCAGGATCCCTGGGCGCGCGGGGCGACGGCGGTGCTCTACACCGGCCCGCGCGACCCGGCCCTGTGGCCCGCCCTGATCGCCCGCACGCGCGCCACCCTGTTCGCCGCGGTGCCGAGCCTCTACCGGCAGATCCTGAAATACGCCGATTTGTCCGCCCACGACCTGTCGCGCCTGCGCCACGGCATCACGGCGGGCGAGGCGCTCTCCCCCGAGCTCCTCGCCGCCTGGACGGCGGCGACCGGCAAGCCCCTCTACGAGGCGCTCGGCATGAGCGAGGTCTCGACCTACGTCTCGACCGGCCCGACCGTGCCGGTGCGGCCGGGCTCGCCGGGCCGGCCCCAGCCCGGGCGGCGCGTCGCCATCCTCCCGCCCGAGGGCGAGCCCGTGCCGCTGCCGGCGGGCGAGACCGGGCTCCTCGCCGTGCACCGCTCCGATCCCGGGCTGATGCTCGGCTACTGGAACCGCCCCGACGAGGAGGCGGCGGTGATCCGGGGCGAGTGGTTCGCGGGCGGCGACCTCGCCCGGCTCGACGCGGACGGCTACGTCTGGTTCGAGGGCCGCCACGACGACCTGATGAACGCCTTCGGCTACCGGGTCTCGCCGAACGAGGTCGAGGCGGCGCTGATCGGCCACCCGGAGGTGCAGGAGGTGGCGGTCGCCGAGCGGGCCGTGCGGGCGGACGTGCGGGTCGTCGCCGCCTACGTGGTGCCGAGGCCCGGGGCCGCGCCGGAGGCGGAGGATCTGCTCGCGTGGTGCCGCGCGCGCCTCGCGGCCTACAAGTGCCCGCGCGAGATCGTGTTCCTGGAGGCGCTGCCGCGCACGCCGAACGGCAAGGTGCAGAGGAAGCGGCTCGCCGAGGCGGCGGGGGCCTGAGGGCCCGGCCCGGTGCGCCCCTTGCGCGCGGCGGGCGGCCCGGGCCACACCGTCACGCCGGCCGCCACGGGAGGATCCCCCCGCATGAAGCTGTTCATCGCCTCCCTGGCGACCGAGACCAACACCTTCGCGCCGCTGCCGACCGGGCGGCCCGCCTTCCTGGCGGACTACGCCCGTCGCGATGGCAGCCGCAACCCGCCGCGCCTGAGCAATATCGGGCTGATCGCGTGGCGCCGCCTCGCCGAGGCGGACGGGCACGAGGTGGTCGAGAGCCTCTCGACCTTCGCCCAGCCCGGCGGGATCACCCTGCGGGCCGTCTACGAGGACCTGCGCGACGCGCTCCTGGCCGACCTCGAGGCCGCCGGGCCGGTCGACGCCGTGCTGCTCTTCATGCACGGCGCCATGGTGGCCGAGGGCTACGACGATTGCGAGGGCGACACCCTCGCCCGGGTGCGCGGCATCGTCGGGCCGGGCGTGCCGGTCGGCGTCGAGCTCGACCTGCACTGCCACCTCACCGAGACGATGCGGCAGGCCGCCGACGTCATGGTCATCTACAAGGAGTACCCCCACACCGACATCGTCGCGCGCGCCCGCGACCTCTACCCGCTGGTGATCGCCGCCGCCGAGGGGCGGATCCGGCCGGTGATGGCCTACGCGGATTGCCGGATGGTGAGCCTCTGGCGCACCTCCGACCCGCCCGTGCGCCGCTTCGTCGACCGCATGAGCGCCGCGGAGGGCCGCGACGGGATCCTGTCGGTCTCCTTCGGCCACGGCTTCCCCTGGGCGGACGTCGCCGATGTCGGCGCCAAGATGCTGGTCGTGGCCGACGGCGACGAGGCCGCGGCGGCGGCGCTCGCGCGCAGCCTCGCCGCCGAGGTCTGGGCCATGCGCGAGGAGGCCGCGACCCCCTACGTCACCATCGACGCGGCGATCGACCGGGCGCTCGCCTGCGACGATCCCCGCCCGATGGTGCTCGCCGACGTCGCCGACAATGCCGGGGCGGGCGCCCCCTCCGACAACACGGCGATCCTGCGCCGCCTCGTCGCGCGCGGCGTCCGGGACGCGGCGAGCGGCCTCTACTGGGATCCGGGGGCGGTCGGCATCTGCCGGGAGGCCGGAATCGGCGCGCGCTTCACCCTGCGGGTCGGCGGCAAGTGCGGCGTGACCTCCGGCGACCCCGTCGACCTCGCCGTCACGGTGCGCGGCCTGGCGGACGACCACAGCCAGGCGGGCCTGAGCGGCGGGCGGGCGCTGCTCGGCCCGAGCGCCTGGGTCGAGGCGGACGGGATCCACCTCGTGCTGACGAGCCAGCGCCAGCAGCCCTTCGACCCGGACGCCTTCACGGGCCTCGGCCTCACCCTGCACGACAAGCGCCTCGTCGTCGTGAAGTCGATGCAGCACTTCCACGCCGCCTTCGCGGGCCTCGCGAGCGCGGTGCTCTACGTGGCGGCCCCGGGCGCGGTGCCGCCGGACTTCGCCGCCCTGCCCCTCACCAAGAAGGCCGGGCCCTGGTGGCCCCGCGACCCCAACCCCTTCGGTGCCGCATGATTCCCTCCGGGCTGCCCCTCGACCTCGACGCGATGCTGGCGACGCTCCGCCCCTGGGTGGAATGCGAGAGCCCGACCTTCGCCACGCCGGCCGTCAACCGCATGATGGCGCTCGCCGCCCGCGACCTCGCGGTGGCGGGGGCGCGCATCGAGGTCGTGCCCGGCCGGATGGGCCTCGGCGACTGCGTGCGCGCCCGCTTCCCCCACCCGCGGCCCGAGACGCCCGGCATCCTGGTGCTCGGCCACATGGACACGGTGCATCCCGTGGGCACGCTGGAGGTCCTGCCCTGGCGCCGCGAGGGCGGGCGCGTCCACGGCCCCGGCATCCTCGACATGAAGGGCGGCAACCTCCTCGCCCTGGAGGCGATCCGGGCGCTCGGGCGGGCCGGGATCGCGACGCCGCTGCCGGTCACGGTGCTGCTCACCGGCGACGAGGAGATCGGCAGTCCCTCGACCCGCGACCTGATCGAGGCGGAGGCCTCGCGCCACCGCTACGTCCTGGTGCCGGAACCGGGCCACGAGGACAACGGCGTGGTGACGGGCCGCTACGCGATCGCGCGCTTCGTCCTGGAGGCCACGGGCCGGCCGAGCCATGCCGGGGCGCGGCTCGGCGAGGGGCGCTCGGCGGTGCGCGCCTTCGCCCGCAAGATCCTGGCGATCGAGGCGATGTCGGGGGAGGATTGCACCTTCAGCGTCGGCATCGTGCAGGGTGGCCAGTGGGTGAACTGCGTGCCGACGCGGTGCCGGGGCGAGGCGCTCAGCATGGCCAAGCGCCAGGCCGACCTCGACCGGGGCGTGGCGCGCATGCTCGCCCTCTCGGGCACGGAGGACGACGTCGCCTTCACGGTGACGCGCGGGGTCACCCGCCCGGTCTGGGAGCCGGACGCCGAGACCCTCGCCCTCTACGAGACCGCCCGCGCCCTCGCGGCGGCCGAGGGGCTGGCCCTGCCGCATCGCAGCGCCGGGGGCGGCTCGGACGGCAACTTCACCGGGGCGATGGGCATCCCGACCCTCGACGGGCTCGGGGCGATCGGGCGCGGCTACCACACCCTCGAGGAGCAGATCGACGAGGCGAGCCTGGTGAGCCGGGCGCGGCTCTTCGCGGGGCTGCTCGCGATGCTGCGCTGAGCCGGGGGCGCCCGCCATCGTCCCGTCGCGCAGCCGCCCCTCGAGCCACGATGGTAGACCCAACCCACCTCCTTGGCGATGAGCGGCCAGAGATCGGTCATGAAATCCAATGTTCCGGTCCCGGCCTTGAGACGGAGGCGTGTTATCTGTTCGGCATTCAAGAAGGTTGGCTGATAGCGGGGCGCGGCCTCGATCCGAAGCTCCGCGCGCGACAGGTAGGGAACGCCGCGCCTCGATCCGGCGAGACTGCGCGGCTCATGTCTCGACGTGACAGGCTGTCCCGAAAGCCTTCGCCGCGCTCGCCGCCGACGAGGGCCGCCGCGATTCGTTGGATCGGTCAGCGCGCCGCTGCCTGCGGCTGAGACGATGAAAGCACGAGGGTGACGCATCCGAACGCGAGTCCGACTGAGCAGACACCCAACCAGCCGAAGCTGACCCATGCCAGTCCGGATAAGGCCGACCCGGCCGCGGCGCCGAGGAAGAACAGGCCTGTGAACAGCCCGTTCACGCGGCCTCTTGCTTCGGGGCGCAACAGGTTGATTGCGCGCCGTCCCAGCGTCTGATCGCCGATCACCCCCAGATCGAGCAGGACGGCGCTGGCGACCAGGATCGCGAGAGGAGCCCAGCTCGGGGCGAAAGGCGTGCCGACCAGGACGTCGCCGCCGATGCCGGCGAGGATCATCGCGGCGATGACCGCGAGGTGGGCGAGTCGCGTTGCGCTGCGCGTCCAGCCCCGGTCGCCCGCTCGCCCGGCGATCGGGGCGACGACCGCCCCGGCGGCTCCGGCCAGGGCGAAAAGGCCGATTCCGGTCTGACCGAGGGAGAATGGCTGATCGGAAAGGCGCAAGGCGACCGACGTCCAGAACACGCCGAATGCGCCCATGCACAGGGCCTGGTAACTGGCCCGGCGCCGAAGGACGGGCTCCTCCCGCAGGATCGTCAGCATCGATCCGATGAGCGCCGAATAATTCGTGCCGGTCGCGGGCTTGCGGACCGGTAAGACGGTGGCCAGGATCATGCTCAGGGCTGCGATGATCAAGGAGAGCCCACCGTAGAACCAGCGCCAACCGACGAACTCCGCAACCCAACTCGCGGCTGGCCGCGAAAGAAGGATGCCGAGCATGAGGCCGCTCATCACGTTGCCGACGACGCGACCGCGATGTGCTTCAGGAGAGAGTTGAGCCGCCACCGGTACGAGCATTTGAATCGCGCTGGTGGTCACACCGGCGACGTACGACGCCAGTAGGAAGAGAAATGGCGTCGGGGCAAGCGCGATCGCCGCCAGGGCAGCAACGTCAACCAGCAAAGTCACAACGATCACCGTCCGGTTCTCGACGAGATCCGTCAGTGGGACGAGCAGGAACAGGCCGCTCGCGTAGCCGAGCAGAGTAAGTGTCGATACAAGACTGGCTTCGGATGTGCTTAACGAAAATGACGATCCGATCAAGCCGATCAGGGGCTGCGACGCATACAGGCTCAGTACGACGACGCCAACGGCGCATGCGAACAGGACAGTTAGTCCGGCGGACATTGTGTTCGATCGGCTGATGGGCGGTGGCGCGCTGGTCATTCGGGCGTGGGTGTGCATGGCGGCCCTTGTGTTCACTGCGTTGACCTCACGCCGTCCTGCACCATTGGGGCAGCCGTGATAATCGGCGTTGATCGAGAATGTCTCTTCCTGTGGGCGAAACGATATGGCGAGCTTGGAGCAGTACGAGGCCCTCGTCGCGATCATCGAGCGAGGAAGCCTGAGCGCCGCTGCCAAGAGGCTGAACCGGTCCCTGCAGTCCGTCAGCCGTGCGCTGACCGCACTCGAGACCGATCTGGGAACCGAACTCATCCGGCGTACGACCCGGCGGTTGCAGCCGACCCCCGCGGGAATGATATTGTACGAGCGACTGAGAACAGCGTTGAAAGAAATAGGAGATGCGCGCCTGCAGGTGAAGAGCGAAAAAACCAAAATAAACGGTCTATTTAGGATCGGCGCATCTGTACTATTTGCGCCGAAATTTGTGGTTCCATGCGCAACGGCATTCATGAATAGGTTTCCTGAAGTAAGTATAGACTTGGTATTGAATGATGCTGTCGTTGATCTCATCGAACATCGGCTCGATGTTGCGATTCGCATAGGAGATCTCGGCGCCATCAGCCTGCGGTCGAAGAAGATCGCGGAGCTGCGCCGCGTCCTGGTCGCCGCGCCATCCTATCTTGCTCGCCATGGTGTGCCGCGTGATCCCGACGATCTTGCATCGCATCTCTGCGTGGTCCGCACCTTCGGGCCGGAGGGCGACGCGTGGCCCTTGTCGGTCGACGGTGTCGTGGTGCGAACACAGGTGAAGGGTGCCTTCCGGTGCAGCGACGCGGCCGGAGCCAACGCGGCCACGATCCTCGGAGCCGGGATCGGCCTCGCGCCGCTCTGGCAAGTCAGACAGGACCTCGACGAGGGTCGCCTCGAACTCGTGCTTCCCCAGTGTGAGCCTCCTCCCATACGCGTCAGCGCTGTGTGGCCGGGGAGCTTGGAGACGCCCGCGCGGACGCAGCTGTTTGTCGAGATGGTGTCGAACCGTCTCGCGGGCGAACGCGTGTGAGGAATTCTCCGGCCGCCGCGAACGGGGACAGCCGGCCGTGCGCCGCGGCGATGTCGATGCGGATGCGGCGGAGCGGAGAGGCCTTGAAGCGAGGACGCTCCGGCTCGTCCCCCTCCGCCTCCGGCGGCCGGCCGATGCCGCGGCGTCGCAGACGGCGGTGCGGCGGCGAGCGGGTCAGGCGCGCTGGCGCCGGCGCGCTTTGCGGAGCCTGTTCGGGCGCACGGGGAGATCGAGAGCCACCTGCGCTGGCCGTTGGACGTGATGGTCGACGAGGATCACGCTTGCCCGAGGACCGATCACGGGACCGAGAACCGACCAGCGCGGTGCCGAACCCGAGGGGGGAGCGTCGGGCGTGGAAGGTCCCGCCCGGCGCCGTCGCCGCGCCGGTCACCCCGCGCCAGCCGGCCGAGCGGCGCAGCCACGACGACGCCCGGCACCGCACCGCCAGCCTGTTCGCCGCGCTCGACGTGAAGGCCGGGACGGTGAACGGGCCGCGTCACCGCGCCGGCGCGTTCCGCCGCTGCCCGGACGAGATCGAGGCGGCGGTGCCGGCCGACCTCGACGTGCACCTGGTGCCCGACACCGCGGCGACGCACGAGCATCGTCTCCAAGGCCGGCCTCCGGCCGCGCCTTCCGGCGGCCGGGATCCTGCGCTAGAACCCGCCGCCGCGGGCGACCGGGCCCGATCGAGAGGACCTCGTCACGATGAGCCAATCCGAGACGGACGCGCTGCCCAACGTGCACGTGCGCGCCGAGGTGCTGGTGCAGGCGCTGCCCCACATGCAGCGCTACGACGAGGAGATCGTCGTCATCAAGTACGGCGGCCACGCCATGGGCGACCGGGCGGCGGCGGAGGATTTCGCCGAGGACGTGGTCCTGCTGGAGCAGTCGGGCCTCAAGCCCGTGATCGTGCACGGCGGCGGGCCGCAGATCGGCCGCATGCTCGACCGGCTCGGCATCAAGTCGGAGTTCCGCGAGGGCCTGCGCGTCACCGATGCGGCCACCGTCGAGGTGGTCGAGATGGTGCTCGCCGGCTCGATCAACAAGCAGATCGTCGGCTGGATCTCGGCCGAGGGTGGCAAGGCCATCGGCCTGTGCGGCAAGGACGGCAACATGGTGCAGGCGCGGCGCGCCACCCGCACCGTCGTCGATCCCGATTCCAACCTGGAGCGGGAGGTCGATCTCGGCCTCGTCGGCGAGCCGGAGCGGGTCAACCGCGCGGTGCTCGACGCGGTGCTGAAGGCCGAGCTGATCCCGGTGCTCGCCCCGGTGGCGGTCGGCAGCGACGGCCAGACCTACAACGTCAACGCCGACACCTTCGCGGGCGCCATCGCGGGGGCCCTGCGGGCCAAGCGCCTCCTCCTCCTCACCGACGTGCCGGGCGTGCTCGACAAGAACAAGAAGCTGATCCCGGAACTCTCGGTCGAGGATTGCCGCCGGCTCGTCGCCGACGGGACCATCACGGGCGGCATGATCCCGAAGATCGAGACCTGCATCTACGCCATCGAGCAGGGCGTCGAGGCGGTGGTCATCCTCGACGGCAAGGTCCCGCACGCGGTGCTGCTGGAGCTGTTCACCGATTACGGCGCCGGCACGCTGATCCGCCGCAGCGCACCCTGACGGCGATCGGCGCTTCCTTTCCGGAGCCAGATGCTTATCTTGGACGCCCGGGGGCCGCGGGGCCCCCTTCGCGTCGAATGGGCCGAGCTTCCGTGTTCCTTCCGAGCGAGAGCCACCTCACCGCCCCGGACGCCCGCGGCTTTTCCGGTGTCGAGACCTGGGTCTTCGACCTCGACAACACGCTCTACCCGCACGAGGCCCGCGTCTGGCCCCAGGTCGACGAGCGCATCACCCTCTACGTGATGGATCTGTTCGGGCTCGACGGGCTCTCGGCGCGCGCCCTGCAGAAGCACTTCTACCACCGCTACGGGACGACCCTGCGGGCGCTGATGCAGGAGGAGGCGGTCGATCCCTACGACTTCCTCGACTTCGCCCACGACATCGACCATTCGGGCATCGCCCTCAACCCGGCCCTCGGCCGGGCGATCGAGGCCCTGCCGGGCCGCAAGCTCATCCTCACCAACGGCTCGCGCCGGCACGCCGAGAACGTGGCGCGCAAGCTCGGCATCCTCGACCATTTCGAGGACGTGTTCGACATCGCGGCCTCCGACTTCGTGCCCAAGCCCGAGCGGCGGGCCTACGAGACCTTCCTCGACCGGCACGCGGTCGATCCGACCCGCGCGGCCCTGTTCGAGGACATCGCCAAGAACCTCGTCGTGCCCCACGACCTCGGCATGGCGACGGTGCTGGTGGTGCCGCGCACGGTCGATCCGTTCCGGGACGCGTCCGAGCAGGAGGCGGTGCGGGCCCCGCACATCGACCACATCACCAACGACCTCGCGGGCTTCCTGAGCGAGCGGGTCGCCCCGGCGCTGCCCCGGTGAGCGCCCGCCGATGAATCCCGAGACGGACCCGATCGAGGTCTGGGGCCGGCGCATCGGCCGCGGCCTCGGCCTCGTCGCCCTCGTGGCGATGGCGTGGTGGCTCGGCGTGCAACTGAGGCTGTGGGGATGAGCGACGGACCCGACTGGAGCGCCGCCCGCGCCCCCGACCTCGCGGCCTTCGAGGCCCTGGCCGAGGCGGCCTTCGCGCGGCTGCCCGAGAGCTTCCGCCGGCTCTGCGAGGGGGTGGTGATCCGCGTCGAGGATTTTCCCGACGAGGACACCCTCGACGAGATGGGCTGCGAGAGCGAGTTCGACCTGCTCGGGCTGTTCCGCGGCACCGGGCTCGCCCAGGGCGGGGGCGCGGCGAGCCTCGCGACGGGCCAGTTCCCCAACATGGTCTGGCTCTACCGCCGCCCGCTCCTGGATTACTGGGCCGAGCACGACGAGACGCTCGGCCACCTCGTCACCCACGTGCTGGTGCACGAGATCGGCCACCATGTCGGGCTGTCGGACGACGACATGGCCCGGATCGAGGCGCAGGCGGAGTAGGGCGCGGCCGGCGCCCCGCTACCCCTTGATCCCCGGCAGCGCGCTCGCCTTGGGCCGGCTGGTGCGGAACTGGCCGCGCTCGATCGCGATGAAGGCCAGCACCGCCACCGCCACGCTGGTCAGCCACCACACCACCGTGACGCTCATACCGAGGCAGGCCGAGGCGAAGGCGGTCATGGCGGTCGCCATCGCGCCCGGGGCGAGGCTCGGGTGGTCGCGGCCCGATTGCAGCACCGCCGACCACAGCACGAAGGCCGCCGCGAGGGCGCCGACCACGCCGAGCTCGTACCAGATCTCGAACAGGAACGAGGTCGGGGCGCTCGGCGGCAGCATCCCGACGATCCGCCCGCGCAGGGCCGTCTCGAAGCCGTGGCCGGTGAGGAGGCGCAGCGGCTCGCTCGTCACCACCCGGGTCCAGGTCTTCAGCGCCTGCGACAGGGGGTGGAGCGGCCCCAGCAGCGGCGCCACGATCGGCCGCAGCAGGAAGGGCACGAGGGGGCCGAGGGCCACGAGGCCGGCCGCGACGCCGGCCGCGATCCGCACGCCGAGCTGCTGGCGCCAGGCCGCGAGCGCGAAGGCCACCGCGCCCGCCGCCAGGGCCAGCAGGGGAATCGGGCTCGGCGCCAGCACCAGGGCGAGCGCCACCGCGACCGCGACGCCGAGGCCCTCGACGTCGCGGCGGCGCGAGCGCAGCCACGCCACGGCCGGCCAGACCAGCAGCGCGAGCAGCATGGCGCCGCGCTCCAGGGTCGAATCGTCCTCCAGGCCGAAGCGCAGGGCCGCGCCGCTGAACAGCCCCAGCGCCACCGCGGCCAGGGCCGCCGCGCCGACGCCGACCGGCAGCAGGTAGGCGTTGGCGGCGCGCATCCGGTCCGGCAGGGCGAGGTAGCCCGCGAGCGTCAGCCCCACGGTGATCGCCACGTTGAGGAGCCGCTCGGAGGCGGTGCCGGGGAAGGGCGACCACACGATCGACAGGGCCGTCCAGCCCGCCAGCAGTGCCCCCGCCGCCATGGCCCGGGTGCGCAGCACGCGCCGCAGCCCCGCCCCGACCGGCCGCCCCGCCCCGTCGAGGGCGGTGGCGAGGCACAGGATGACGACGGCGATCGGCACCAGGATGACGATGGCGCGGCGCGACACCAGCGCGGCGAGCGGCACCGCCACCACGAGGCCGATGAAGCCGATGCGGCGCAGCAGCGCCGCCGCGTCGACGGCGGGATCGGGCGAGGAGGGAGCCGCGCGGGGCATGGGCGGGGGCCTTCGGGCGCGCGGGGCGCGCGTTCCGTTCCTGGTTAGTGAGCCGGACGCCACAGCGCTGTAGATGCGATGCAACACTCCGGGCCGGGCGGCCCGCCGCGACGGCCGGGCGGGCGTCCCGGCGCGGGGATGCCGGACCCGTCTCATCCGACATCCGGTCGATGGCTTCGCCCTCTCCGATTTCGGCCATGCGGATGTCGGCTGCGCTCAGGCGCCGCGCTCAGGCGCCGCGCTCAGGCGCCGCGCAGGCTCGCGATCCGGGATCCGCTTCGATCAAGCGGATCCCGTCTCAGCCCAGGGCCGCCGCCACGTCCGCCTCGGTCACGGCCTCGACGGGCTTGGCGCATGTCACGGCCCGCGCCCGGGCGCCCGGCGCCATGATCAGGATCACCGTCTCGGTTCCCGGGCAGGCGGGGTCCGGGCAGACGATCTCGCTCACCGTGAGCGCGACCTCGGGCCCGAAGCCGCCGAGCCGGCGCGCCCAGGCGGCGACCTGCTCGCGCCGGCCGGCATCCGGCCGCGGGCGGCGGAAGGCGGAGAGGAGGCCCATCGCTTCAGCGCGGCAGGGAGAGGATCCCGGCCGCCCCGTCCGCGGCCCCGAAGGCGAGGTGCTCGCCCGTCCGGTCCCAGGCGAGCGCCGTCACGGCGCTGCCCTTCACGGCCGGGCGCACCAGCAGCTCCGACCCGTCCGTGAAGCGCACCAGGAGCAGGCAGCCGTCCTCGTACGCGCAGGCGAGCACCGGCGCCTTCGGGTGGAAGGCCACCTGCGAGACCCGGGCGGGGCGCACCCCGCACTCGCGCGGCTGCTTGCCGGTCGGCCCCTCCTTGCTGTCGAAGGGCCACACGATGGCGGCCTCGGCGCCGCTCGTCGCCAGCCAGTGCCCGTCCGCCGACCAGGAGACCGAGCGCACCTTGGCCGGGTAGCCGCTCATGCGCATGTGCCCGCGGTCGGGCTGGAGGCGCCAGCCGTGCAGGGCGTTCTCCTGCATGCTCGTCACCAGGAAGCGGCCGTCGGGCGACCACGTCACGTCGAGATGCGAGCCCTTCCAGGCCAGCACCTCCGGCGCGGCGTCGAGGTTCGGGTACCAGAGCGTGGCGCCGTTGTAATGCGCGAGGGCGAGCCGGTAGCCCTTCGGCGCGAAGGCGAGGCCGCGCACGGTCGTGGGTCCCTCGGTCGTCCGCTCGCGGCCCTTGGCGTCGCGGGCGACGACCCGCCTGCCCGCCGCGAAGGCCAGGGCCCCGTCCGGGTGCAGGGCGAGCGCGTCGATCCAGGCGCCGTTCCTCGCGCTGGCGAGGGTCTCGGTGGTCCCGTCCGGCCCGGTCGCGGCGACGCGCCCGTCGTCGCCGCCGGTGACGAGGCGCCGCCCGTCGCCCGCCGCCACCAGGATGCCGGCCTCCGGATGGGCCGCGACCCGGGCCGCGTCCCCGTCCGGGGCGGCGAGCATCACGGTCCCGTCCCCGAGCGCGAAGGCGGCCCGGGGGCCGAGCCAGTGCACGGCGGTCACGTGCGCGCCCGCCGCGATCCCGGTGACGGCCTGGGTCAGGGACGGGGCGGCGGTGGCGCTCATGCGGATGACACCCTGCGGGAGGCGGAGGAGGAGACCGCGTCTCACATGGGTCCGCCGCTGGCAAGGGCGAGGGCGGGACCCGGCGATTCACCGCCGGGCTGGCAGGGTTAATGCTTCGCTCACCAAACCCGCGCAATTCGCCGGATCGGCCCCGAACGACCGCCGAGCGCGGCCGTTCTCGATAAGGCGACGGTCGAGGCGTTCGTCGCCGCCTGGGTTCGGAGTTGCGTCATGATCCAGCCTGCCTTCGCCGCCCTCCCGCCCTCGGGCCTGCTGCTGCCGGACACGGTCCTGGTGGTGGAGGACGAGGCGCTGATCTGCGAGATGACCGCGGCCGCCTTCGCGGACGAGGGATACCGCGTGCTCACCGCGGCCGACGCCGAGGAGGCCGGCCGCATCCTGCAGCGCGAGCACGTGGACATGCTGTTCACGGACATCGACCTCGCGCGCAACACCGACGGGGTGACGCTCGCCCGCGCGGCGCGGCATCGCTGCCCGGATCTCCCGGTTGTCTACACGTCGGGAGGGCGGCATCGCCTGGCCGAGGGCGAGGCCGTCGCCGATTCGGTCTTCGTCCCCAAGCCCTACTACCCGAGCGACGTGGTGGCGCTGGCCAACCGGATCCTCGGGCATTCCTGACGCGGCGTTCGGAGCCCCCCACATGATGATGCGCGCGATCCTCCTGTCCGTCGCCCTCCTCGCGGCCGGCCCGTCCCGGGCGGCCGAGGCGCCGGCCGGCTGCCCGGCCCTGACGCTGCGGCTGGAGGAGGAGATCGCCAAGACCCCGGCCCTGCGCGAGGCCGCCAACCTGCAGACCGTGCGGGACCTGCGCACCCTGCGCGACGCCGCGATCGTCCTCGACGCCTACGGGTACGGGCCCGATTGCGCGCGGCTGAGCGCGATCCTGGGGGAATTGCTGGCCGATCCGCGCAGGACGATCGGCCGGGGCGGCGACACCGACGAGGAGAAGGCCGAGGCGGTCGAGGAGGCGCGCACGCCGAAGGGGGCGCGGCGCTGAGCGTCGTGCGCCGGGGGGCACCGGTTCGGCGGCGGCACGCCGTCCTGCCCGGGCCGTGCGGGGACGGCCGCGGCGGCGCTTGGCATCCGGAGCCGGGCCCGCCCCGCCCCGAACGGCGCCCCGCATCGACCGCCGGTCGAAGCTGAACCGTAACCCCCTCCTCGCCGTTGTCTCGGGATCCGCGCCTCCGCACCCCGAAGGTCTCCCCGCATGGCGACGAGCCCCGCCCCGAGCGTCTCCGACATCCCGCACGCCGCCGTCACGCTCCCGGCGGTGACGGTCGACAGCTACAACATCGAACTGCGCCAGCCGGACGAGGAGGGCTTCCTCGGCGACCGGGTCACCAAGGGGGCCTTCCGGGACCTGATCGAGGATTGGCGCGAGCGCCTGCGCAAGCTCGGGGAGGATCCCCTCGGCGACACGCCGAGCCGGGACCTGCCGAAGAAGCGGCTCGACCGCCTCCTGCGCGAGGGCCCGCCCGAGGCCGCCGGGGTGATCCAGGGCGCCGTCGAGGATTTCTCCCAGGAGCTCGCCACCGTGGTGCGCCGCTTCCTGCGCCAGAAAGGCTGGCGCGACACCGAGCGGATCGTGGTCGGCGGGGGCCTGAGCGATTCCTACGTCGGGCGCCTCGTGATCGGGCGGGCGGGCGTGCTCCTGCGCGCCGCCGGGCTCGACCTCTCGCTGGTGCCGATCCGCCACCATCACGACGAGGGCGGACTGATCGGTGCCGCCCACCTCGCCCCCGCCTGGATCTTCTCCGGCCACGACAGCCTGCTCGCCATCGACATCGGCGGCACCAACATCCGGGCCGGCATCGTGGCGACGAACCTGCGCAAGGCGCCCGACCTCTCCCGCGCGGCGATCTGGCGGGCCGAGCTGTGGCGCCACCGCGACGAGGACCCACCCCCCACCCGCGACGCCGCCGTGGCCCGCATCGCCGCCATGCTGGAGGACCTCGTGGCCCGGGCCGCGCGGGCCGACCTCAGGCTCGCGCCCTTCGTCGGGGTCGGCTGCCCGGGCGTGATCGAGCCGGACGGCCGCATCAGCCGCGGCGGCCAGAACCTCCCCGGCAATTGGGAGAGCAGCCGCTTCAATCTGCCGCGCGCCCTGCGCGATGCCTTGCCCTCGGTCGGTGGCCATCCGACCATGGTGGTCGTGCACAACGACGCCGTCGTGCAGGGCCTGAGCGAGGTGCCCTTCCAGCGCGACCTCGCCCGCTGGGGCGTGCTCACCATCGGGACCGGCCTCGGCAATGCCCGCTTCAGCAACCGGGAGGGCCCGGCGGCGCGCGGCTGAGTCGGCCTTTGGTCCGAATAACAGTCTGGAATTCCTCTGAGTTTCCCGGCAAGGCTTGATCCCGCGGCGTCATCCGGGATAGTGCATCCCGGCCGGCCCGCCGCGGCACGAGGCGGCTGACCGGAACGGGAGCGGACCATCACATCGGCCGGCGGGCGACCGGCGGGCGGACCTGCGGCCCTCCGGGGCGCGACGCGGGGCGCGTCCGATCGCGCCTCCGCCAACCGTGCCGCAGGGGGAGTTTGTCGTGTTGACGCAGGGTCTGCCGTGGTTCCGCGCCCGCCTCGGGCATCTCGCGCTCGATCTGCTGTTCTGCCTCGTCCTGTCGGGGGTGATGCTCGCCTCCGCCCTGGCGCAGGCGCCCGAGACGCCGATGCGGATCGAGCTCAACAAGCTCGACACGGTCGGGGAGGCCTGCCGGGCGACGCTCCTCGTCGACAACGGCAAGGGCGCGCCGATCAGGTCGCTCAAGCTCGACCTCTACGCCTTCGACACGGACGGCGTGGCGCAGAAGCGGGTGCTGGTGGAGCTCGGGCCGGTCGCCGCCCGCAAGACCGTGCTGCGCCAGTTCGACATCGCCGCCGCGCCCTGCGCCCAGGTCGGGCGCCTACTGCTCAACGACGTGGTGGCCTGCGAGGGCGGCGACCTGACCCGCGAGACCTGCCTGGAGCGCATCGAGCCCGCCTCCGCCAAGGGGGCCGCCCCCTTCCTGCGCTGAGCCCGCCCCGCCCGCCCCGCACACCAGGGAGATCCGCGATGGATCCGACCGCCGCCGCACCGGCCGCCCACGATTTCAGCTTCCTCGGCCTGTTCCTGCAGGCCGACCCGATCGTGAAGGGGGTGATGATCCTCCTCGTGCTGGCCTCGGTGGCGTGCTGGACGGTGATCGTCGAGAAGGCGATCCGACTGGCCGCGGCGCGCCGCCAGGCGCGGGCCTTCGCCCGCATGGTGGCGACCGGCGGGCCGCTCGAGGCGGGCCGCGGCATCGCCGCCCGGGTCGTCGCGGCGGCCCAGGAGGCGTGGCGCGACCAGGATCCCTCCGAGACGCGGGCCGAGCGGCGCGAGCGCATCGAGCGCGCCATGCGGGCGGCGCTGGCCCTCGACCTCAAGCGCCTGCAGGTCGGCCTGCCGCTCCTCGCCACCTCCGGCTCGGCCGCGCCCTTCGTCGGGCTGTTCGGCACCGTCTGGGGCATCATGAATTCCTTCGCGTCGATCGCGAAGAGCCAGGACACCAGCCTCGCCGTGGTGGCGCCGGGCATCGCGGAGGCGCTCTTCGCCACCGCGATCGGCCTCGTGGTCGCGATCCCCGCCGTCGTCGCCTACAACAAGCTCTCGGGCGACCTCGCCAAGCTGCAATCCACCTTCGCGGCGGCGATCGGCACCCTGGGCAACCGGCTCGCCCGCGACCGCGGCCCCCACGCCGCCCGCAGCGCCGCAGAGTAGGGAGGCCGCCCCATGGGCATGGGCCCGCTCCAGTCCGGCGCCGCCGACGAGGACGGCTTCGAGGCCGCCCCGCTCTCCGAGATCAACGTCACGCCGATGGTCGACGTGATGCTGGTGCTGCTGATCATCTTCATGGTGGCCGCCCCCCTGATGACGGTCGGCGTGCCGGTGCAGCTGCCCAAGACCGCCGCCGCCAGGACCTCCGAGCCCAAGAAGCCGGTGGTGGTCTCGGTCGACAAGGACGGCAACGCCTTCCTGGCCAAGGAGCCGCTGCCGCCCGAGGGGGCGCTCGCCCGGCTGAGGGCCGCCGCCGCCGAGGATCCCGGCCAGACCGTGCTGGTGCGCGGCGACAAGGACGTGCCCTACGGCAAGGTCATGGAGGTGATGGGCCTCGTCGGCCAGGCGGGCTTCGCCAAGGTCTCGCTGATCGCCAACGCCCCCAACGGGGCTCCCCTGGCGGCCGCTCCGGCGCCCGCCGCCCGGTAGCCGCATGAGCAGCCACGCGACCACGCGGGGACCCGACGAGCCGGGTCCCGGCCTCGCCCTCGCCTTCCTGGTGGCGCTCGCCCTGCACGCGGGGGCGCTCGGCGCGATGATGGCGTGGCGCGGCGGGGCGCCGCCCGGCGAGAGCGAGATCACCATCGACCTCGCCCCGAGTCCCGCGCCCGTCGAGGTGCCGACCGAGGCCAACGACGTCGTGACGACGCCGCCCCCGGCCGACCTGCCGGCGGAGCAGAAGCCCGTCGAGCCGCCCGCCGAACCCCCGACGGCCGAGGCGCCGCCCGAGATCCAGGCGGTGACCCCGCCGGAGACCGCGCTCGCGGCACCCCAGCCGATGACCGAGGCCGCGCCCGCCGAGGCCGTGACCGAGGCGCCGCCGCCCGAGGCGGTGACCGAGGCGCGGCCCCCGGAGGCGGTCCAGGCGGTGCAGCCGCCCGAGGAGCAGGTCATCACCTCGACGAACGAGCAGGCGCCGCTCGCCCCGGCCACGCCCGCCGTGGTGGCGCGCCCGGTCGAGCCGCCGATGCCGCCCAAGCCGGTGCCGCCCAAGCCGGTACCGCCCAAGCCGGTGCCCCCGAAACCCGTGGCCAGACCGGTGGAGACGCCGAAGCCCGTCGAGCAGGCGCGCAAGCCGCCGCCGAAGCCGATCCGGGAGGTGACCCGCGAGGCGCCCCGGCCCCGGGCCGCCGAGCGCGCCACCGAGCCGGAGCGCCGTCAGCGGGCGGCCGCGACCAGCGCGCGGGTGCCGATGGGCGGGCAGGCGGCCGCGGCGGCCTCGGATCCGGGCGCGCTCCGCGCCTGGGGGGCGCAGATCCGCGGGGCGATCCAGGCCCGGGCGCGGGCCGGGGCCGGCACCGGCACGGTGACGATCCGCTTCACGGTCTCGCGCGCGGGCCGGATCGTCGGCGCGTCGCTGATGAGCAGCAGCGGCAACAGCAGCCTCGACGCCGCCGCCCTGGCGGCGGCGGCCCCGGGCAGCGCGGTCCCGGCCGCGCCGGCCGGCGTGAGCGTGGCCCAGCAGAGCTTCTCGGTGCCGCTGGCCTTCCGGTAGGGCGAGGATCTTTCGGGTTCCGGCGCGTCCGACCGAAGCATCGATGGTCCGGGCGGCGGGCCCGCCTCAGGCCTCGCCCTCGGTCTCGAACAGCACGGCGTCGAGGGCCTCGCGGCCGGTCTTGCCGGCCCAGACCACGAACTGGAAGGCCTGGAAGTAGCGCTCGCAAGCGTCGATGGCCGTCTTGAGCATCATCTCGCACTGGCGGTGCGTCGGCTCGGCGCCGCCGGTGAGGAGCAGGGCGTGGCGGTACATCACCACGTCCTCGCCGCTCCAGAGGTCGAAATGCCCGACCCAGAGCTGCTCGTTGACCATCGAGACCAGCTGCAGCACCTCCGACCGGCGCCGGGGCGGGACCTTGAGGTCGAAGGCGCAGGCGACGTGCAGCGCCTCCACGTCCTCGATCCACGTATAGGCCACGTGGTACTCCGCCCACTTGCCCGCCACCGCCACCGACATCTCGTCGGTCTCGGCCCGGTCGAAGATCCAGTCGCGCAGCGAGGCGAGGCGTTCGACGACATCGAGCGGGTGCTCGGCGCGCTCAAGGTCGACGATGTGCAATTGGGTCATGGCGATCCGGTTCTTGGCTCGTCCGAGCGGGAGGGGCGTCACGGGACGCGGACAGCGACGTCGAGGTGAAAGCAGATCGCATCCCCGGCACGTATTGGCCCGCAGGCGATGAGCTTAACGGCCGACTTGTCTCCCCTTGGCGACGGCGAATCAGGCGTGAGGCCACTATAGCCCGGCGGACTCGGCAGACTCAAAGCGAAAACTCCGGGGGAGGCGGGGCGTCACGACGCCATCCACCGAAGCTTTCTGTGAATAAGCCGGGCTCACGCGGTGGGCGCGGCGCCGGGGGGCTTGGTGGAGGGATCGGCGGAGGAGCCGGCGGAGGGCGCCTCGGCGGCGCCGATCCCGGCCCTCGCCTCCAGCACCGCCACGCGGGCGGCGAGCGCGTCGTTCTGCCCGCGCAGGGCCGTCAAGAGGTCGCGCAGCACCTCGACCTCCTCGCGGGAGGCCACGTCCATGTCGCGCAGGAAGCGCTCAACTTGAGCGCGCACCACCGATTCGGCCTCGCGGCGGACGCCCTGGGCCGCCCCGGCGGCGTCGGTCATCAGGCGGGCGAAATCGTCGAGCAAGCGGTTCTGGGACTGCACGGTGATCTCCTGGGCTCGCGGGCCGTCCCCGGCAGATGGGACAAACCGGCCCGCCCCGCAATCCGCCCGGGCCGAATCGCCCGCTTGGCGGGCCGAATCGCCCGCTCGGCGGGCCGATCCTTTCGCTCTGTGTCCGGTGCCGGCCGCAGAAACATTCCGACGCAATTCCGCTGCTTCAAGCCGGGATCCGCCTCGGGCATAAGGTGGGCGTGACCAGCACGCCGCATATTCTCCTCGTCGAGGACGACCGCGAGATCAGCCAGCTCGTCGCCCGCTACCTGCGCGGCAACGACCTGCGCGTCTCCCTCGCGGGCGACGCCCGCGAGATGGACAGGCTGCTGGCCGATTCGCGGGTCGACCTCATCGTCCTCGACCTGATGCTGCCGGGGGAGGACGGGCTCTCGGTCTGCCGGCGCCTGCGGGCGCACTCGTCCGTGCCGATCCTGATGCTCACCGCCAAGAGCGAGGAGATCGACCGCATCGTCGGGCTCGAACTCGGGGCGGACGATTACCTCGCTAAGCCCTTCAACCCGCGCGAACTCCTCGCCCGCATCCGGGCGGTGCTGCGCCGGGGCGGCGCCAACGGCGGCGCGGTCCGGGACGAGGAGGTGCGCCGGCTCTCCTTCGCGGGCTTCGTGCTCGACGCCGGCCTGCGCCAACTCCTCAACCCGGACGGCGCCCAGGTGGCGCTCACCGCGGCGGAGTTCGACCTCCTGCACGCCATGTGCCTGCGCCCGGGCCGGGTGCTCTCCCGCGACCAGCTCCTCGACCTGACCCAGGGCCGCGCGCCGGGCCCCTTCGAGCGCAGCATCGACGTGCTGGTGAGCCGCATCCGTCAGAAGATCGAGCGCGACCCGCGCAACCCGGAGATGATCAAGACCATCCGCTCGGGCGGCTACGTCTTCACGCCCGACGTGGTGCGGGCGTGAGGGGGCGGCCGTGAGCGAGCCCGTGCGCCTCACCCGGCGCATCGCCGGGCAGATCGCCATCCTGGTCGTCGCCGCCATCGTGGTCACGCACGTGGTGCTGATGGTGGCCTTCCTGCTGATGCGGCCCGAGCTGCGGCGGCTGGAGGAGCATCCGGGGGCGCTGGCGAACCGCCTCGCCCTGGTGGTGCGGATGCTCGCCGCGGCGAGCCCGGGCGAGCGGCCCGCCATCGCGCAGGCGGCCGGCCGCGGCCCGACCGGCCTGCGCCTGGCCGTGCTGCCGGACGAGGCCGCCCCGGCGCGGACGCACGACAGCACCGAGGCCGAGGAATTGCAGCGCGCCCTCGGGGAGGCGTGGCGGGTCGAGAGCGTCGGGCGCATCGCCCCCGGGGACGACCGCCCGCGCCAGCTCGTGATCCGCGGCCGCGGCCTCGTGGCCGCGGCCGACCTGCCGCCCCGCTACGAGCGGCGCACGCCGCTCACCGGGGCGATCATCGCCACCCTGGTCTTCCTGGCGCTCAGCCTCACCCTGCTGTCGGTCTGGGCCGCGCGGGCGCTCGCCGCCCCGCTCCAGCGCCTCGCCGGCGCCGCGGAGGCCTTCGGGACCGACATGGACCTCGCGCCCCTGCCGCAGGCGGGTCCCGAGGAGGTGCTGGCGGTGTCGCGGGCCCTCGACCGCATGCGCGCCCGGGTCAAGCGCCTGGTCGACGACCGCACCCACATGCTGGCGGCGATCAGCCACGACCTGCGCACGCCGATCACCCGGCTGCGCCTGCGCGCCGAGTTCCTGGAGGACGAGACCCTGCGGGCGCAGTTCCTGCGCGACCTCGACCAGATGAACGCGCTGGTGGAGGCGGCGCTCTCCTTCGTGCGCGACGGGCGCAGCCGGGAGGGGCTCGCCCTCGTCGACCTCGCCTCGGTGGTGCAGACGGTCTGCGACGGCTTCGCGGATGTGGGCCAGGAGGTGCGGGCGGAGGGGCTCCGGCCGAGCCTGGTCAAGGGCGCCCCCGACGAATTGCAGCGGGCGCTCACGAACCTCGTCGACAACGCGGTGAAGTACGGCGGCGGGGCGACCGTGCGCCTCGTCCCGGCGGGGCCGCAGGCCGTGGCCGTGGAGGTGCTGGACGAGGGGCCGGGCATCCCGGAGGAGGAGCAGGCCGCGATGCTGGAGCCCTTCGTGCGCGGCGACCGGGCGCGCACCCTCAACGAGGCCGGCGGCTTCGGCCTCGGCCTGGCGATCGCGCACGCGATCGCGCAATCCCACGGCGGGCGCCTGACCCTCGCCAATCGCAGCCCGCGGGGCCTCGCCGCGCGCCTGGAACTCCCCCGCGCCGCGGCCGGCGTGCCCCGGCAGGCGCCGGCGCAGGCGGCCTGATTCCGGCTCCCCCCGCGAGGCTTGTCGTGTCCGGGCGGGCCCGCGACGGCGGCTACCGGGCGAGTTCGCGCAGGCCGAGGCGGATCAGCGTCTTGGCCTCCGCCTCGGCCCCCGCGCTCTGGAGGGCCGCCGCGACGGCGGCCGAGGCCTGGGCCTGCGGGTAGCCGAGATTGACGAGGGCGGAGATCGCGTCCGCCACCGGCTGGGGCGCGGTGCGCGCCTCGACCGCGCCCGCGAGGCGCACGAGCGCCGGATCGACCGGGGCGAAGGCCGGCGCCTTGTCCTTCAATTCGGCGACCAGGCGGGCGGCGAGCCGCGGCCCGACGCCCGGGGCGCGGGCGACCGCGCCCTTGTCGCCGGTGGCGATGGCGGTGGCGAGCTCGGCCGGCTCCAGCACCGAGAGCAGGCCGAGCGCCACCCGGGTGCCGACCCCCTGCACGGTCTGGAGCAGGCGGAACCATTCCCGCTCCGCGTCCGACCGGAAGCCGTAGAGCCGGATCATGTCCTCGCGGACCACCGTCTCGATGGCGAGGTCCGTCGCCTCGCCGGCCGGCGGCAGCCGCTGCAGCGTGCGCGCCGAGCAATGTACCTCGTAGCCGACGCCGTGCACGTCGAGGATCACGAAATCCTCGCCGTAGGAATCGACCACACCCTTCAGCTTGCCGATCATGGGGTTCCGTTGGGGGCGGCCCGTCCTTGAGCCGCCGGCCTGTTCGTGGGATGGGATCCGGGCCATATCGGCGACCCCGCCCGAACCCACAAGGTGACCGCATGAAGCGTGCGACCGTGCTCGCCTGCCTCCTCGTCGCGCTCGCGCTGCCGGCGGCGGCCGAGGAGGCCGTCGCGCCGCCCTCCGCCGACCCGACCCAGGTGCGGGCGGGGCACTACCGGCTCGACGCCGCCCACGGCAAGATCACGTGGTCGCTGAGCCATCTCGGCTACTCGACCTATTACGGCCAGATCACCGACGTGGCCGGGGATCTCAGCCTCGACCCGAAGGCGCCCGCCCAGAGCCGGCTCAGCGTGCGGGTCGCGACCGCGAGCGTGAACGCGCTTCACGAGGCGCTGAACGCCCACCTGCGCGGGCCGGACTTCTTCGACGCGGAGCGGTTCCCGACCGCCACCTTCGAGAGCCGGGCCGTGGAGCCGACCGGCCCCACCACCGCGCGGGTGACGGGCGACCTCACCCTGCGGGGCACGACGAAGCCCATCGTCCTCGACGTGACCTTCAACCAAGCCGGCATCCACCCGGTCGACAAGACCTACACGGTGGGGTTCGACGGGCGGGCGGTGCTCCGCCGCTCCGAATTCGGCATGACGGCCTTCCTTCCGGCCCTCGGCGACGAGGTGAGCCTGCGGCTCGAAGGGAGTTCAAGGCGGCGCCGTGAGCGGGGCGGCGGCGTCGCTCCCGAGGAGCCGGTCGCTCTCGTCCTTGAGGGCCACGCCGGTGAGCCCGCGCCGGAACGCCTCGCCGAGGAGCCAGTGCAGCTTGAAGGCGGCGAGGTCCGGCCTCAGGCCGGCGGCGCGGACATTCGAGAGGCAGTTGCGCTCCGCATCGGTGCGGCCGGGGCGGGGATCGAGGGTGAGGTAGATCCCGAGACTGTCCGGGGAGGAGAGGCCGGGCCGCTCGCCGATCAGCACCGCGACGGCCCTGGCCCTGAGCGCCGCGCCGACCGCGTCGCCGAGCGCGACCCGGGCCTGCTCGGCCAGCACGATCGGCGCGAGGCTCCAGCCCGAGCCGGCGATGGCCGGGGCGAGGGCGGCGAGGAGCGGCACCGCCCCCTCGTGCACCGCCCGGGCCGAGAGCCCGTCCGCCACCACGATCGCGAGGTCGACCGGATCCCCGGCCGCGGCGGCGAGCCGCGCGAGGCCCTCCGGGTCGGGCTGTCGCCCGAGATCCGGCCGGCGCAGGTAGGTGGCGCGGTCGGGCGCCCGCGAGGCGATCGCCAGCACCGGCAGCCCCAGCCCCTCGATCCCGGCGCGCAGGGCCGCCGCGTCGAGGGGCGCGTGGACCGCGTCGCGCGCCTGCGCGTGGGCGAGCGCGAAGGCGAGCACCTCCCGGGTCGGCAGGCCGGAACCGGCGCGGCCGAGCCCGATCCGGGCGGGGGTGAGGGCCTTGAGCCGGCCCCAGGCCTCCTCCGGGGTCAGGGCCTCCTCCGCGGTCAGGGCCTCCTCCGCGGTCAGGGCCTCCTCCGGGGGCTTGGCCTGCGCGGGGCGCACGGTCTCGTCGGCGCTCACGCGGCGAGCCCCGGGGCGGCGGCGAGGAGCGGCCTGGCGCCCCCGGGCAGGAGCGCCCCGGCCGCGTCCGTCAGCCCGATCCGCGCGAGCCAGGCGGCGAATTCCGGCGCCCGCTTCAGGCCGAGCACCTCGCGCAGGTAGAGCTGGTCGTGGAACGACGTCGATTGGTAGTTCAGCATCACGTCGTCGGCCCCCGGCACGCCCATGACGTAGCTCACGCCCGCCGCGCCGAGCAGGGTCAGGAGCGTGTCCATGTCGTCCTGGTCGGCCTCGGCGTGGTTCGTGTAGCAGACGTCGCAGCCGAGCGGCACGCCCATCAGCTTGCCGCAGAAGTGATCCTCCAGCCCGGCCCGGATGATCTCCTTGCCGTCGTAGAGGTATTCGGGCCCGATGAAGCCCACCACCGTGTTGACGAGGAGCGGCCGGAAGGCGCGCGCCACCGCGTAGGCCCGCGCCTCCAGGGTCTGCTGGTCGATGCCGTGATGGGCGTCGGCCGAGAGGGCGGAGCCCTGGCCGGTCTCGAAATACATCACGTCCTCGCCGAGCGTGCCCCGCTTGAGCGAGAGCGCCGCCTCCCGTGCCTCGGCAAGCAGCGGCAGGGTGACGCCGAAGGAGGCATTCGCCGCCTGCGTGCCGGCGATCGACTGGAAGACGAGGTCGACCGGCACGCCCCGCCGAATCGCCTCCAGGGTCGTGGTGACGTGGGTGAGCACGCAGCCCTGGGTCGGGATCTCCAGGCGGGCGATGAGGTCGTCGAGGAGGTGGAGCAGGCGGCTGATCGCCTGCACCGAATCCGAGACCGGGTTGATGCCGATCACCGCGTCGCCGCAGCCATAGGCGAGCCCGTCGAGGATCGCCGCGGTGATGCCGGCCGGATCGTCGCCCGGGTGGTTGGGCTGGAGGCGCACCGCCATGGTGCCGGGCAGGCCGATCGTGTTGCGGAAGCGCGTGACCACCCGGCACTTGCGGGCGACCAGGATCAGGTCCTGGTTGCGCATGATCTTCGACACCGCCGCGGCGATCTCCGGCGTGATGCCGGGGGCGATCCGCGCCAGCGCGGCCGCGTCCGCCGTGAGCAGGAACTCGCGGAAATCCCCGACGGTCAGGTGGGCGATCGCCGCGAAGGCCGCCGCGTCGTGGCTGTCGAGGATGAGGCGCGTGACGTCGTCCGCCTCGTAGGGGATCAGCGGGCGGTTCATCAGGTCGGCGAGCGGCACCTCGGCGAGGCACCAGCGGGCCGCCACGCTCTCCTCGGCGCTCCCCGCCGCGAGGCCGGCGAGGCGGTCGCCGGAGCGGATCGGGCTCGCCTTCGCCATCAGCTCGGCGAGGTCGGCGAACAGCCAGGTCCGAGGGCCGACGACGTGGCGATAGACCATCCGGGATCTCCTCCTGCCGAACCCCACCTTACCGCAAAGGGCCGCGCCCGCGAGGTGCCGGGGCGGTTCACTGGGCGCGGGTAAGATGGGGTTATCTGCCCCTCGCCGAGGCGCCCGGCCGTGCTACCTAAGCAATTGATGCGCCGCGGAACGGCTCTTGCATCGCAGCGCAGGTCAGCCTGTGTGAAGGCGAAGGGCCGCCGCTCCGGGCTTCCATGGCAGCGCGAATTGGGGGATGGCCGTGCACCGCTACTTCTTCGACCTGGAAGCCGAGGGTTTCGACGCCCGGGACGATGTCGGGGTCGTCCTGGCGGACGTGCGGGCGGCGCATGCCGAGGCGATGCTGGCCCTGCGCTCCTGCGCGAGCGGCCCGCTCCCCTGCGGGCAGGCCGCCGACCTCGCCCTGAAGGTGCGCGACGAGACCGGCCAGACCGTGATGCGCCTCGCCCTCGGCAGCATCGCGCGGGCCGAGGCGGCGAACGCGCGGGGCCTGCTGTCCTGATCCTGCGCGCCTGAGCGCGCGCGAAGCGGCGCCGCAGCGATGCGGCGCCGCTTCGCGTATCGGAAGGGGTGCGCTCCTCGGGGGAGCGCTGCTTGAGTCCGCTACTTGGCGTCCGCGACCTTGTCCCGGATCACGTAGGTGCCGGTCTTCTCGCCCACGCTCTGGGCGACGCCCTCGGCGAGGGGCGAGAGGCGGCTCGCCTGGATGTCGAAGCTGCCCGACAGGCCCGTGAACTTGCCGGTGCCGCCGATCCACTCGCCGGTCCCCTTCAGCCGCGCGCTCATCGGCTGCGGCGCGAAGGCGTAGCGCTCGTAGACGTGGTCGCCGTCGGCATCGACGTAGTCGCAGTAGCCCTGGTTCTCGAACGTCTTGGCATCGCTGTCGAACATCGCGCTGCTGCTGCAGCGCCCGGCCATGTTGTGGAGGAGCTTGCCGCCGGATTGGTTCACCGCCGCCATGATGCTCACGCCGACCGCGTGGCTGCGGGTCGGCCCGAGCTGGACCGGCTTGCCCGGGACCGGGTTGGTGGAGGTGTAGGTGATGCGGAAGCTCGCTTCCCGGGGCAGGTCCTCGGCGCCGGCCGGGGCGGCGAGGGCGGTCGCGAGCAGCGCGAGCGGAGCGAGGCGGATCAGGCGCATCGGGTGTCCTCTCCTGTGGGTGCCGGCCGGATCCGCGCCCGTCGCGAGCGCGGTCCCGCCGCCGGTTCGCCTGATCGGGCCGCGCCCGCGACGAACTCTCGTTGCAACCCTCAGATGACGCCGCATCCATCCCCGGCTGTCATCATCCAGATGAGGTAGAGGCCAAATTCCTCACAAGTCGTGAGGCGTCCCGGCGGCTCGGAGAGACTTGTCGACGGGCCGCCTCCCGCGGTCAGATCAGCGGCTTGCCGCCCGTGACGGCGACCGTGGCGCCCGAGACGTAGCTCGCCTCCTCGGCCGCCAGCATGACGTAGATCGGCGCGAGCTCGCAGGGCTGGGCCGGCCGCTGCATCGGCACCTGCTTGCCGAACTGCTCGAACTTCTCCCTGGGCATCGTCGAGGGAATCAGCGGCGTCCAGACCGGGCCGGGGGCGACGCAATTCACCCGGATGTTCCTCTCGGCCAGGAGCTGGGCCAGGCCGCCGGTGAAGTTCTGGATCGCGCCCTTGGTCGTCGCGTAGGCGAGGAGCTGCGGGCTCGGCGTGTCGGCGTTGATCGAGGTCGTGTTCACGATCGCGCTGCCCGGCCGCATGTGGGGAAGGGCCGCCTTCACGAGGTAGAACATCGCGTGGATGTTGGTGCGGAAGGTGACGTCCCATTCCTCGTCGCTGAGGTCCTCGACCGATTGCACGGTCGCCTGATGGGCGGCGTTGTTGACGAGCACGTCGACCCGGCCGAAGGCCGCCACCGCCTTCTCGACGATCGCCCGGCAATGGGCCGGGTCCTTGATGTCGCCCGGCACCAGCACCGCCTTGCGGCCGGCCTCCTCGACGAGCCGCGCCGCCTCGCGGGCGTCGTCGTGCTCGTCGTAGTAGCTGATCAGCACGTCGGCGCCCTCGCGGGCGAAGGCGAGGGCCACGGCCTTGCCGATCCCGCTATCCGCCCCGGTGATGATGGCCTTGCGGTCCGCCAGCCGGCCCGAGCCGCGATAGTGGCCCTCGCCGTAATCGGGCCTCGGATCCATCTCGGCGTCGCGGCCGGGCATCGGGATCGGCTTCTGGCGGCTGAAGGGCGGCTTCGGGAAATCGATCATTGCGGGGTCAGCTCCTGACGCGACGCGGGAGGGCCCGCGGCGGGCGGGCCGCGGCCGGGGATGCAGGCTTCAGAACCGCCCGCCGGAATTCGGCCGGCAGCGGCCGTCGGCGATCTTGAAGTTCGGCGGGTCGCAGGGCACGAGGTCGGCCTCGCACCATTTCTGGCAGACGCGCGGACCCGTGCGGGGCGGGTAGTAGCCCCAGCCGGGTTCCCCCCGCAGGCTGCCGGTGACGGCGGGGCCGTCCTCGTCGAAGAAGGGCCCCGACGGCTGCGCGAGCGCCGCACCGGCCGCGAGCAGGAGGGGGGCGAGCACAAGGCCGACCGCGCGGGCGCGCATGGCGGAATCTCCTCGGTCCGGAATCGGGGTCCCCGCCGGGATCGCCGCGGGGATGCTGCCGGACCAACGGACCGGGGCCGGCGCTGTTCCGCAGGGGCGCCCGGGCCGGCGCGGGCCGGAGCCCGGGCTCTGCCGCGTCGGCGTCGACCGGTGGCCCGGCCCCTCCCGAGAGGCGGAGCCCCTTTCGATGTCCGGCGCGGCCATTTCGCCGGAATTCAAGGATTTCCACGAGATCGAGGGCCTGCTTGGCATCCGTCCAATTTGGCATTCGTCCAATTTGGCCTGCGTCCACCAGAATGGCAGGCCATGAGGCCGGACCGTGATGGCGCTCACGCCCTTCCTCATGCTGAGGTGCGTCGGCGCGTGAGGCTCAGCGGAACAGGATCAGCGCCTTTCCCAGGGTGATCCAGACCCCCCAGGCGTTCGGCAGCCCGACCGCGAGCCAGGCCAGGGCGGCGGGCGGGGCGAAGCCCTCCGGCATCCAGCCGTGCGGCGGCACCCGGTAGCCGAAGGCGCCCGCCGTCATGATGAGCAGGTAGCCCGCGCCCATGATCGCGAGCGTCTGCCAGACCCCGGCCTCGCCCGGGCCCTTGAAGCGGGTGATGAGCAGGTCGGCGAGGGGCGAGCCGATCATCGCCCCGCCCCCGAACCCCATGATCGCCATGCCGGTCGCCATGCCGCGCCGGTCGGGGAACCACTTCACCAGGGTCGAGACCGGCGAGATGTAGCCGAGGCCGAGGCCGATCCCGCCGATGACGCCCATGCCGAGCCAGATCAGCCAGAGCTGGTGCAGAGCGACCCCGAGCGCGCCGATCAGGAAGCCGCCGCCCCAGCACAGGGCCGCGACGAGCCCCGCCTTGCGCGGGCCCGCCCGCTCCAGCCAGCCCCCGAACAGGGCCGCCGAGAGGCCGAGCATCACGATGCCGATCGAGAACACCACCACGAGGTCGCTGACGCGCCAGTCGCAGGTGGTGGTGACGAGGGCGCCGAGCAGGCTCATCTCCGGGCAGGCCGCCGGGGCCGGCCGGTGCTCAGCGCCCGCGACAGCGGCAGCCAGAACACCGACAGCCCGTAGGACATGCCGATGCAGAGGTGGATCGCGAGCGCCGCCGGCGGCACGAGCCAGCGGTTGAATCCCGCCCGCGCGACGATGGCCTCCCGCGACGGCGGGCCCGGCGCCGCGCCCGGGCGCGGCGACTCGGCAAGCTCGGCATCCATCAGGTCGTCTCCCCTCCTTCGCGCCGGATCTTTGCCCGGCCTGTGCCCGTCGCGCGCTCGCCCCGCCCGGGGGCAGTCCTCAGCCCCTGCCCGGGGACGCCGCCGCGGCGGCCGCGCGGCCGGCCGCGGTGAGGCGCAAATCCTGGCTGTCCGCCCGGTAATCCACGAGGCCGCGCGCCATTAAATTGGGTACCAGGAGACCGGTGCCGTCGTCGAGGAGGCGCTGGCGCTTCAGGTCCGCGAGGCCGACCCAGCCCTCCGCCCGCGCGAGGTGGCGCAGCAGCCGCCGCTCGGACGCGATCACGACCGGCCTCCCGGGCCCGCGCGACTCCGGCTCACGGCAGCGGCAGCGGGCGCGCGAGGAGCGTGTCCGGTCGCGCGTCCCCGAGCTCCGCGAGCCCCTGGTCCCGGAGCAGGGCGAGGGCCGCCGAGAGCCGCAGGATCGTCAGGTTCAGGAGGTCCGCCGCGAGGCCGGCCGGCAGGGCGACCGGACCGCCCTGCGCGCCCTCGCGGGCGCCCTCCTCGCCCGCGAGGGCGCAGAGCAGGATGTAGAGCTTGAGCGCGTCGAGATGGCCGCTCCGGCGGCAGGAGAGGGCGCGCAGGCCCCGGATCTCGGCCGCCGGGTTGGCCCGATAGGCGGGATCGTGGCGGATGCGGGCGGCCCTATGGTCCGGCCCGTAGCGCGTCAGGGCGAGGCGGGTCCGCCGGCCCTCGGCCTCGACGCGCACGAGGCCGTAATCCGCGAGGAGGCGCTTGCCCGAGACGATCAGCGATTGCGTGAGCCCCGCCAGAGCGGCGAGCTGCGCGCAGGAGAGCAGGGCCGAGCCGTCCTCCTCCGCGGTCACGGCCAGGGCGAGGAGGAGCTTGAGCGCCGCCGCCGAGCGGCCGACCCGCGCCCCGTCCCCCCGGAACAGGCGAAGGCCCCCGTCGAGCACCCAGCCGCAGGGCAGCCGCGAGGAGTCCCGCCCCGCCTCCGCCGGGGCCCCGCCATACGAAATCGCCCGGATCTGGCCACCCCGCCGCGATGCTGCGAAGGATGACGGCCCGGGCGCCGCGGCCTGATCGAGCGAGGGAGGGATCGCGTTTGACACCGGCATCACGGTCCGCAGCGCCGCCCGTCGCCGGGCGCATCGGCAGTATACCACCGTTCTGGCGGTCTCAATATGCATGACGCTTCCG